>DASVIG010000121.1:0-19013 GCA_036382195.1 Candidatus Nanopelagicaceae bacterium
GGCACCAACGGAACCAACGGCACCAACGGCACCAACGGAACCAACGGATTTACTGTCTTAAGTGGCGGCTCTGATCCTGTCGGCCAAGGCGTCGATGGCGACTTCTACCTCAACACCACATCCCATGTTCTCTTTGGACCCAAGGCATCTAACAGCTGGACGAGCAACCCCAGCGCCACCTTGGTCGGTCCATCTGGTCCATCTGGAGCAAGTGGTTCCCCTGGAGCATCGGGGTCTGCCGGAACTAACGGACTGGCCATTCGCAGCGGTCCAGGAACGCCTGTTAACACATACACCCCACTTGCCGTGGGTGATTTCTACTTAGATACCACCAGCCACATTCTCTATGGGCCCGCTACCACTCTGGTGTCTTCAACAGCCTGGGGTAGCACTGCCTCCCTGGTGGGTCCCTCCGGTCCTCCCGGTCCAAATCTTCTTGTCGTTTCCCCCAACTCGAATTACGTCGGGACCGACATTCCCTTGATTTCGGGTGCGGCTAGCACCACGGGGCCGTCTTTGACGCCTGGTGCCGGAACTTACTTGGTAGACGGAGTTCTGACATTTGTCGCCACCACGACGAATAAGGCGTTGAGCGCGACTGCCATGCTGATTTGCGGTGCCGCAGGGGCTTCGTCCAATGTTATGTCGTCGAGCGAGGGTTATGTTCCCGCTATCAATGCCTCCTTCAAATCAACAATATCTATACATTTATCTGCAATTTGCATTTTAAGCGCTACGCAAGTGATTCACATGGAGGGTTCGACAACAGGAACCAACGCGGTAAACATTGGTAAGACGGTACCGGATATCGCTACCGCCACCCCTGTCCCCTCGCCTATGGCATCCACTGCAAGTGGAATTCAAATTATTAAGATCGCACCATAATAATGTGGCTTCCGTTGACTCGGGATCACTGGATCAGTTCTTTTTCTTTACCCATGAAGACCCTTTGTCGGTTCGATCTCCGTGCTGGCAACTTTGGTTTGACCATTTGAGATCTGACACATATACGTGACTTTAGCTGAGCGGTACGTTTTAGGTTCCAACCGTTACGCTTACCTCATCTGAAAAATGGCCAGCCAGGAAGGCAAATCACTGTGACCAAAGGCGATAACCAAGAGGGAACGAACCCTGACCTCGATTTGAGCGGAGTGCAATTTCCTGAGGGTCAACCTAAAAAAGGCAAGAGCCAGGCACAGAATATCCTCCTCCTCGCTGGAGGTTTTATCGCCGTAATTATTTTGGGGTTGGTGGTAAGCCATCAAGTCACTCCCTCAGGTGGCAGTGATGCTAATGACCCATTGAAAATTGTTGGCCAAGTTGCTCTTTCTGAACAGGAATTGCGAGATGTTGTTAACGCCAGGCAACTCACCGTGTACTGGGCTGGTCCGATGGCTGGTGCCAAGTATTCGTTGATATCAGTGGCTGCCGCCGGCCAGTCATTCCTTCGATATCTCCCCAACGGCACAGGCTTAGCTGATAAAAGCGGCAACTTTCGGGTTATAGCTACTTACAGGAAGTCCAATGCCCTAGCCGTAACTAAAAGGATTGGGGCGAAACCTGGAAACTTCGGCTTCATGACTTCTGACGGAAATTCGGCCTATTTTTCGACAAGTAAACCGACAAACGTCATTGTGGGTTTGAAAGGTGTTGGCTACCAAATTGAAATTTATGATCCAAACTCGAAACTGGCCCTCGGATTAGCCACCCAAGGTCAAATCCAGAAAATTAATTAGCCTTGGGTACACTAACTCTCGGTTCGCAAGAATCTAACTCGCCAGAGGGGAAGCGGCGCGTGAAAAAACGGAGACTGATTTTCCTTAGTGCGACAATTGTTGGCGTGATTGTCCTGGGATCTTTGGGGTACGTACTGATTTCTAATATGAGTAGTGGCAATGACTTGAAGAAAATCCAAGGCAAGTATGCGATGTCGGAACGGGAACTCCGAGACATCGTAAAATCTAAGCACCTCACCGTATATTGGGCCGGACCTGTGGTTGGGGATAAGTACGCTCTTACCATTGGGGCAGCTGGTCAAACATTTGTGCGTTATCTACCGAATGGTAAAGGCCTCACAACTACCGGAAGCACCTTCCGTATCATTGCGACATATTCATTAAAAGGGGCGTTCTTAGCCACCCAGACTGCCGGTACTCAAACCGGAAATGTGGGATTTACGAATGTAGATGGCAATTCAGTGTTCTATGTGAAAACCCGACCGACCAATGTGTATATGGGCATCAAAGGACAAGATATCCAACTGGAAATATTTGACCCAGCGATTGATCAAGCCCTTGCACTCGCGCTCTTTCATGGACAGATTCAGCCGATTAATTGATATCTTTAAATTTCCAAAATAAGTGCGGGCCCACCACCCAGTTCTCAAACTGAGCGGTGGGCTCTGCCTCCGCACCTATCTCATTTCAATCGACTTCTTCTCGCTCTGCCGTGGGCCAACTCGCTTTTGGCGTGAGATCAATTGACTGACTTCTTCACGGTACCCTCAATTGGATGCGAACGCATCGCCAAAAGTTGGTGGATAATCGGTGGCTTTCCTATCAACCTGCTTGGCACCGTTTATTACACCAGATATGTGCCTTGTATCACTGCGACCCAGGCGATTCTGAGAATCACGTGGGTCGCAGTTGAGTAATACAGTTTATTTAACGCGAGACAACTTTCTTGCTCTTGGGAGCAACCTTCTTGGCCGTCGCTTTCTTGGCCTTCACCGTTTTTGGTTTGGCGGCAGCCTTCTTAACTGTAGTTTTTTTGGCGGCTGCCTTCGTAGGTTTTGGTGCTATTTTTTTGGCGGCGGCTTTTCTTCCTTTAACTACAACTTTCTTTGACTCAACCACAACTTCCTCTAGCCATTGCTTGGGAGTTGCATTCTTCGTGTCCGAAATAATTTCGTCTATCCAAGCTTTGGGGGTGATCTTTTTAGCGACCGCCTTCTTACGCTTAGGAGCAGCCTTCTTTACGACTGCCTTCTTACGCTTAGGAGCAGCTTTCTTTGTTACAACCATCACCTTCTCCTATCAGAACGATCCGTTCTAATGTCGGATCTTTTCAAGAACAGAGCCTGCCATTAAATGTGTTCCCTTGTCCAAAATTTTACAGGCCTGGGGCTACTATCATGAGATGAAAAGGAGGTCCTTGATATTTTCCCTTTCTGGATTCATCTTTATTCTGTTTGCCATTCCGGGCGCGACTGCTGCAGTAAAGCCAGTCACCCCTTGTGTCATTGGTCAAACTGGTCCAGGAGGAGGAACGATTTTCTATGACGCCGGCAAGCGACAAAAATGGGGACAATGCCTGGAAGCCGCTCCGGTTCGTTGGGCTGGCGGCGTTCAGGACCCGAAGGTGCCATGGTGCAACGTCTTCAATCTGTTTTTCTCTGCTTCAATCGCCTCACGTTCTTTCATTGGGGTGGCGATAGGGAAAGGTTTCGCCAATACCAACTTGCTTCAGATCCCTGGTTGTTCCTCTGGTGCCGGGGTCTTGGCTCACTCTTACCACGGAGGCCGGAAGAGTGATTGGTTTTTGCCATCGCGAAACGAGTTACACGCCATGTATGTCAACCGTGCCGTAATTGGCGGGTTCGGCGTGGGGGTTTATTGGTCATCATCTGAAAATGATGCCAACGGGGCGTGGGTCCATTATTTCAAGACCGACAATGAGTATCTTCGATTTAAGGGGATCCCTAATTCTGTGCGGCCCATCAGGGCTTTCTGAGAATCAAATTGTCTCGTGCAAGGAAATTGATTGAGATTGCAGCCTATGCCTTGAAGATGTAACAATGACCAGTGCTCCGACAAAGATTTATGCTCACCGGGCTGATGTTTACTCTTCCGCTTCTTTTAGTTGCTCCGTCGCCTTCAGTTTTAGCGGCCGGAACTGTTTCTTCAACACCTTCGGCACTTCCGTCACCCACTCCCACCGCAACTCCGACAGGAACGCCATCTGCCTCGCCTTCTCCATCCGGGACGGTCTCCGCAACCCCGTCGCCTTCGTCGACAATTCCAGTATTACCTCCGTTGGTACTTCCACCGACGATCGATCGTGCGGTTCCAACAAATCTCAAGCCAGCCTTGGCGAATGTTCAGAAAGATCGGCCTAAGCCATATTTTGACCGTTGCCATGTGCAACAGAACCTGATCGCGTCCAAGGCAAAATGCCTTTATGGAAATCTGACATCCAAGACGACGATTGTCCTCTTTGGCGATAGCCACGCCCTCTCGTGGTTTCCCGCGGTTGAGCAGTTGGCCAAACTCAAGAAGTGGCGTTTCTATTCCCTGACGATGTCCTCGTGCTGGCCCTCTGATATTCCGGCGTGGAATAGCACCACGAATAAGTTGATGACTAACTGCGCAATATGGCGGAACAACACATTGAAGCAGATTGTGAAGTTGCATCCTGCGATTGTCATTGTCAGTGGAACCCGTGGTTTCGCAACAATCGGTGCCGACAAGAGTGTCCTCAAGGGTGATGCACGTGCGGCTGCTTGGCAGGCTGGAATGAAACGCACAATCGACCGACTCAAGTTGGCTTCCAAACACGTTTATCTTTTGAGTGACACGCCAACTTCGATTGACAATCCCGCGATGTGCCTATCCGTGAATCGCACAAGTGTTTTAGAGTGTGGCACGCCTGTCAAAGATGCCGTTTCAACCACGTGGCTCGCGATCGAAAAGGGTGTTGCGGATAGTGAGAAGATTTCGTGGATTGATCCCACTCTCTGGATTTGCCCGACGAATCCCTGTGTCCCGATTGTGGGGAATACTCTGATGTACGTCGATGGAGGTCATTTAACGGCAACTTTTGCTTTAACCTTGGAGAAGCAATTGGCAAAGGTGATTTCCAAACCTTAGTCGGCAATTCAAGAATCGTGCGAGGCAGTCCGAGAAAGAGGGAAGATGCAAAAGGCAGTGTCAGTTTGTTTAGAGAAGTACGCGGTATTCACTGGCAGGGCTACACGAAGTGAGTACTGGTATTTCTATCTGTTCTATAACATCCTGCAGTTCATCACCCTCTTTTCCTCATCGCAAGTTCCTATGTATCTTGTGGTCGCCGGATTTGTTTGCCCGATGACGGCTGTGGGTGTCCGGCGCATGCATGACACAGGAAAGTCCGGATGGTTCCTTCTCGTGCCGATTTACAACCTCATACTTCTCGCGACTCCGAGCGATGGCGAAAATCAATACGGCCGTTGAAGTGGAACGGGGAGCCTTGGCCAAGTAAACCATTTGGCAATCAGGGGAATTTCAGCGCCCACGAAGATGAAACTGTGCCCGCCACTGCCAGGTTTTAGAACATAATTTGCCTTCGCTATTTTCAGCTTGACGGCCCAGTCAGCAGCTTGTCCACGAATTAGAGGTGTGTAATCGTCCTTGGCTTCACTAAGGAACCATGAGGATTCGTGGGCGCGTGTTAAATAGGTTGAAGGCGTTTGGATAGCAATCTTCTTGGTCGTGCCAAATGCATCTGTTAAATCATCAACGACGAAGTACCCAGCCATCGTTGCGATCTGCGAAAAAAGTTCTGGGTGGTGCAGGCCAATAATTGCCGCCCCATAGCCCCCCATCGAAAATCCGACGATTGCACGCTCCTTATTTGAACGGCGGCGATCTGATTCGACGACGGGAATCACTCTGGTGGTGATCCATGTTTCGATCATCGCCTTCTTGTCATAGGAGTCTGCCCACTCAGAATCGGCATGGGTCTTGGCATTTCCATCCGGGAAGACCGCGATAAAGGGTTTTACGCCCCTGGCAAATGCACTTATCAATGGCTTTACGACCCCTGAAATCATCGACGATGGCGACCCGGGCCAACCATGCAACATATAGACGACCGGCAGAGACGAACGGTTCAACTTTCCCAGTGGGGGAGTCCAGACGTACACATCACGAATGGGGTAATCACTCTCGGGGCTGGCAATTCTCAGGTGAAGGATTTTGCCGCCTATGGAGGCTTGTGCGGGTGCTGGATTGAGGAGGAAGGGCTGGATTAAGAGAATGAAGACGAGAGCGAGTGCTTTACCCACGGGCCGTCTCTCCATAAAATGAGCATAATGGGTCATGGGTTGGGAATTTTTTTCGAGGGAGTAATCATGCTGGCAAGACGGATCGCCTATGTCAGCATTGCAGTTGCATCTCTTTCGATTCTTTGTCCCATCGTGGCGCAAGCAACGCCATCACCAACCGCAATTCCAACTCAGCGATCTCACCCTCGTTCCACAGGTTTAGGGAACCTAACAAAGCCGCAAAAGGAGGCACTTTCCGCTGCGAATGCCGCTTTTGCATTGGCCCGTTCTAATGCGCGAGAGGGGTTTGACCGCGCGGTCGCAGATGCGAAAGCAATTCGGGATCAGGCGATTGTTGACGCTGGCAAGGATAAATCTGCCATCAAATCCGCTAGTGAGAATTTTCAAGATTTCTACAAGAGCATTTCCCACGCCTACAAGATCGCTCTTGCGAATGCACAGTCAGCTCGGAAGAGCGCACTTGCTGCAGTACATATTCCTCTTACTACAAAGTAGGTAAATTTCCCCCTTACATATCAAATCCAATGCTTTACACTCGGCTACTGCGATAAGACTAAATTCCCTGCCGACTAGTTAGGTGTACAAATGTCTCTCATCGTCTCGCTTGTCATTGGCCTACTTATTGGAGCAGTAGTAGGGATTCTTTCGGGGATTTTTGGTATCGGCGGCGGCGTCCTTATCGTCCCAATGCTTATCTTCTTTTTGAAATTTGCCCCGTCTAAAGCCGTGGGCACCTCACTGGCTGCGATGCTATTGCCCGTAGGAATATTGGCTGTCTGGAAATACGCAAAGGCCGGAGATGTAGATTTTCGGGTTGCAGTTGCCATGGGATTTGGAATTTTTGTTATGGCATACGTGGGAGCGCATATTGGGATCGGTATTGGCAATACCTGGGTTTCGCGGGGATTCGGGGTCCTACTTCTTCTGATTGGCCTTAGATTTGTTATTGCTTAACTAGATATGAGCCGTTACCTCGTGATTTAGGAATCTCTTTTTCGGGCTGCGATTATGATCCGAGCGGCTATCCCTCGGGCCTGCAATCGTTGGCGCATATCTCGGTAATAAATCGTTTTATCTCTCGCTGTCGCATCAGCACCACTCGTTGAGTGCTGCCTCTCACTCCCGGTAGGGGGAGCCATTCTAGGAATTGAGCGTGGTTTCAATTATAAAGAAAGCGTTATAGAGCAGACCGCCCCATCCCTTGACACCCTTTATTGAAGGAGAGTAGAAATCGCTTCTGCAAACGATTGTACAACGATCTTGGATTCAGACGAGAATCCGAAAGGGTGGTGTTCGTGTCAACGTTCGGAAAGCAAGGCTTGGTAGCACCGAATGTGGCGGTAGATCCGTCAAAGGATCCCATTGCCCTCCGAATCGAGCATGTCTGCAAGTGGTTCGGGGAGCTGAACGTCCTACGGGACGTCACCCTGGACGTTGCCCGCAATGAATTTATCTGCGTCGTCGGTCCGAGTGGGTCGGGCAAGACGACGCTCCTTCGGATGATGAACGGCTTAGCCGATATCGATTCCGGGCGGATTTTGGTCGATGGGACCCCGGTAACGGGATCGCGTCGAGATATGGCAATGGTTTTCCAGCAGTTCGACCTATTCCCCTGGAAAACCGTCGCCCGCAACATCTCATTTCCTCTGGAATTGGCACACGTGGGCAAAACTGAAATTAGAGAACGGGTTGAATGGGCAGTCAAACTGGTAGGCCTGGAAGGTTTTGAAAATCGCTACCCAGGTCAACTCTCGGGCGGCATGCGCCAGCGAGTCGGTCTGGCAAGGGCGGTCGTCATCAAGCCCAATGTTCTCCTTCTGGATGAACCATTTGGGGCGGTCGATGCCCAGACCCGAGAAACCCTGCAAGAAGAATTGCTACGAATTTGGAGCGAACTGCGTCAGACAGCTGTTTTCATCACCCACAGTATTGATGAGGCCATCACGCTGGCCGACCGCATCGTCGTGATGAGCGCCCGTCCCGGACAGATAGTGGGCGTGATCCCGGTTGAAATTCCTCGTCCTCGCACCGTGGAATCAGTTCGAAGAAGTCCGATCTACCCCGTATTGCGCGAGCAGGTCAGAGACCTCCTTAGTTGGAAGGAACCCAGCGATGTCTGAAATGAATGGTAAGTCAACTCTGACCCAAGAGGAAATGAATGCGATCGCCGTCAAAGTAACGGCCGAGCGTCACACAAGGGAGCGTCGTGGCAAAATAAAGCGCAACGGCATTCGTATATCTTCTCTTCTCATCATTGCGGTTGCTTGGCAGATTTATGGATCGCATACTCTGCAAATTACTTTTTCGCCTTTAACCAAAGTCTTCCATGACATGTACTCGATGTTTGCGCACGATAATCTGGTTGCCGCACTCTGGATAAGCGTGCAGACTTTCATGATTGGTTTGATTGTTGGCACGCTCATAGGAATTACATTGGGAATGTTAATGGGCGTCTTCCGCGGTTTTGACGCGGCGGTTGGTATTTATGTTTTTGCCCTGTATGCCACACCTATGGTGACGATCGTTCCCCTTCTTACCTTGTGGCTTGGATTTGGAACACCGGCACAGTTGGTCATCACGACTCTCTTCGTTATCTTCCCGGTCAGTATCACGGTCTACAACGGAGTCCGTCACGTTGATAAAGGCCTACTTGAGGTTGGCAAGTCCTTCTGTGCCACACGCCCTCAAGTTTGGCGTCACATCGTATTGCCGAGTGCGGTTCCTTTCATCATCACAGGGGTGAGCCAGGGCGTCGCGATGGGGCTAGTCGGCATGTTTATCGCAGAAATATCTACCGCCCTCAGCGGCTTGGGAGCAGTACTAACAACCCAAGCCAATGCGTATCACACCTCAAAAGCTCTGGCGATCATCTTGATCATCATGGCGCTGGGAGTCACCTTCAGAACCCTCATGGGAATCTTGCAAAGAAAGTTGACGCCTTGGTTTGCGCAAGCCAATGACTAGCAATTCTCAAAGGAACGGCAGTGCCCCTTCCCTTTTTCTCAACCCACACACTAAAAATAAGGAGAACCGCAACATGAAGGCTTCAAAACTTCTAACCGCGATACGTTCGACACGGGTACATCGCGTAGGGCTTGTGGCTGCCGCCTTGGTGCTCACAACCCTCTCACCGTCAGTAATCGCGTCTTCAACAGCAGCCTCAAAGGCCACAACGAAGTACGACAACATTGTTGTCGGAATTGCGTTGAGCCCACCCAAGATGGTCTTCATGGCACCTTACGTGGCCCAAGCACGTGGCTACTTTGCCAAGCAGCACCTCAACGTTAAATTCCTTGCTATGCCCAACGGGCTAGAGACAGAATTGGGAACAGCCTCTGGCTCAATTGACTTCGGCTTCAGCTCAGCGACTGATGGAATTTCCTCGGCAGCTGCGGGATCACCGATTCACACAATTTGGTCATACGCACCTCGCCTTGACACACAGTGCATTGCAACATCAGATGTCAAGTCTGCTAAAGATCTCGTTGGTCAATATGTCGGAAGCACCGGCACCGGCGGATTCTCCTACACTCAGGTTTATGCCTGCGTTAAGGCTGATGGAGTTTCAGTAGATTCTTTGAAGTTGGTTAACATGCCACGTTCACAGTTTGTACCAAACCTTGTCAACGGACGTATCAAAGCAGCTGTGTTCCACGCCGATGATGCTTACGTAGTTCTTCACTCAGGAGCAAAGGTCCACGTTCTACAGAGCGAATATTTGACTATGCCAAACTGGTGGTACGGCGGAGTTGCAGTTCTTGACTCATACGCCAAATCTCACGTTAGCGTGGTCGAGCGATTCCTGACCGCAATGGTGCAGGCAGACCGCTGGATGACCGATGTGAAGAACCGCGCTGCCGTTATCAGAATCGGAACAAAGACGTCTGGTGAAGATAAGGCCGCTGTTTCTTACGCCTATGACTTCCTACAAAAGGGACATGGTTGGACATTGAACGACGGCATGGATCCAGCTTCGGTCGCGTACACCGCTGGACAGATGCTCTCGTTCAAGGAAATCGACAAGCTGCCTACCTATAGCCAGATTGTTGACGCGACTTACATTAACGCAGTTCTAGCCAAACTAGGGCGCGTTAAGGAGTAATCCAAACGGGGGGAACCCTGCCCGATGAGAGTTGGACACTGCGTCGGGCAGGGTCTCCAAAAAGTTTTCCAGCACATTTCTATACCACTAAACGAAGGAGTATTTGATGCAATTGAGTTTTCTGCTTCACCACGAATCAGACAACGTGGGGGTGGCGGTTGAAGATATCGCCGCTGGATCCGAAGTACTGGGTCGATATCGCGATCAACCAGAAGAGATGCACATTTCAATGTTGGAAGCCGTGCCTCTTGGTCACAAGTTAGCAACTCGTGCTATCTCCTCCGGGGAAGACGTTATTGAATACGGCGTCACAATTGGGGCGGCCACACAAGACATTGCCGTGGGACAAGCGGTTCACGTTCACAATTTGAAGGGTAAGAGGTGGTATTGATGCTCAACCGAACTTTTTTTGGATACCGCCGTGCAGATGGCCGCGTCGGCGTTCGTAACCATGTAATTATTCTGCCAATTGATGATATTTCAAACGCTGCGTGTGAGGGAGTTGCTGCGTTAGTACCTGGCGTCATGGCGCTCTCACATCCTTACGGTCGTATTCAATTCGGCCCCGATCTCGACCTTCACTTTCTTACTCTCATCGGCACCGGTTTGAATCCAAATGTTGCGGCGGTCGTTGTAATCGGAATTGAACCAAAATGGACAGCTCGAGTTGCCGATGCAATTGCTGCAAGTGGGAAGCCAGTTGCGCAGTTCCATATTGAAGGAACTGGCGATTTGAAGACAATTCAAAAAGCCGCTCGCGCAGCCATGACGCTATTGCAAAATGCATCAGAACTGCAACGTGAAGAGTTGCCGATGACCGACCTGGTAATCAGTTCCAAGTGCGGAGAGTCAGATACGACATCTGGCCTTGGTTCCAATCCCACGCTTGGCAAAGTTGCCGAACGAGTGCGGGAATCTGGCGGGACGTATCTATTTGGTGAGACCTCTGAACTCACTGGCGGAGAAGATATCGTTGCCGCACGTATCTCTGACCCTGTGCAAAGGGCAAAGTTTGAGAGATTGTTCAAGGAACATACGGATGTCATTCTGGCCCAACAGGCCGATCTCATGGGTTCTCAACCAACAGAGGGAAATATTGCTGGTGGTCTGAGCACAATTGAAGAGAAAGCTTTGGGCAATATTCAGAAGATCGGTAAGGCGCAGATTGATGGAGTTTTGGAAATGGGTGAGGCGCCTACGGCTCACGGTCTCTTTTTCATGGACACTTCTTCGGCAGCTGCCGAATCTGTGACCTTGTTTGCCGCTGGTGGTGCCGCCGTTCACCTGTTCACAACCGGACAAGGAAACATTATTGGTAACCCAATCGTTCCGGTCATCAAACTCACGGCTAATCCGCGGACTGTTGCCGGCATGGAAGAGCACATCGATCTAGACGTATCAGCGACGATTCGTTTGGAAGAGACCTTGGCAGAAGCCGGTGAACATCTTATCGACCTCATCCAAGCAACAGCCTCGGGGCGTTTGACGGCTGCAGAGTTACTCAATCACCGCGAGTTCGTTCTTACGCGTTTGCACCGTACCGCGTAACGTTTGGCTCCCGGCAGTAGCACTGCCAGGGAGGGAGCCCCGATGAGTGAAGAGGTAAGAAAGATCAGCCAGAAACTGAGTGCACCGCTACTCGTTAGTCAGCCCGTGGGGGGGTCGGTCTCGGAATCTATTTCCGAGAACCGGCCCACGGGCAAATACCGACGTGCGGTAACACTTCGCGACGTCGCGCGAAAAGCGCAAGTTGATCCATCAACTGCCTCTCGCGCCCTCCGTCCCTCGACACGGGGTCTGGTCCGCCCTGACACTCTGGCACGAGTTCTTTCGACTGCCGAAGAGATGGGGTACCGGGTCAATCCACTCGCTCGGGGGCTCCGAGATCAGCGCACGATGACGGTGGGAATGATGCTCCCCGATCTGGCAAATCCTCTCTTTCCGCCGATTGTGCGGGGGATTGAGGATGGTCTTCGTAGCGCGGGTTATGCATTGATTCTGGCAAACACTGATCGTGATCCAAATCGCGAACGGGACATGCTTGCGGTTCTTATGGACCGACAGGTCGACGGGATAATTCTTGCGACAGCCGAGCGAGAATACCCAGTGCTCGATGAGATCGCTGCTCAAATGCCGACGGTGCTGGTAAATAGAACGACTGATGATTTCTTGGTTTCGAGTGTCTCTAGCGATGATCACCAGGGGATCGGACAAGCGGTCCGACACCTGGCAGCTTTGGGCCATAGGCATATCGCTCATGTTGGTGGCGCTCTGCGAGCATCCACGGGTGCCCTTCGTTACCAACATTACTTGGGCTGGATGCATAGTGAAGGCCTTCCAGTGGATCAGAACCTTGTGGTCTTCACTGATTGGTTTACTCAAGACCTCGGGACTCAAGCTTGTCTCGAACTCATCGATCGCGGTGTTGAATTTACGGCGATAATTACCGGAAATGATCTGATTGCTCTGGGCTGCTACTCCGCATTAAAGGCACGTGGATTGCGTGTACCTGAAGATGTCTCAGTAGTTGGCTACAACGGAATCCGTTTCTGTGACCAATTCTCCCCACCTCTCACGAGTGTCAGAGTTCCCAAATATGACATCGGACTGCGTGCCGCCGCTCTCATGCTAGAAGCTATTGAGAAGCCCGAAGCTCCTGCAGTAGCCATTCTCCTGCCAACAACACTTCAAGTTCGCGCCTCTACGGCGCCTCCACGGGATGGACGATGATGAAAGCCACACCTAACGTTGCAATTTTGGGTACTCGATATCCAGACTTTGCAATTGAACGCGAAATACTTGAACCAATGGGCGTGCAAATCGTCGATGGCAATGGCGCCGATCGTGCTGCAATTATTGAGCAAGCCGGTTCTGCTGATGTCATTCTTGCAGGAGCTGCTCCTAAATTCGACGCAGAGACCCTTGCTTCCTTGTCATGTTTGGGTATCGTGCGCTACGGCGTCGGCACTGAATCAATTGACCTGGTAGCCGCCAAGCAATTGGGAATCTGGGTTTCTAGGGTGGCCGATTACGGAACTGAGGCGGTTGCCACACATGCAGTTGCAATGGCATTGGCAGCGGTTCGTCGACTAAAAGAGGCCGACCAGAGAGTGCGAACTGGGAATTGGGGTTTCGCGCCACTGCGTCCCTTGCATCTACCTTCGGCCTTGACCGTAGGCGTCGTGGGCACTGGTCGAATCGGCCGACATGCAGCAGGTCAATTCGTCGGCCTGGGCTTCAATGTTCTTTCTTACGACATTGTCGAGCCTGCCGAGAAAATGACCGGCGTTACGTTTGTTTCCTCTCTTGAAGAACTCGTTGAAGCAAGTGACGTAATCAGTCTTCACGTACCTGGAGCGCCAGATGGAACCCCGTTGTTCAACGCTGATCTAATGAGAAAACTCAAATCAGGGAGCATTATCGTCAATACTTCTCGCGGATCTCTTATCGATCTCAATGCACTGGCCGCCGGGCTCGCAAACGGACAACCTGGTTACGCTGCCCTGGATGTATTTGCAAAGGAGCCGGCTGATGTCTCAGTCTTTCAGGGAGTCGAGGATCAGATTCTCTTCTCTCCGCACATGGCTTGGTATACCGAAGAATCAGAGGCCGATCTGCGCACTAAAGCAGCACATGAAGTACGTCGCTTGCTTCTTGGTGAGCGCCCAAAGGAAGTTGTCGTGGAATCTACATCAGGGAGAGTGAAATAAAAATCATGAATAAAAATTCCATCATGGATCTTGCGAGTCCGGACGTTCGCAAATTAATCGCCCGATCGCCTATCGCCATCATTCCTATGGGAAGCACGGAACAACATGGACCGCACTTGCCATGTGGGACTGACACCATGGTCGCCGAAATTATCGCGCAGTCGGTGGCCTCCCAACTGGATGCTCTTTATGTTCCATTTGGTCCATACGGGGTGACGCCGATTCATGCTGGTCATCCAGGGACAATTTCTCTTCGTCGATCAACTTTTGAAGCACTTTTAACGGATATGTTGGAAGAGTTGAGCGAAATGGGCGTGACTACTTTTGTTCTGGTCAATTGGCATGAAGGCAACATCCCATCGATGGATGCTGTGGCCTATTCAATCCAGAAGAGACTGGACGTGAACATTGTCGTTGCACAGGCGTGCTATACGGCTCAACGAATTTACAAGGACCTTGGTGGTGAGTTAACCCATGGTGGAGGAATTGAGACTTTGGGTGTGCTTGCTTACAACCCCGAACTTGTTAAATTGGAAACTGTGACGACCCCAACCCGACCTGTTGGCGCCGAAGGCCTCGATGCAATGCGCAGATCGCATGAAGTGTATGGATTTGTCACCAACGTAACCGAACTAGCCCATGATGGCTGGTATGGGAATCCATGGTGGGCATCCGCAGAGGTAGCAGAAACTTTTACCAAAAGAACAGCAGACGAAGTGATTCTTCTCGTTCAAGCAGCGAGAAAAGCGCGAGAGGTTGCACAGTCCAGAGTGTGATCACCACCTCCTCAACGGCGAGGAGTTAGACCATAGCAGTGAGAAATTTTCTAGAATAAACCATGACAAAGGAGCAGATAATGGATTCAAAAGTACGCCTAGCCTGTGTAGGTCTAGGACGATGGGCTCGAGTTCAAGCACGAGGCGCCCAGCGCGGAGATGTTATTGAACTGGTGAGCTGCTTTAGTCGCGATGAGGCAAAGCGCACCGCATTTCAAGAGGAATTGGGTATCAAGCGAAGTGCTGCCACCCTGGAAGAACTCCTAAAAGATGATGAGGTTGAGGGCATTCTTCTTACAACTCCCAATGACACACATCGCCCTCTTATCGAGCAGGCACTCGCTGCAGGCAAGCCGATTTACACTGACAAGCCAATTGCGCACACTGTCGAAGATGCAAAGGCAATCATGGCCATGGTTGAAGAGTCAGGCCTGGTTTTTGCTGTAGGCCACAGCTCACGCCGTCTTTCAGGTCATCGCCAGATGCGTAAATGGATTGATGATGGAACTCTAGGACCAGTCTCCTTGGCTCAGGCAAACTTTTCCAACGAACGCGGTCTCGAACTGACACCAGCAACATGGCGTTACTACGCAAGCAAGAGCCCAGGGGGAGCTTTCATTCAACTTGGCGTTCACCACGCTGACACACTTCAATATCTCCTCGGTCCAGTGAAGTCTGTTCAAGCCTGCGCCCGTCGTCTTTACACCCAAGCTGAAGTTCCAGATGCGATCATGGCTATTCTCGAGTTCGAGTCTGGGGCACTGGGCTACCTAGGAACCGGTTGGGCCTCACCAGGGGTGTACCAAGTTTCTTTGCAAGGCACCAAGGCGAACCTCTTTTATGATCTTGATTTCACTCACTGGGATGAAGCTCATGAAGTCGACAAGGTCAGCACTCTTCTTTCACAAAAATATGGCGAGTCTCAACGCACCAGCTTAGAGTTGCCGTCGACTGACATGTTCCGTGAACAACTAGAAGAGTTCGCGCTCGCTATTCGCGGCAAAGCGAAAGTTGAAGTCGGTGCGCTAGAGGCAGTACGTGCTCTGGCAGTTGTCGAAGCGGCTTTGCTCTCCAATAGCCGTTCGGGTGTGGCTGTTGACATCGCTGAGATTCTTCAATCAACTGGTGTTCCAGCTTAAGCATGAAAGCGAAAGTTACCCGATCGACCGAATTGCGGTTTAAGGCTCTGCCTGGCCGCGATTCGGCTGATCCGTTTGGACCAGCGGATGAGGAGTCAACTCTGAGTCTTCGTGTGGTCAGAATGTCCAGCGATCCATCCCGTTCGGCGCATGTGCATCCCCACTCAGCGGAGGCTGTATTTGTTTCTGCGGGACACGGGACACTCTGGGTCGAAGGCGAGCGGGTTGCTATTAGTGCGGGAGACACCTTTCTTGTTCCTGCCGGGGCCAAACATGCAACCCTTCCAGATGCCGATTCGGAGATGGAGCTCATCTGCTTCTTCCCGCACCCGGATCTCTCCCAGAATATTCAAGAGCTCACCGGTCCGGTTGGATCTGATGCAACGTAACCAAAGAGCTCATGGCTGACGCAGGCATCGAATCTGCGATCGCCCATTGGGCCCCACGATTTACCACCCAAGGTGTGGATCCCAACGATTTTCACCGTGTTACCGCCCCTCTCGAGAGATGGTCGGATTGGTTGGATGCATGGTGCGCCAATGGCGATATGCATGCAACTTTGGCGAAGGAAGCCGAGTCCCATGGTCGTCATTTGACTGCGGGGCAAGCCTGGATGCGTGCGGCACTGAGTTACCACTTTGCCAAATTTGTTTGGGTATTGGATATGGCCAAACATCGCACCGCGACTCTTCAATCTGTTGAAGCGATGAGAAATGCCCTTACATTCCTAGATCCCACCGCCGAACGGATCGAAATCCCTTTTGATGGGGCTTTTATGGTTGGCAACCTTCGACGCCCACCCAACATTGCTAAACCCGGATTGGTACTTCTTCTGCCTGGACTGGATTCCACCAAGGAGGAGTTTTTCAATTGGGAGAATGTCTTTCTTCAACGCGGATTGGCGACGTTCTCATTAGATGGACCAGGCCAAGGCGAGACTGGACATTATTTGCCAATGCGTCCTGACTACGAAGTAGCCTCCATGGCCGCCATTGACGCGCTCTCCCAACGCAGTGATCTCGACATCAATCGCCTGGGTGTCGCCGGCGTCAGCATGGGAGGGTATTACGCCGCACGATCGGCGGCATTTGACCCGCGAATTCGCGCAGTAGTCACCGTAGGCGGACCCTTTGAGGTGGGAAGCGGATTCGATGCCCGACCAGAAATCAGTCGAGCGACAATTGCTCAGTATTCGGGGGCGGGAACCAATGACAAAGCGCGCGCGTTTGCTCATCGATTGACATTGGAGGGCGTGCTCGGAAATCTGCACTCACCGTTTCTTGTGATCTTCGGCAAGTTAGATCGGATAGTTCCCTATCAGCAGGCTGAACGTGTGGTGAAGGAAGCCCCCAATGCCCAATTGGTGATGTTTGCCGATGGGAACCACGTCTGCAATAACCTGCCGTATCGATATCAGCCGCTAGCTGGAGACTGGATGGCTGAACAACTTGCGAGAATTTCATCGTGATAACAAATAATTCTCGGAAATCGGCATTGATACTTCGCCTGCCAGGTCTTTCACTTGCATTGGGAGTGGCGACAGTTGCCACCATCATCGGGAAAATGGTTCCCATTATCGGTGCTCCAGTGATCTGCATTGTCATCGGTGTGGCCATCGCTGCATGGCGCAAACCAAGTGAGAAATTTCGTCCCGGTATCGTGACGGCAAGTAAATTGATTCTGCAGATCTCGGTTGTGGTGCTTGGTTCACAACTCTCTCTTATGCAGATCGTGAAAGTTGGCTTTACCTCATTGCCTGTAATGCTTGGGTCCCTGGGTGTATGCCTACTCGGAGCGTTTTGGATTGGCCGATGGCTAGGCATTGTCGGCGATCTTCGAACACTTATCGGGGTTGGGACCGGCATCTGTGGCGCATCAGCAATTGCTGCGGTGACGCCGATCATTGGTGCTGCAAGTGTGGATGTCGCATACGCAATTTCAACGATATTTCTCTTCAATTTGACGGCAGTTCTGACCTTCCCATATCTGGGTCATCTCCTTGGTTTGAGCCAACATAGTTTCGGGCTCTTCGCTGGCACAGCTATTAACGACATGTCCTCTGTTGTGGCTGCGTCTACTACTTATGGAAGCACGGCCGCCAACTACGCAATTGTCGTCAAACTCACCCGGACGATGCTGATCATTCCCATTTCCCTGGTACTTGCCTCTGTCGCACGTCGGAAATTGAATGTGAATCAGGAGAAGTCCAAGGTGCGCATCAATCGTCTGGTCCCCTGGTACCTCATCGGCTTTCTCGTGGTGGCCACGGTCAACAGCATCGGTCTCATTCCCCAGAGTGCCCACCATAACCTCGTGCAAATCTCGATATTTTTGATCGCCATTGCACTATCTGCGATCGGCCTCTCTACTGATATCTCGGCCCTCCGCCGCACGGGTCATCGCCCATTGCTCCTTGGCGGAATCCTCTGGGTCCTGGTCTCTTTAACCAGCCTCTTTCTGCAGTTCATCACTCGTTCCCTCTGAATTTTCGAAATCGAACAGGTTTTGGGGCCAATTTTTTCTTGATATTGGCGTGTTAAGCCTGGTTTCTCTTAGGCCATAGTGGAAAGTTCTCTCAAGGTCGACGACGACCAACAGAGGCGTTTCTAAAATCTAGGAGAGAGATGAGTAATCTAGAAATTCGCGAGGGGGAGTACGGCGACAAGGTCATGGCCATCGAGCCGGGTGGCATTGAATCGATTCCCGAGAAGGATCGGCACGGAAAAGCGTCTTCCCTTTTTGCAACATGGATGAGCCCCAACCTAGAATTCGCCACAATCTATGTGGGTGCACTTGGAGTCTTTTTTGGCATGAGTTTCTGGCAGGCGGCAATTGGAATATTAATTGGCAATGTTCTTGGCGCGTTAAGTCAGTATTTTCTTACTCAGGATGGACCCAAATACGGCGTCCCTCAGATGGTTATGGGCCGGGCGGCATTCGGAAAACTAGGAAACATTATTCCCTCGGTTTTCAATGCAGGTGCTGCGGGTATTGGCTGGTTTGCAGTCAATAGCGTCTCGGGAGCTTTTGCATTGGCCACCTTGACGAAACTGAGTAACGTCACATCCCTTGTCATAGTCGTGCTCATTCAAGTGGCAATTGCATTTGTTGGACATAATCTAGTTCAGACGGTTGAGAAGTATCTTGCCCCTTACCTTATCGTCGTTTTCGGAATCGCTACGGTTATTACTATCAGCAAGAGTCATTTAGGTACACACGGAAAATCATTCCCCGGAGCCTTCC
>DASVIG010000122.1:0-2785 GCA_036382195.1 Candidatus Nanopelagicaceae bacterium
TCGGCAGAGGCAACACCTGATTGAACAACATTCATCAAGCCGGCAATTTGAGCAAGCGGCATTCCAAATTGGCGCGAATATTGTATGAATGCCTGTACGTCACCAAGAGTCATGCTCCCTGTTGCAACGCGATATCCACCCAGAACTGCGATGGCCACATAAATCAAGTTTGATATGAGGGCCGTGGTGGGCTGGATAAGTCCCGACATAAATTGAGCCTTGAAACTGGACTGATACAGACCTTCGTTTAAGGTGGAAAAATCATCGATGGCTTGCTTGCGATGGCCAAATACTTTGACGAGAGCATGCCCGGTATGCATCTCCTCGACATGCCCATTGAGTTTCCCAGTCCAATCCCATTGCGCGATAAATTGAGGTTGGGAGCGCTTTGCAATGAGCACTGAGAAAAACATGCTCAGCGGGACCGCAATAAGCGAGACCAGGGCGAGTTCGGGGCTAATCCAGACCATCATTGTAAGAATGGAGATGATGGTGAGGAGAGAATTGAGAATCTGTGAAAGCCCCTGCTGAAGCGAGTTGGCAATATTGTCGATGTCGTTGGTGACACGACTGAGTAGATCCCCACGTGATTGCGTGTCGAAATAACTCAATGGAAGGCGACCGATTTTTTCCTCGGCCAGTCGGCGTAACCTGAATACGGTCCGCTGAGTGACACCAGCCATCAGATAACCCTGTAGCCATAAGAAGGCAGATGAAATCACATAGAGGGCGATGGCCAGAAGGAGAATCTGGTAAATCGCATGGAAGTTAATCCCTTGACCTGGAACAACGGAACTCTTGTTCAGCATGTCCGCTAGGCGATCTTGCCCTTGTGCGCGTAGTCCAGCAATAGCCTGTGCTTTGCTTACACCCGCGGGCATTCGTCGTCCAAGAAATCCATAGAAAACGTAGTTCGTGGCTCGGCCTAGAATTTTCGGTCCAAAAGAGCCGATGATGACGCTGGTAGTGATGAGTGTCAGGACAAGTACCAAGGTCTTACGCTCGGCTCGGAGTTCTTTGAGAAGCCTGCGTAGGGATCCGCGAAAGTCTTTTGATTTTACTGGCGGCGGTCCCATCATGCCGCCCATGGGTCCTCGACCCGGGCCGCCCCCAGGGCGAGGGGTGGAAACTGGGCCTCGTTGCGTACTCATCCTGCCTCCGCCGGACTGAGTTGGGAGAGCACAATTTCGCGATAGGTCTCGCATGCCTGCATCAATTCATGGTGGTTGCCGATCCCCACAATTCTTCCGTTTTCGAGCACAATGATCTGATCTGCATCGAGAATCGTGCTGACACGTTGGGCAACAACAATTACGGTGGCATTGGAAGCTTCGCGATCAAGGGCAGTTCGCAATTTGGCATCTGTGGAGTAGTCCAGGGCAGAGAAACTGTCGTCCAAGATATAGATATGCGGCCTCTTCACAATCGCACGTGCAATGGATAGCCGCTGACGCTGTCCCCCAGAAAAATTAGTCCCACCTTGTGCGACTCGTCCTTCGAGTTTCTCCGGCAACTCAGAAACGAAATCCTCTGCCTGCGCTATTTCTAAAGCCTTCCAGAGTTCTTCATCCGTCGCAGCCGGATCTCCATATCGAAGATTTTCCGCGATTGTTCCGCCAAAGAGAAAGGAACGTTGGGGAACTAAACCAATTTCCGACCAGATTGCCTCGAGGGATTGATCCTGCACATTTACTCCGTCTAAAGATACTGATCCGCCCGTCACGTCGATAAAACGAGGAATGAGATTGAGAAGTGTGGTCTTTCCGCTCCCAGTGCTCCCGACGATTGCTGTGATCTTTCCAGGCTCCGCGGTAAAAGAAATATTGGACAAGATAGGTTGTTCGGCGCCTGGATAACGGAACTCGACATTATGAAATTCGATCAATCCCGTGCGTTGAGTGGGCGTCTGAGGGGTCAAAGTATCCACGACAGATGATCGCGTTTGTAGCACTTCTTGAATACGCTCGGCGCTGGCAGCGGCACGGGGAATCATTAAGGACATCATGACTGCCATCATTACGCTGCTCAGGATCTGCATGATGTAAGCAAGAAACGCGGTCAGATTTCCGATCTGCATCTGGCCACTATCGACCAGTTTGGCCCCAAACCAGATAACGGCGACGCTCGAGAGGTTGAGAAGCAACATCAGTGAGGGAAACATGATGGCGAAAGTTCGAGTGACGCTTAACGTCGTTTCCATCAAATCCCTATTCGTATCCGCAAAGCGCTCCTCTTCAAAGCGAGTCTTTACAAATGCACGGATAACTCTGACACCACTGATCTGTTCTCGCAAAACCAGATTGATCCTGTCAATCTTCAGTTGCATTACGCGAAAAAGTGGGACGACTCTACGAAGCAAAGTAAAAATCAGAAGAGCCATAATGGGGACGGCAACAAGCAAGAGTCCAGAAAGTTTCACATTTGTCCGGAGTGCCATTATGAAGGCACCTACTCCGGTAATCGGAGCACTCACCATCATGGTTAACCCCATAAAGAGAACCATCTGTACTTGTTGAACATCATTAGTGTTACGGGTTATCAAAGAAGGAGCACCAAATTGATTAAGTTCGCGGGCAGAAAAATCTTCTACAGAGGTAAAGACCGCTCGTCGCAAGTCTCGCCCAAAAGCCATCGCCACTTTGGCGCTCAAGAATGCCAGAAGAATTGAGGCCGCCATGATAAGCACAGACGCACCCAACATGACGCCACCTATTTTCCAGATGTAGGAGACATCACCCTTTGCAACACCATTATTAATGAGTTCTGCGTTGAGATTTGGCAGATA
>DASVIG010000123.1:0-8479 GCA_036382195.1 Candidatus Nanopelagicaceae bacterium
CCATCCTGCGCGAGCATCTACCAGATCTGAAAATAAGGGTCATCAACGTAGTGGATCTCATGAAGTTGCAGTCCAATACCGAACATCCGCATGGATTGACTCAAACCGAGTACGACTCGCTCTTCACCAAAGACCGGCCGATTCTCTTCGCCTTCCACGGATATCGATGGTTGATTCACCGGTTGACTTATCGTAGGAACAACCGCGACCTCCACGTCCGTGGGTATAACGAGGAGGGCACTATCACTACCCCCTTTGATCTGCGGGTACAGAACCGTTTGGATCGATTCCACCTAGTCCAAGATGCAATAGACCTACTGCCACAATTGCGAAGCCAGGGAACTTATTTGCACCAAGCCATGCAGGAGCGATTGATCGAACACAACGCCTACATCACTAAGTATGGCCAAGACCTGCCAGAGGTCCGGAACTGGAAATGGGATCCGAGCGTTTAGATACCCGACGGGTATGTCTCCATCACTTCGCCCCGTTCCCATTGCGCAGTTCGCTCCAATGGCTCAACCGCCCGAGTCTCATCGATGTGGATCACCGCATCAAACTGACTCGACAGACTTGCGTGAAAATAGTGACTTTGCCGCTCAGTTTCGGGGCGGTAGATCACCCCAATCGCGCGCTCTAGAAGTGGCGCTTTCATTACCCTATTGGCCTCGCTCCCCTTGGGCATAAGCACCATGAAACGATCCAGACCGACATCGTGAAAAAGGCTTTCATAACTGCCTGGCAGGGCGGGACGGACGCGTTTGCGTTCTGCCGACCCTCCCCAGTTTGTAGCTGCAGTGACTGTGCCGCTATAGGTCGTGAAACCGATCAAAATCGCTTCATGGCCGTAACGCTGTCGAACGAGTTGGCCTACGTTCCGTTCTCCTCGCTTCACCATATCCGTGGCACTAGCATCGCCTAAATGCGAATTATGCTCCCACACGACGATCTTTGCCTTTTTCTCAGTCGAGGACAGGTGGCTATCAAGTGCAGCGAGCGTCTCCATCATGTGCAAGTCGCGGAGATTCCATGAGGAGACATCGCTTCGATACATCATTCGATAATACTGTTCGGCATTCTTTACCAGACGCGCGTTCTGCTCCGCGAAAAAGAAATCATCTTCTGCCGCACGCCCGTCACGGCGAGCCAACTCGATGGAGCGCTCATGCAATTCAACCAGTTGTTTGACAACATCTTCTTCACAAGAATCAGCCAGGCCTCGATGGGTGGCATATCCATAGGCTTGTGTGTCCTCACCAAATTGGTCGAAGCATGAATAGCGCTCACGGGCGCGTTCTGCCCCGTCAGGATCTATTTTCTGTAAATAACTCAGAACAGCATCGATCGAAGCGTGCAGACTATAGAGATCCAGGCCATAGAACCCGGTTTTTGCCCTCTGGTCTAAAAGGCCGTCATTGTGTGATCGCAGCCAGCCGATAAAGTCCAGAACATCGGCATTGCGCCACATCCAGGCCGGAAATCTTTGAAAGCCACCCATTGCTTCAACTGCATCCGCGTCATCATCGCTGCCACTTACATACCGATTGAGGCGATTGGCATCTGGAAAATCGGCTTCAACCGCGACAACTGAAAAACCCCTCTCGGTAATGAGTCTTTTTGTGATCTGCGCCCGTTCGCGATAGAACTCGTGGGTACCGTGTGAGGCTTCACCGATGAGCACAAAGCGAGCATCGCCAATGAGGCTAATCAGCGGGTCATAATCCGTGATCTCGTCAGCACGCAAAGGGAAGGCTTCACGGCGGACAATGTCTTGAAGAACTGAACTCTCAGTTTCTATCATTTTTGCGGCTCTCGTCTAATTGCGACGCTACGAAATTAGCACAGGTTTATAATCACCGCTATGGCGGCAGCACTTACGGTGGGAGCGAAGTGAGGAAAATCCCCTATCAATAAGGGTGAAGGGGGTTGGCCTGCAAAATCCTGTCTACCTCTTCATACCCGGTCGGGAATGCGTAGTTATATCTGGCTGGAAGCGCAAAAACGTAATGACTATTTCGCCCAAGTTCGCTTGGGTCTATGGGTGCCGCCCCCATATTGAATTCAAATCGCTTAAGTGCACTCCATTGGTTAAGGGTAAGAATCAGGATTGGGATGTCCTGTCGCTTCTTTGCGTCAGTCCATAAAGGGTGTCGAATGGAAATCAAAGGACCTGTTTGCGTCACACCACCGGATTTCGAATTGTAACCCTGCCACTTGCTCGTAACGATGGAGAAACCTTTCCAACTCAACGGAAGTGAGAAAGTGAAACCGTACTTCGCATTCTTATAAGTGATGGAGTTTGAGGTAAGCGAGGGTGTCGGAGTTGAAGATGCGGTCGGAGACGCAGAAGGAGTCGCAGTGGCGGGCGGAGTCGTTACATTGTTCTCCGGGGTGTTCTGGCTCGAACACCCCGCCACCAGAATCAAGAAAGACGCCGCGACAATCCACATCGTAGTCTTCCTCGTAAACCTGCTCTTCATCAAGATCTCCATGCGCTAAAATTATCTGCACCGATGGCTACAGTGTGTCCGACTTGGTCTCGTGCTCGATTACTTTCTCGCCCCGGTCGGGATTGACGGCAGTTCGCGTCGTAACAGTGGATGAGCGCTTTTTGAATACGGTCACGAGAGATATCAGGAAGACCAATACGCCAGCTCCCATGAGGAGATAACCAATCAGATTGAGGTTGAGCGCGCTGACTGAGAAATTCAAAGCGAAGGCGACAAT
The DNA here is from genome assembly GCA_036382195.1 of Candidatus Nanopelagicaceae bacterium. Classification (GTDB taxonomy): domain Bacteria; phylum Actinomycetota; class Actinomycetes; order Nanopelagicales; family Nanopelagicaceae; genus QYPT01. The sequence continues at coordinate 2,728 of DASVIG010000123.1, forward strand.
GGCCCCCACGACGAAGAGAAAAATTCCGCCACCAATACCCATAACCTTCTCCAATCACTTTCGTAGTGAGATGTCGCACCATGTCATCGGATCAGCGACGGAGGTCGATATCCCCAGTATTTGCCACAGTACAGGCAAATGCGGATTAAGGTGAGATGAAAATATTGACTTAATTCAGACTGTGCGATTGCCGGAAAGGCATTAAATTCACAGGTATGGACGCCGTCCCCGCGCTTGATGCGGCCCAAGCGATTGTGAGCGACCGTTATCCAAACGCGGTCGCTGCCTTTCTGACCGGAAACGCAATGACCGAACCCAGAGAATCTATATCAACTCTCGACATCATCATTATCCTTCGCGGTGGCCCCGCTCCGTTTCGAGAGACTATGCATGAATATGGATGGTTAGCCGAGTTATACGTTCATACTCCGGCATCCATCGACTATTTCTCAAAGCTGGAGGCAAAAGGTTATCGGGCAACGACAGAGAGGATGATTGTCGACGGATACATATTCCTCTCCGTTGATGGAGAAGCCGAACGAATCCAAACAGCAGCAGCAAAGTATTTAGAAGGAGGACCGCCGCAGCCTTCGGATGACGAGATAAATAACAGACGGTCCTTGTTGACCGATCAACTCGATGACCTTCAAGCCGCATCAAATCAAACGGAATTGCTATACATCGTTGGGCAATTAGTTATCGGGGTGAGCGAACTCGCTCTGCTCTCCAAACGGCACTGGTTGGCGACGGGGAAATGGTTGCCTCGACATCTGAATGTAAGTGACCCTAAACTTTCCACCCGCTTGGTACAGGCTACGAGATCCGTGATGAGCGAAGGAGAGAAGGAGGAACTTGAAGCGATCGCACGCGAGATTCTTGATCGCGTGGGTGGCCCTTTACCCGAGGAGCATCTTGCTGAAGATGTCACATTGTGAAATAAGATCTGCTCTATGAAGCAACTTATCGTTTTTGATTTGGATGGAACCCTGGCAGAGAGTAAATCTGCGGTGGATGTCGAAATGATGGGACTCCTCAATAATCTTCTGAGTTTCACCAAAGTTGCCATTATTTCTGGAGGCGATTGGCCGCAGTTTGAAAAACAGATACTTGCCCAAGGTCTGGCTGCAAGCGGAGTGCCTAATCTCTCCTTGCTTCCGGCGTGCGGGACGAAGTTCTATTCATATGCCTCGGCATGGCTACCCATCTATTCGGAAGATCTGACAGCCGTTGAAAAGACCCGGATTATCGCGGCTTTGCGACGGACAACTTCAGAGTTGGGCTTTGATTCAACAGCTGTGTGGGGTGAACAGATCGAGGACAGAGGCAGTCAAATTACCTTTTCCGCCCTCGGACAAGAAGCTCCGATAAACGAGAAAAGAGTGTGGGATCCAGACTTCAGCAAACGGAAAAAGATGCAGAGCATGCTCAGGAGCCTCATCCCAGAGTTCTCGGTTGGCTTGGGAGGCACCACATCAGTCGATGTCACAAGACCCGGCATTGATAAGGCCTACGGCATCCGAAAACTTGAAGAAGTGCTTCAACTGAATAAGAACGAAATGCTCTTTATGGGCGATGCTCTATTTCCTGGCGGAAATGATTATCCAGTGAAGGAAATTGGAGTCACTTCCATCCAAGTGAGAGATGTGAATGAAACCAAACGTGTGATTGAAACTATCATCGCCTGTTACACGTAACTACTACAACGATGCGTGCAGTTGCTTCAGAAGTTCGGGGAGGTCCACGAAAGCAAATCGAATTCCAGCATCACTGTACCCGTAAGGCAGAAAAATTGTCTGACCATGCAATAAGGCGCCACAGGAGTAGACAACATTGGGCGTGTAACCATCGCGTTCTTCCTCATCGGCGCAGAGTATCTGTTGGCTTAGCGCACCAATCACCTTGGTCGGGTCATTTAGATCAAGCAAAATTGCACTGATTCCATATTCACGCATTGGACCAACGCCGTGGGTTATCACGACCCAACCGTCGGGCGTTTCGATTGGCGACCCACAGTTACCCAGTTGGACAAATTCCCACGGTTGTTCTGGAATCAATATTTCAACAGCATCCCCCCATGTGCGGGTATCCGGTGAAAACGCAACGCTGATATTTTCACGATCCCAACGGGACAGAGCCAAATACTGTCCGTTGACTCGGCGGGGAAATAAGGCCATCCCCTTGTTTTTCGCAGCCGGCCCTATAAGTCGAGTGACATCAAAGGTTTGAAAATCTTTGGTCTGAATCAGATGTGGTTTGACACGAGAGCCGTCATAAGCGGTATATGTCGCCCAGTAACTAACTTTCCCATCATCTTCAGTGAACTGCGTGAAGCGTGCGTCTTCCATACCATGCGTCTCATCTACAGACGTCGGAAAGAGAACACGTTCCGAGAGCGGACGGTCATGCGGAAATTCCAATCGATAATTGCAAGAAGCAATCCAACGGATTTCTTTAATGATTTCTCTTGTGCTATCGCGGGTCAGTTCATCTTTTTCGACCGAGAGAATCGCGGAGCCGAGGTGTTTGGCATCGAAAACATCAGGGAGCAAATTGAGTAGATCGTTGGCGGCGGTTGCATCTCCGCGCTCGACCAATGCATCTCGGAGAAATTCACGTGACATTGTTCCTGGGGTCGCACGACCAGCGACCAAATATCGGCCAGGGTCATCGATGTGCATCTCCTCGCCCGAGAGCACGCCGATGCGGAATTCGATACTAGAGATGTGCCCCTCACCGACCGCGCGCACGCTCATGATAAAGCGTAATTCACCATCTTTCAGCCCCGTCTGGTCAGGATGGACCACTACAGATGGATTAAAGAGTGCTGCTGATTCGACCGAATATTCCTTGGTAAAGAAGGCACCGATCAAGTCGCGTTGATCGGCTGATATATCGACGGCGGGAGGCAAGCGGTGTGCCACTCGTGTGAAATGTTCCACGAGGATCGCATGCAAGTCGCGATGTCGGTCGGCGTACCGTCCTCTCGTCTCGTCAAGAATAGTCCCAACTTCCTCACCGGTCATCCCCAAAACTCGTTCAATGACAGCGTCCGCCCGTGAGATTCCATCGTCCATTATTTCCTGACCAGGCAGATACAACCTCGTAATAATCCGACGAGGGTCAGGAAGGAGAACTTGCGTTGCTCGGCGCACCAAAATGGAATCGTCGCTCATGGAATCTCTACCTTTCGTTACATTCACCATACCCGTAACCGAAGGGCATAGCCCATTTAATTCCCTAGAATTGCCCTATTTCACGCTCAATTCCCTGCCAATTGTCTGAGAGATCACTCATTTTGGTTTCATCGGGCATATTTATGGAGGTAACGTTACTATCGAAAAGTTCCGGCATGGGAATTCCCTCAACAGGAAGAATTGGTGGGTAGTGAGAATACGTTTTGGATTCGTCAGCACCTATCCGCCAACCTACTGCGGCATAGCTACTTTCACTGCGTCCCTGATGGGGGCAATCCTAGAGTTGGAGTCACATAGTGCCGGCGTAGTCCAGTTGGTCGACTACCCCAAGTCGGACGTGTCGACTTTAGTTGCGCCCGAAGTAATCGCTACGTTGAGGGCAGGAGATCCCAATTCCCTCAAGGAAGCGATCAGGGTTCTCAATGAGATGGATGTAGCCGTCATTCAACACGAGTTCGGAATTTACGGTGGCGAGGATGGCGATGAGGTACTCACACTCATGAAAGGTCTTCGTGTGCCGTCAATCGTGGTGATGCATACCGTTGTCACTTCTCCTACGGAGAGTCAGTTACATGTGTTGAAAGAATTGTGTGAGCAAGCATCGGCGATTGTCACGATGAGCCTCGCAGCAAGAGATGGGTTGATCAGCGAATACCTAATTGATCCAGCCAAGGTCTCCGTTGTTCCTCACGGAGCTCCTGCCATTGCCTTGCTGGAGTCGACATCTACTTCAACTTCGGCCGAGATTCTCACCTGGGGCTTGATCGGACCTGGCAAAGGGATTGAATGGGCAATCGAAGCCATGAAACTTTTGCAGGACGTTCAACCCACAATCCAATATGTAGTTGCCGGGCGGACCCATCCGAAAGTATTAAGTCGCGACGGCGAAAGTTATCGTGAGTCTCTCCAAGAGAAGATCAATCAACTCGGATTGGAGGATTCGGTTCACTTACGCCCTGAATACCTCAGCGACGCTTCCCTTGCCGCCCTGGTGGCCTCGTCCACAATCGTGCTTTTGCCTTACGATTCCACCGACCAGGTCACGTCCGGTGTGCTCATCGAAGCGGTTACAGCACAACGACCCGTTGTCGCCACCAAGTTCCCCCACGCGGTTGAGCTTCTGGCATCTGGTGCCGGAGCGGTCGTCCCCCATCGCAATCCAGAAGCGATGGCACGGGCTATCCGAGAAATCGTGGAACATCCTGAAGTTGGAGCAGAGATGACTCGGCAGAGCGGTCGCATCGCCAATGAACTACTCTGGTCTTCGGTAGCTGCACGATATGTCGAACTCGCCGTCGCACTTATTCGGGCGGAGGCAGCCGCATGAAAATCACAGGTCAACAACCCTCGTTCGCGCATCTGAAACGACTGACAACATCGCACGGACTTCAGGAGCACGCGTTGATAGATGAGCCCCGCGCCGAACATGGACACTGTCTCGATGATGTATCGAGAGCATTCATCTTGCTTTGCCGTGAGCCGCAGTTAGATCCTGAGAGTCGTGATCTGTTAGATCTCTATTTGAGTTTCACTTACAAAGCCATCTCCGAAGACGGTGCCTGCCACAATCGAATGGATCTCGACGGACACTGGACAGATGAACCCACGATAGGAGATTGGTGGGGAAGGGCCACATGGGCATTGGGATTCGGTGCCGTCCATGCTCCCGAACCCGAACAGCGCGCACGTGCGCTCTCTGGTTTTCGCATACTTGCGCAGAACTCTTCACCGGATTTGCGAACTATGTCGTTTGCGGCGCTTGGGGCCGGCGAATTGCTGCTTGCACTACCCGGAGAGATTGCTGCCCGAAAAATTCTGATGGATGCCCATGCACTCTTCACGCCCGCAATACGCACTGATTGGTCTTGGCCAGAACCACGACTTCGCTATGCCAATGGATCCGTCGCAGAAGCCGTCATGCTTACCGGGTGGGCATTGAAAGATACGGCGACGGCGGAGCGTGGTCTGGAAATGCTCGAATTCCTTGTCGACGTAGAGACGCGGTTAGGTCATTTTTCTGTGACGCCAGTCGGTGGCCGAGGGCCAGGTGAGACTGAAATGGGATTTGATCAACAACCCATCGAGGTCGCGGCAATAGCCGATGCATGTGCCCGAGCATGGGCGATCACCGGCGAATCGCGATGGATCGATGAATTGAACCGAGCTTGGGGCTGGTTCCTTGGCGACAACGATGTTGGTGCGCCAATGTTCGATCCGGAAACCGGCGGAGGATACGATGGACTTCACCATCGCGGCCCCAATCTAAACCAAGGAGCCGAGTCAACCATCGCAATGTTATCGACGGCGCAACAGGCCTATTGGGTTGATCGCCAATACATGCCAACTGGGTAATCTATTTCGATCGATTTGGGCGAGAGACTAACTCCGCAGAAATTCTATAAACGAAGTTACTAGCGCAATGAGAGATACTGCAGCCAAGCCAAGCCAGAGGGTCCGTCCCTCTTTCTTCAGATCCCGCGCATTCGTCGCCCACGCATACTCAGTTTCTTCGTCCTGAAGTTGTTCGGGCATCTTCTCCTGCGAGGCGACGAAAGTCT
>DASVIG010000124.1:0-5368 GCA_036382195.1 Candidatus Nanopelagicaceae bacterium
TCTCCTGCGAGGCGACGAAAGTCTCAGGGGTCGAGTAATCAATTGGATACTTCGCTTCTTCGGGCTCAATCACCTTCTGCAATTTCTCCCCTGCATCCTCGAGGATTTCCACCTCAGAATTGAGAAAGACGATTCTAGCGATGGAAATCGCTAGCAGTACTCCTGATGCAATGGCCGCATAGATCATAAAGAGAGAATAGAACGCGAATGCCCACGAGTGCAAGGATTTGAAAAGGCAATGAGATCTCCCATTTCACGCCATCGCAGATAGGACATCCTGCGTGGAAACAACTTGGCCGATTCGAGGAAAGATTCTTTCGACTGCAAATAGATGGTCCGACCCCGCCATGCTGGCCATAGCATCTTCGACCAATATCAGGTTGTAGGCATGTTCATGCGCCGAGCGAGCTGTCGATTCGACACCCATATTGGTCGAGATGCCACCCAGTACGATCGACTTGATCCCCCGACGCCGCAGTTGGACATCTAGATCGGTCCCGTAAAACGCGCTCCAATTGTGTTTTGTGACAACGATGTCAGTTTCGACCTGTTCCAGTTCCTGGACGATCTCTGAAAAATCGGTTGGCAAAGGTCCTGACGCTGGTCGCGGTTGATCCACTTCCGTGCGCAACATCTCCCCTCCGCCTGCGCTATAACCAACTCGTACCAAAATAACAGGTGCGCCTGCCCCTCGAAATGCTCGGGCCAACTGCGCAGCATTTGAGAGAACTTCGCGAGAATCATGAGGCGCCACGGATTGACGGGCGATACCGTTCTGGAGGTCGATAAGAACAAGCGCTGTGGTTCCGTGGTTGATCTTCTCCAATGTCATGGTGGCATTCTTTAGGATATAGTTGCTTTTAGTCAAGCAACTAGGAGGCCGGGTGGCAACTCGAGCGAAATTGGACCGAATCCACAAGGATCATTACAAGTGGGTTGCCCTCTCCAACACCACCTTAGGAATGCTGATGGCGACGATCAACTCGTCGATCATCCTTATTTCGTTACCAGCAATTTTTCGTGGAGTAGGCATTGATCCCCTATCCCCGGGCAACGTCGGCTACCTTCTCTGGCTGATGATGGGTTACATGCTGGTTACGGCAGTCTTGGTCGTGAGCCTTGGCAGGCTAGGAGACATCTTGGGGCGGGTCCGGATTTACAACCTCGGCTTTGCAGTCTTCTCCGTATCATCAATCATTCTGGCTTTGGATCCTCTCCACGGAGGCGGCGGTGCACTCTGGCTCGTTGTCTGGCGCCTGGTGCAAGGTGTTGGCGGCGCAATGCTTTTCGCAAACTCCAGCGCCATCATCGTGGATGCATTTCCCTCGGAACAACGCGGCCTCGCCATGGGAATCAACCAAGTCGCCGCAATTGCCGGTTCTTTCATCGGTCTGATCGCCGGCGGATTACTATCCGTGGTCGACTGGCGAATGGTCTTCTGGGTTTCTGTGCCTTTTGGAATTCTCGGAACAGTGTGGGGCTATCACAGTCTGCGCGATAATGGACGTCGGACAAGAGCACGGATCGACTGGTGGGGCAACATCACCTTCGCTGTCGGACTTACTGCTCTGCTCGCCGCCATCGTGTATGGCATTCAACCTTACGGAAATCACACCATGGGTTGGACCGCTCCCAAAGTCCTTGGAGGGCTCATCGTCGGTGTTATCTTCCTCATTCTCTTTGCGATTATCGAACTACGCGTCGAGTCGCCGATGTTCAATCTCCGACTTTTCCGCAATAGAGCCTTTGCCACCGGAAGCGCGGCCGGGCTCTTGGCAGCCATCGCGCGGGGTGGTCTCCAATTCATGTTGATCATCTGGCTTCAAGGTATCTGGCTCCCTTTACACGGTTACAAATATGATGCAACACCACTATGGGCCGGTATCTACCTGCTGCCTTTAACAATTGGTTTCTTAATTGCCGGACCGCTTTCGGGATTTCTCTCCGACCGTCATGGCGCCCGGATACTCTCGACCGCGGGGTTGATCGTCTTCGGAGGCAGTTTCGTCGGACTACTTTTCGTTCCAACTAATTTTCATTATTGGATCTTCGGAATGCTTGTTTTGCTGAACGGTATTGGCGGGGGTCTCTTCTCTGCTCCGAATTCGACCGCGATCATGAATAGCGTTCCCGCGGATCAGCGTGGTGGAGCTGCTGGGATCCAAGCGGCTTTCATGAATTCTGGAATGGTTTTATCGATGGGAATCTTCTTCTCACTGATGGTGGTCGGGCTGGCAAATTCGCTACCTCTATCCATGTTCCGTGGTCTGACGGCGAATGGGGTCGGAAGTGCTAAAGCGCACGAAGTCGCATCTTTACCACCAGTCGGATCTCTCTTTTCCTCATTCCTGGGATACAACCCGTTGCAGAGTCTGCTGGGTTCCCAATCAACTGCCGGTGTTACATCTGCGCAGTGGCAGAAACTCACCGGTAAGAGTTTCTTCCCCAACCTCATCGCTTCGCCGTTCCACGATGGGCTGGTGATCGTCTTTTCGTTGGCGATAGCAATGTCCTTCATTGCAGCCATTTTCTCTGCACTTCGTGGTCGGCGATTCGTTCACGAGGACGAAATTCCGCCAGCACATCACGTACATGATCACATCGGTGACGTCGCTTTTGCCGGCGGGGCTGTTCCCGGGGAACTAGCATTGGAAGATGATCGAAGATGACAACTCGAACTCGTACCACCACCCGAAACGACTCTGAATCGGCGGCACGATTGCGATTGGTCGTCACTCGCTTGATTCGATCCATCCGCCAAAATGGTGCAACAGGTTTGACGCCCTCTCAGATATCGGCTCTTGCCACCATTGAAGACATGGGTGCAATTCGCATCAGCGATCTGGCAATGCGCGAATCCGTCGGCGCTCCCGTTGCTACGCGTGTAGTAGCCACGCTAGAAGATCTGGGACTTCTCCAACGGATTGAGGATGCCACTGATGGAAGAGCTTGCATCATCGACTTAACACCAAAGGGTCGACGTATTCTCAAGCAACTGTGGAGCGAGAGAACCGCGGGATTGAGTTCGCGGATTGAAAATCTGAGCGCGACCGACTTCGCTCTCTTGCAGGCCGCGCTCCCGGTCCTTGAGACCCTTGCGCGCGACTAACTGCTACTTGACGCGATTGACCTGAATTTTCTTGGCGGAGGCAGCAGTTGGTTGAATTTCAACTTTGACTTCAAGGATCCCGTCCTTATAGGTTGCCTGAACATTCTTCTCATCCGTGCCGCTGGGAAGTGCGACAGATCTGATGAAACTTCCATAATGGAAATCCGACATATTGGCGTTCTCATGTTCTTCCCTTCGTTCCCCTTTAATCGTGAGAAATCCATCTCCCACGGTTACGTCAATATCTTTCTCGGGATCTACTCCGGGCAGTTCGGCGCGGATAATGAATTTGTTCTCCTTTATTGACTCTTCTATCTTGATTGGGTGAGCCTCTTCTCCCCTAATTGCAAAACTCAAAGGAGCAAAATCATCAAACCAATCCATGAGAAGCGGAAACTCAAAAAGCGGATGAACGCCCGTGGGCTTCTTCACGGTAATCTCTTTTGTTGTCATCTTCATTTTCCTTTCGTCATTAAATACACCTGTAAATAAAGGTAATCCGAATCAAATCGCTTGGCGCGAGAGTTGGCTCTTCAATTATTGTGACGTAAAACATTCGGGAAGTACGCTCGAGTCAGGCAATCTTGAGCATTAACACTCTTCCTTTAGAAATAAGCCAAATAGGGATTGACAACTTTTACCATCAAGACTAGAAATTACTTGTCTCCTTCATTTAGGTCTCGGATTTAGATGATTGAGATTCGGGTCGGGAAACAATTCTTCTTCCGATGTAAAAGTCAGAGGAAACGCGATGACGACGTGGGAATTGGGAAATTTAGATTCGAACTAGATTATGCAGAACGGGTTTTGTTTGGGTGACTAAACAAGCCGCAACGCTATTAATCTTCGTCGGTTAGTAGGTGTGCGTAGTGAAGACGCCCCGTTTGGGCATGTCAGCAAAGCGAAACCCCTCGGATTTACATCTCGAGGGGTTCCGCAATTTTGGTCTCCGAAATCAGTACTCATTCGAGAGAGGCTCGCGATGATTTTCAATGATCGCATCGATGCAGGCCAACAGTTAGCCGCAAACCTAAAATATCTCCGCGGCCAGGACATCGTGGTGCTCGGTCTTCCTCGAGGCGGCATCCCCGTCGCCTACGAAATTGCGAAGGAGCTCAATGCTCCGATGGATGTCATCGTCGTGCGTAAGTTAGGTCTTCCTTCTCAACCAGAGTTGGCAATGGGGGCGGTCAGCGAGGATGGCGTGGTGGTCACGAATGACGAGGTCATAAGGCTGACGAGGATCGGACATGACGAGTTTGCCGCCGTTGAAGCACGCGAACGTGCTGAAGTTGAACGACGCGCAAAGAGATTTCGAGGCGATAGGCCGGCAATATCTCTCAAGGGACGAGTTGCACTTCTAGTCGACGATGGCATCGCGACTGGTTCTACGGCGCAAGCCGCGTGCCGCGTGGCTAGGGCTCATGGCGCAAAGAGAGTCCTCCTTGCAGTTCCTGTGGGCCCTGCGGACACCATCGAATTGCTGAAGAAAGATGCAGATGAAGTCATCTGTCTCTACACCCCCAAGTTTTTTTCGGCGGTCGGTGAGTGGTATCAGAATTTCTCTGCCACCAGTGATGATGAAGTGGCCAAGATTCTGACTCTCGCACGAGAAACAATTCCAGTCAATCAAAGTGTGAAAACTAGGTTTCCGTCATGAAACCCAAATTGCGCGATGAAGAAGTTGCTATTGCAACAGCAGCATTCACGCTAGAAGGTCACCTAACCGTTCCAGCAAACGCAGCAGGCATCGTTATTTTTGCGCACGGCAGCGGAAGCAGTCGACATAGTCCGCGCAACCAGGAAGTCGCAAAAGAACTCAATCGAATCGGATTGGCAACTTTACTTTTTGATTTGCTCACCCCCACAGAAGCGGAGGATCGAACCAATGTCTTTGACATCGAGCTGCTAGCAGAGAGATTGGTGGAGGCGACACTATGGCTTCAGACCAATACCGAACTAGGTGACTTGCCGGTGGGGTATTTCGGAGCGAGTACCGGCGCCGCCGCGGCGCTCTGGGCAGCGGGCGATCTCAAAGAAAAAGTGGCCGCGGTAGTTTCTCGCGGTGGGCGGGCCGACCTCGCTGGTTCTCAACTACCCAGGGTCACAGCCGCCACGCTATTAATCGTGGGCGGCAAAGATGAGGTAGTCATCGATCTCAATCGTCAAGCGCAGGTACGGCTTAATTGCGAAAATGATTTGGTGATTGTTCAAGGCGCCACGCATCTTTTTGAAGAAGAGGGGGCATTGGAGCAAGTT
>DASVIG010000125.1:0-6300 GCA_036382195.1 Candidatus Nanopelagicaceae bacterium
CATTTACTGACCACCCAGGCTCCGGTATGCATACTCATGTCTCCCTATTTGAAGGTGAGCGGAATGCGTTCTACGATCCAAAAACGGAGTACAACTTGTCGAAGGTCGGACGTTCATTCATCGCTGGATTGCTGCATCATGCTCCAGAAATAACCGCCGTCACTAACCAATGGGTCAACTCATATAAGCGACTGCATGGCGGCGGGGAAGCACCTGCGTTGGCGAATTGGGGACATAGTAATCGCGGTGCATTGGTTCGCGTTCCAATGTATAAACCAAAGAAGGAGAATTCGACTCGGATCGAATTCCGCTCGCCCGATTCGGCGTGCAATCCATACCTGGCCTACGCGGTAATGCTTTCTGCCGGGTTGAAAGGCGTCGCAGATGAGTACGAACTTTCAGATGCACCTGCTGCCACGCCACTGCCGAGCAATCTCAATGAGGCAATTATTTCGATGCAAGAGAGCGAATTGGTGCGCGAAACGTTGGGTGAGCATGTATTCGAATACGTTCTGCGGAATAAGCGAGCCGAATGGAATGACTACAGTCGCCAAGTGACGGCTTATGAGTTAGATCGGTATTTGCCAATACTCTAAGTCATGAGCAAATTGACTGGTCGGGCGGATTGGCACCTTCGCTCAAATTTAGTCGTGATTGCCTATTTAATTGCAGCATTGTCTACTGCAATCATTCAAAGAGGTGGTCAGGATAATAAACTTTCCTGGCTTACCATCCACCTTCTCCTTTTTGGCGCTACCTCAAATGCAATCGTGACTTGGAGCGATCATTTTGCTAGTGCACTACTCTGGGCGCGGCCGCAAGATCGCCGTCGTCAAATCAACGTTCTGATTTTTCTTAATATCGGCATCATTGGAGTGTTGGTAGCAGTGTCTGCCCATATTGGATGGCTGATCATTGCATCCGCCACGATCGTCAGCATCATAATAGTTTTTTATTTACGTGCAATAACGGTACTTATTAAGCAATCTCTGAACAAGCGATTTGTACCTGTTATTCGCTACTATCAATCTGCTGCATTATTTGTACTCATAGGTATCTTGCTCGGAGTGATTGACACTTTTAAAGTTGAGAAAGATCCTTGGCAACCGCGGATTGCCCTAGCGCATTTTCATGCAAACCTTCTTGGGTGGGTCGGGCTTACAATCATTGGAACTCTTATCACTCTTTGGCCGACGGTGCTAGGCGCCCAGATCCACTCACGTGCTGTCTCATTTTCAACTCAAGGTTTGAGATTTCTTGTGATTGGAACTGCTGGCACAATTTTATCAGCGTTGATTGGGCAGCGAACTGTTCTGGCAATTAGCATTCTTATTTATTCCATCGGAGTAGCCATCACATTAGGCCTTTCGGTTTTATTGATGCGAAGCAAGAAACCCGATAGCGCGAGTTCGTGGATGTTGTTGACTGGTGCTATCGGTTTAATACTTCTATTAGTAGGCGATTTCATCGTTGTTGTTTCCCGTCACACGCCTGAAAAGATTCTGACAGAAGTTGAGGGGCATGCCCTACTGATCTTTACCCTCTGGCTCTTCCCAACGCTACTTGGTTCTTTGATTTACTTACTTCCAGTAGTTCTTGGGCGAGGTCCGGCTGCAACTAAAGAATTTGCAAAAGACATGAATCGAGGGTGGCGGTGGCGCATCTTGCTTCTTCCGTCTGCCTCCTTTTTCTTACTTATGCCGTCGAGGTTTCACCCCCTCGGGGGCATGCTCACCATGCTTGCACTTGGAATATTTCTGAGTCTTACTTTGAGGGCAATATGGGGCGGAAGAGAACGTTCAGGCACCTTTTAAAAAAGAGCTAATGCACTTATGATCTTTGCGAGCGGAAAGGACGTTAGCGTGAAAACCATTTTGGATGCAATTGGCAATACCCCGTTGATTCAGATCGAGGGTATCTGGGTAAAGATGGAGTATCTCAATCCATCCGGTTCCATCAAGGCGCGCATCGCCAAATACATCATTGAACGGGCTGAGAAGGAAGGGTTACTGAAACCAGGCGACACAATCGTCGAGGCATCGAGTGGTAACACTGGCAATGCGATGAGCATGGTTGCCGCGGTCAAAGGATACAAAATGATCGTTGTCATGCCAGATGGTATGAGCCCTGAACGAACGGCAATTTCGCGTGCCTTTGGAGCAGAAGTGCGGTTGATGGGCGATTTCCATGTCACTGATGCACTCGCAGAAGCTCGGCGAATGGGCGCACTCCCTGGATATTTCGCCCCGCAGCAATTCGATAACGAATGGAATGTCGATGAAAATCGCGAGTGGTTAGGTCAAGAGATTTTGCAACAGATGCCCGTCCTGCCGGATTTGGTGATTGGTGGCATCGGTACGGGGGGGACGATCATCGGTGTCGGGCAGGCACTCAAGGCTGCCAATCCCAACTGCAAAGTGATCGCCCTTGAGCCAGCCGAATCCTGCACCATACTTTGCGGAGAGATTTCTAAACACCTCATAGAAGGCATTGCTGATGGCTTCATTCCGGGAATTGTCGAAAGACATCGAGACTTTATCGATGGTTTTGTAGATGTGCATTCGGAGGAATCCATCGTTGAAATGCGCAGACTCGCCCGAGAGCATGGAATCTTTGTCGGTCCATCTTCGGGCGCTCATTTGATTGCAGCAAAACTATTGAAAAAGCAATATGACGTGAAGAATGTTGTGACTTTCTTCTGTGATGAAGGAGAGAAGTACATCACCGATTACTGGCTATGACTTTCATCCTATTTTAGACCCTTGCCGTTCCTTGGGCGCCAGTCGTAGCATGTCGTTATGCCCAAGTCGGCTATAAAACTTGAAGGACTGACTAAGTACTACGGTCACGACTTAGGAGTTGCTGATTTAACTTTCGAAATAAATCCTGGAGAAGTCTTTGGTTTCCTTGGACCCAATGGGGCTGGCAAGACCACCGCAATGAGGGTGTTGGTCGGCCTTCTTACAATTACTTCAGGACGCGCCGAAATCCTTGGAGTCGACGTCAGCACCAAGAATCCCGAAGTGCGAAGGCGCGTGGGATACCTTCCGGGTGCACCATCGCTTTATGAAAATCTCACAAGTTGGGAACATTTGATTTTTCTCTCGAGAATGCGCGGTATAGATTGCACCCGCGAGATCCACTCAATTGCAGAGCGGCTGGAATTGGACCTCACCCGTCACATTCACGATCTCTCAAAAGGTAACCAGCAGAAAGTCGGCGTCGTTCAAGCATTTATGCATCAACCCGCCGTTCTTATATTGGATGAGCCAACTTCCGGCTTGGATCCCATTGTTCAGCGGGAATTTGCGGTACTAGTCGATGAAGCGCAGGCACGCGGGGCAGCGATTTTGCTCTCTTCGCATGTATTGAGCGAAGTTGAGCATCTAGCTGATCGGGTCGTAATCATCAATGCTGGCAAGCAAGTGCTTGTGGACGAGATTTCTCATTTGAAGGAACGGACTATTCGTTCTATTGATCTATTTTTCACTTCAACTGTAGACGAGGCGATCTTTTCTGGAATTGCGGGAGTCAAAGAGGTGGTGGTGTTCGGGAATAGAGTCACGTGTACCGTAATCGGCGCAGAGAATGCGCTTTTACGTACCGCAGTGGAGCATGGCCTAGAGAGCGTGCAAACCCACGAATCAAGTCTTGACGACATCTTCTTCTCAATTATTTCGGGAGGCGATGCAAATGATCCCAGCACTATTTCTTAAAACGCTACGAGATCATTGGAGAGGATATCTGGGTTGGATTATTGGGCTAGTTGCTATGGTCTCTATCCTTGTCTCTGTCTATCCAACCGTTCGTTCCTCTGCGAGTGCCATGTCAGCATTTATTGCAAATTATCCTGAGGCCCTGCGCCAAATTTTTCGAATAAACGATTACACATCTGGCGCTGGGTACTTGTCCAGCGAACTACTGAGTTTTATGGGACCGTTGATATTTATTGCAATCGGCGTAAGTTGGGGCGCCAGCGCAACCGCACAAGAGGAAGAGAATCGAACTGCTGACCTACTTTTAACCCTACCGATTTCACGGAGTAGAATTCTCATAACAAAAATCTTGGCAGCCATATTGGCGCAGGTTGTTCTGGCCCTGACGTTATACCTGTCCCTTATGGTGAGCGTTCGATTCGTTGATCTCTCAATCGGCTCATCCAAAATCGCGGCCGCTTCGCTCTCGTGTGCCCTGCTCGGCATTATGTACAACGCCGTCGCGACACTCCTGGGCGCTGCTTGGGGAAAGAGGTCCATTGCCCTTGGAGGTGCGATTGCACTTGCTGTTGCTGGTTTTCTCTTCTTCTCGCTGGCACCGTTAGTCAGTACTTTCAATCGGATCAAGTCGGTCAATCCTTTTCAATGGACTCTCGGCAGCGAACCCATCACTCGTGGATTTAACGCAGGCCAAACTGGGATCACTCTTCTCACAGGGATCGTGATATTTGGTGCTTCAATTTTCCTATTTCGGCGGCGAGACATTTCCGCATAGTTGGGCCATTGGAGCTTTTTAGCCGTGCTACCCAGAAGTTGGTTGAGAGAGATTCCTAAGCGCTTCACCGCTTAGGCGGAAAACCGTCCACTCGTCCATGGCAATTGCACCTATTGACTTGTAGAACTCGATCGATGGTTCGTTCCAATCAAGAACCCACCATTGCAATCTCTCATACCCACGATCCACACAAATTTTTGCTAATTCTCTTAGCAACGCCAGACCGTGCCCTTTGCCTCGTTCCTTCGGATCGACGTAGAGGTCTTCTAGATATATTCCGTGTTTTCCAAGCCAGGTCGAGTAGTTCAGATGCCAGATGGCAATTCCGACAACGTTCTCTTCCGAAATTGCTACCAGAGCATAAACCTGAGGATTCTCGCAAAATAAGGTTCGCTCAAGATCGTCTTCAGTGGCGACGACTTCATCGGGTGCCCTCTCATATTCCGCCAGCCCCTTAATCATTTTCAAGATTGCCGGCGTATCGCTGATGATTGCAGGTCGAATGGACATGGAGCTAGCCTACTGTTGTGCTGAATGCGGAACATTCTCCCGAAACTCTCATCGACGAATTGATGGATTCTGCTCACCGTCTAATCCAAAGTGCATCCTCTTCGCCTCCAATAATTGATGGGTGGAGTCCCATTGTGATCCTGGGCCACCTGAGTGAAGTTGACGAACAAGTGTGGTTCACTCGGTTGAAGTTGATGGTGCAGACTTTTCAGGACAAGGGCGCCTCGCCAGCATTTGTCTGGTGGGAGCCAGACTCGGGAAAGACAGAATTTCTTTATGCGCATTCCACCATGGAGGACGTGGTTAGGCGTTTCCTGTCCACGCGACAGGTGATCATTTCGTTTCTTCAAAAACTTGATCCCGATGATTGGCAGGCAACCGCAATACATGCCACGTTTGGCAGAATGGATTTAAGCGGCCTGCTTGGACAACTGCTCATTCACGATGAGGAGCATCGGGCTAGCATGTAGTCATCTCTTATGCGTAAAGCAACTACATGGAAATTGGCGTGCGCGAACTCAAAGCGAGACTTTCTCACTACCTTCGTTTGGCGGAGAAGGGCGAGAGGATCGTGGTGACCGATCGCGGAAAGCCGAGCGCAATGCTAGTCGGCGTTAACGGCGCAAGTACAGGTGTGAGTCCCCTTGCAATTCGCGTCATGCAAGGTGTTCAAGAAGGATGGATACAACCTGCCAGTGGGCGAAGACTCCGAAAGGTCAAGAGGGGGCCGATTAAAAAAGGCGCACGGTCAGGTTTGACCCTGATTCAAGAGGGGCGAGACTAATGGTTGGCGCTGCCTACCTTGATGCGAGTGCAATAACAAAGTTATTCATTCCAGAGAACGATTCAGAGATCGCTGAAGGAATCATTTATTCGTTTGATGAAGTCTTTACCTCTCGAGTATCAATGGTGGAAGTTCAACGAGCGATTGTGCTCTTCTATCTTGGAGATGATCGTGATTCGTGGATCTCCAACTTTAGACGTTGGCTGGAAGATGCGGCGGTCATCGAAATCTCGCGTGATATTGCGAACTTGGCAACTGCCCAGGCCCTTGTTGGGTCAGACCTCACCTTTGTTACCTTTGACAAAAAGCAGGGCAAATTTGCCGAACTTATCGGTATGCGAGTGCAAGGTTGCTGAGTCTGGTCATTAACGGCTACCCTTCATCCATGAAACTGGGCAGCCTCCTCCTTCGCTGCCGTGGCGGGGTCCAATAACCGGTCCCCTCGTCGCGGGGTTTTGGCATTCCGGTAAAACCCAGAGCAACTCTCGCGATTGAAGGAGTAAGGCAATGAATTT
>DASVIG010000126.1:0-4529 GCA_036382195.1 Candidatus Nanopelagicaceae bacterium
AACGCCTGCGTGAGGTCGTTCTTGAGCATGTACTGGGTTTCGGCCACGCCCTTGCTCTGGGTTTTGAGTGTCATCGTGGTGCCGGCAGCGCCCTCGGCCACGATGCAGACTCCGCGAGGAATGCAGAACGAGTCATAGACCTTCTGGACTTTCTTGTCGTAGATCAGATACCCGGTCTGGTCGTGGAACTGCTTGTTGTCGCTCTTGGCGAATACCTGCTGGCGGTAATACAGCGCCACCAGATGTTGCGCGCTCGCATTGACCGCGCCGCCAGCGGGGGTGTACGTAATCGTCTCGTAATAAGGCGAGACTGCGGACTTGCCCTTGCCCACCTTGGAGCCCGCCTGCCCGGGGGCGACATCCACGCCGCCGTTGGGGGTGCTCTTCCAGGTGCCGACCAGCCCGACCAGCGGGCCGTAATCGAGCCCGGCGATTACCGTGGAGGACGTTGATAACGCTGAGCTAGCCACACTGCCTGACCCAAGGAAAAACCCTGAAAAAATTACAATAGATACGAGCATAAGTGGTAGTCGTCGACTCATCAGGAAGCCCCTTTGGTTGCTTTAGCAATTGGACTGTACGCCCTGGCGTGCAGTGGGCCGCAAGCAATTATGTTGTGATCCAAGTCATGTATTTGGGACACCTCATATTTTCTAGACATCACATGGAATGTGCGAGTCGACAAACTCACTTCGTGTACGTGGAATGGATAATCACAACTGGTTCCCTAATGACTAGAAATGATTAGGTTGCAGAAACAAAAGGATCCACGCCACCGATTTCAAAACCCGTCCACACTCGAACAAAATGTGCGTCTGCTCGGTATAGCCTCCTCTTTTGCGCTTCGAGCGCTATCGGAAAGTATTCGAATCTGTAATTCGTGCCCAGCCGATTCGAGGGCTGCTTCGGCGCGCTTTACGGACTCGTTTCGCAATATCTGTTCCATTGGCGAGTTGTACGAAAGTTCGCTTGCGTTTAGGGGTTCTTGGAGAGTTTGTCGAGAATCGGCAAAGCGGCGTTGAGAACGGCCATCTCAGATTTAGTGAGCGACTGAATTCTTTGATTGATCCCAGCGGTTCTTTGCTCCCAGAGATTCTTCAAAACCTTGTGGCCGGATGGGGTCAATTCCACTAAACAAGCGCGCTTGTCTTGAGAGTCAAGGACGCGACTCACGTAGCCCAATTCTTCGAGGCTAGTGGTCAATCGCGTCGCGACAGGAGCGCCAACGGATTCACGCGCCGCAAGATCGCTAATTCGGACTGGTCCGAATTCTTCGATAGTCGCGAGTGCAGAAACTTGGGAGGCGGTGAGCCCGCCTGCGTTGTGTTGCCGGATGGACCTAATGAGGCGACCAATAACGAGTCTGAGTTCGGCCGCCGTCTGTGATTGTGATCTTGTGAGTAAAGCGTTTGATGGCTTCATCGAACGACATCACTTTCCATCGCTGGCTCTCCAGGAACTGCTCCACCGGAGAGAGTCATGTCACCAACATGTTCGTGCATCGTGTGCTCTTCATGAACGTAACGGGTGCCACGGAGCGCGGAAAAGAGGGCACCAATGAGCGACATGGCGATTGCTAATGCAAACACGATGATGAGTCCATGATGAAAAGGGATTTGAATGAGATTGGGGAAGAAGTGTTTCCCAGTAAGCGTTGCCCACTGCGCATTCGTGACGTGAGTTGCTGCTTGTGATCCAAGGAGGCTTTGCAATGGGTTGTAGCCGAGGAATGAAGAGAACAAACTTCCAACGGCCGGAAGGCTTGCAATCTGGTGTGCCTGTCCTGCCGCAACACCATGCGCAGTCAACCCATTAAACATGGCCTTAGGTAGTGAATTGGTCAGACCGACAATCATGAGTGAGAAGAAGATGCCCATTGACAACACCATTCCAGAGTTCATGAACGCGGCCTGGATTCCCGCAGCGCCTCCTCTTTGATTGGCGGGAACACTGTTCATGATCGCCGTTGTATTAGGTGCAGAGAACATTCCTCCCCCCAAACCGTTGAGAAATACGAGTATGGCGAACCATATGTAATGGAAATTCGTGGGAACTAGAAGCAGTCCTACGAAACTTGCGCCAAAAAGCATCAATCCAGAAGTAGAAAGTATGCGTGCGCCGTGACGATCTGAGAGGTATCCCGAGACAGGACCGGCCAGCAGGAATCCGATCGTTAGGGGGAGTAGGTAAATACCAGCCCAGAGTGGCGTCGCGTCGTAGGCGTACCCGTGCAAGGGTAGCCAGATACCTTGAAGCCAGATGATCAACATGAACTGAAGGCCGCCTCGGGCGATGGATGCAAGTAGGCCGGCAATGCTTCCCGTTGCGAAGGCGCGGATCTTGAAAAGTCGCAAATTGAACATGGGGGATTCAACTCGGAGCTCGATTATCAAAAAGATAATCAACAATGCGATTCCTATGACAAATCCGGAAATTACCTTTGGTGCGCCCCAGCCCATCGAACTTGTGCCGTATGGCTGTATTCCGTAAACGATTGCAATCAAAACTGATGTGAGTCCGATAGCGAAGGTGATGTTTCCCCACCAGTCGATCTTTGCGGGAGAGCGCTTCCCGTTATCGCGAAGACTGTGATAGCCCCAGAATGTTCCGATGATGCCAAATGGAACCGACACCCAGAAAACGAGTCGCCAATCTCCGATCGAGAGAAGGCCACCTGCGATGAGTCCAATAAAAGAACCCCCGATAGCCGCGACTTGATTGATACCCATCGCAAGCCCCCGTTGTTCGGCTGGAAACGCATCAACGATGATCGCGCTTGAATTTGCGAACAACATCGCGCCACCCACGCCTTGCACAAGTCGCCACAGCACTAGCCACATTGCACCTGTGCCACCATGAAAGGGATCCAAGGCCAATACGACGGAGGCAAAGGAAAATACGGCAAATCCAAAATTATAAATTCGAACTCGACCCATGATGTCGCCCAACCGCCCAAGGCTTACCACGAGTACTGCGGTGACAAGCATGTATCCCATCAGCAGCCACAGGAGATATCCAACGTTGCCGGGGGAGAGCGGATTAATTCCGACCCCGCGGAAGATGGCAGGCAGAGAAATCAAGATGATTGAAGAATTTATTGTGGCCATGAAGATACCAAGTGTTGTATTGGTCAGGGCGATCCACTTGTAGTTGTCGCCGGCCTGGCGTGCAGTTTTCTTCAATTTCACTGGTTTTCTCCTGCTTCCTTTAATTGCTTGACATTAAGCAACTATATCCTAGCCAGCGATTATCAAGGAAGCAAGTATGGGGTTTCAGTTCTGGTTGCTGGGAATTCGCTTAATCCGAATTATGAGTACTAATTCTTTAACGTTACCACCAATTTCTTTAACGTTACCACCAATGACAATCTGAATAGAAATTGCAGTGAAAACTTATAGAGTCACCCCTCATGCTTGAGCGTGCGTTCGTACGTCACATTTCCTTTCGTTGTGCATCAATTTCGACGCGCGTAGTTTGATTACGCGGAGAGAATTCCATGAGATTAACCAATGCAAGTTAACAGAATCGACGAATCATGAACCACGTAACAGTACTAAAAAAGATATCTCTGCTTGGCGTGCTCGGATTGGGACTGCTTGTAATGGCTCCCAATTCTGCTCAAGCAGTAGATGCTCCTGCGACACTGCATGTAATCGTGAATGTCATCAATGATGACGCTGGTACCGCGGTCGCTTCAGACTTCACAATGCATATTCGGTACTTAATGAAGGAAGTTACTGGAAGTCCATTTCCTGGAGCTAGCGGAGCAGGCACTACGTTCACGTTGCCTGCAGGCAGTTATCTCATTACCGAAAATGATGTGCCAATCTCTGGTGGCTATGTCACCTATTATGGCCACTACTCAGAGGGCGGAACCGTTGACGGTTTCGTGACTCTCGCCGCTGGTCAAAGTCTGACGATCACTCGTACAGAAAATGACTGGCCGGCCGCTGGACCTGCGGTTGTTCAACCGACTGCTTCTCCAATTCCTGCAACTCCAACTTCAACTTCAGCCCCTGTCACACCAACTACTCAAGTTGGCGGCACATTGCCTACGACTGCTTCGCCTTGGTACAACATGTTGGCGATTAGCCTTGGCCTAGTGCTCATGGGCGGATTTGCTCTAAGGGTTCGCAAAGCGGTCAAGTAAACCCGTGAAAAAAGGGAGATCTCGCGCATTCACCGCAATCTTCGGAATGATGCTAATTCTGGGAATTGCGGGAGTCGGATATGCGGGAGTCCAGATTGAACCGATGAGGACGAGCGCCGGCAATCAGGTTTTGCCGGCGCTGGCGCCCTTAACGGAGGCGGCCAGTCCCGAAGCCGCTGCCAGAGAAGTCGTTTATGCTCCATATCCGAAAGTTGGCGATGTCATCGGTACTCTCTCGATTCCCAGTCTGAATGAGAGACTTCCAATCATTGAAGGTACTGATGATTCAGAACTCAAACGCGGAGTCGGTCACTATGTTCGTAGTGTTCTTCCGGGCATCCCAGACAATTCTGTTCTGGCCGGGCATCGGGATTCGGTC
>DASVIG010000127.1:0-2025 GCA_036382195.1 Candidatus Nanopelagicaceae bacterium
GAGGGCATTAGTACCGACCCGTCGACGAAGGCGCCACTCGAAACAACGACGTCGTATGACGCCACGGTCCGATTGAGATGGCCGCCCGCGATAATCGAGCCAGCCCCCACAATCGAGTCCTGAGCAATTCCGCCTTCGCTGAATTTCGCAGGCGGCAACGAGGGCGGGTTTGTCAGCAGCGGCCACTCGCGGTTATACAAGTTAAAGATCGGGTGCACCGAAACCAGGTCCATGTGGGCGTCAAAATACGCATCGATTGAACCTACGTCCCGCCAATATCCCTTGTCACGATCGGTTGCACCGGGCACCACGTTATTTGCAAAGTCATAAACCTTCGCCGATCCGTTTTTGGTCAACATTGGAATGATGTTGGCTCCAAGATCGTGCCGACTTTCTAAATCTTCCGAGTCGAGGATGAGGGCTTCTTCCATGACGTCCCGTCGGAAGATGTAATTTCCCATAGAAACCAAGCACATATCTGGAAAGCCCGGCATTGCAGGCGGATTCGCGGGCTTTTCGTGAAAGGCCTTGATCGTAATTCCGTCATCAGCAAGCTCGATCACACCGAATTCGCTGGCTTCAGACCTGGCGACACGAATGGCCGCGACGGTGACTCCGGCTCCGGTGTTGAGATGCTGATCAAACATCTGGCTGGGATCCATCCGATACACGTGATCGGCTCCGAATACCAAAATGTGTTTTGGATCTTCATCGTGGATGAGATTGAAATTCTGCAAAATCGCGTCAGCACTTCCTGTGTACCACCGTGGCCCCAACCGCTGTTGCGCCGGAACTGGAGTAATGAAGTTTCCGAGCAAAGTAGACATGCGCCATGTCGTTGTAATGTGCTTGTCAAGTGAGTGGGATTTGTACTGAGTAAGAACGGCGATCTTAAGCATCCTCGCGTTAACCAGATTGGAAAGTACAAAATCTACTAAGCGGTAAGAACCCCCAAAAGGGACGGCGGGCTTTGCTCGATCGGCAGTAAGGGGCATCAATCTCTTGCCTTCTCCACCTGCAAGAACTATTCCTAAAAGCAGGGCTCGTCGCGGCATGGCGTAACGATAGCCTTCTCCTTGCATGCCGCCTAGACCTTGACATCTGCGTGGCGAATAGGAGATGTGATGGAGCCGATAAGAGTTGGATTGGTTACGAAAGAGTGGCCCCCACATGTCTACGGCGGAGCCGGAGTCCATGTAGTCCAATTGGCACAAGCGCTTGAAAAATTGCCCCAAATATCACTTGCTGTTCACTGTTTCGGAGAAGAACGCGCCGATGCCATTGGATACCCGACTCCGTTGGAATTCAGAAATTCCAATCCCGCAATTGCAGCGGTTGCCACTGATTTAGCTATTGCCGATGCATTGGCAACTGCGGATGTAGTGCATACGCACACTTGGTATGCAAATATGGCTGGTCACGTTGCATCTCTCATCCATGGAATCCCCCACATTATGAGTGGTCATTCGCTAGAACCTTTGAGACCTTGGAAAGCAGATCAACTCGGTGGCGGATACCAACTCTCGTCATGGGTTGAGAAAACTGCAATTGAGAGCGCCGCCGCCGTCATCGCGGTAAGTGATGGAATGCGCGCCGATATCCTTTCGGCGTACCCAAATGTTGATCCTACAAAAGTGCGCACAATTCGCAATGGAGTTGATACCGAGAAATTCGCGCCGAATTACGACAAAAGCACTCTTGCCAAATACGGCATATCTGGAAACTACGCCCTCTTTGTAGGTCGGATCACCCGTCAAAAGGGCTTGGCGCACCTCCTACGAGCTTGGAAGGAAGTACCCAGTCAATACGGCCTTGTGATTGCGGCTGGGAGCCCTGACGAACCCGGAATCGGAACTGAAATTGCCGAGCTAATCCACGAATTGAAGCGCAGCCGTTCCAACGTTTGGTGGATTCAAGAAATGCTTCCACACAACGAACTCACGGCAGTTCTTACCGCAGCAGATCTCTTCATTTGTCCATCAATTTACGAACCTCTTGGGATCGTCAACCTTGAAGCGATGGGAT
>DASVIG010000128.1:0-8886 GCA_036382195.1 Candidatus Nanopelagicaceae bacterium
GGTAATGTAAAGGCGCCTTCTGGAATTGTGACTTTTTTGGATATCAACCTTGTCGCGGATCAAGGATGAAGAAACACCCTCTAGCTCCATATCCCAGATACCCATTTTCTTGATGTCACGGATCAGGGTTTGCTTGGTTGAGTATTTATAGGGGCGCGATTGAATGATTTGATCGACATACTGAGATACCAACATGGTCATCCTTTTCCAATAATGAGTAGTTATTGGTCAAGATCTGACGCTTTCGGATGTACCTCTTATGGCACGTATTTCCGAAGAAGATTTAACGGATATACAACCCCGTAAGAGGGTATATCCGCCTATTACCGCCACATAAGTGCGTTGTGAGGGACTCGAACCCCCGACCCGGTGATTAAGAGTCACCTGCTCTACCAACTGAGCTAACAACGCTGATCTCCAGGGAGATCGTGCGGAACAGACCCTACCAGCGTGGCGGTGGTTGGCCAGCCAGGCCTGCAGGGTGCACTATGGCTTACGTGACTCAGAGTAATCGACTTTTTAAGCGGGTGGGCTGGCTCCTGCCGATCGCGGGGTTGGCGCTCTCCACCGTTCTGCCGCCAGCCACAGCTACCGTACTGAGGCGCGAGGCGACTGCGACGCAGGTGATAAGCCAAATTCCAGTAAAGGGTCGTGCGCCGAAGACCGGATATTCACGTGCTCAGTTTGGAGCGGCATGGGCGGACGTAGATCACAACGGTTGTGACACACGCAATGACATTCTTAAACGAGATTTAACGGCGATTGTATTCCGAGCAAACACGCACGACTGTGTCGTTCTAACTGGAGTTCTGCGTGACCCTTATTCAGGTACTGAAATTAGATTCACACGTGGGGTACGCACAAGCCAGGCGGTTCAGATCGACCACGTGGTATCGCTCTCCAATGCTTGGCAGACAGGCGCATTCAAACTGACTCTGGAACAGCGCACCATCTTTGCAAATGATCCCTTGAATCTCTTGGCCGTTGAAGGGAAGTTGAATTCTCAAAAGGGCGACGGAGATGCGGCGACTTGGTTGCCACCGCGAAAAAGTTATCGATGCGACTTTGTTGCTCGGCAGGTGGCAGTGAAGGCTAAATACGGTTTATGGATGACGCCACCCGAAGAAGCGGCAATTGTGCTGATATTGAAAACTTGCCCAGAGCAGGCTTTGCCCAAGTAGAAACTAGATTGCGTCGTCGCCTCGTTCGCCGGTGCGGACTCGGATAACTGAGTCGACCGGGGTAACCCATACTTTGCCGTCGCCGATGGTGTTCGTGTTGGCATTGGTGACGATGAGATCCACGATGTTTGCAGCTTCGGAATCGTCGACGAGAATCTCGATCCGCATCTTGGGAATGAAATCAACGGTGTATTCAGAGCCGCGGTAGATCTCGGTATGCCCCTTTTGGTGGCCGAAGCCACTGACTTCAGAGACCGTCATGCCTTGTACGCCGGCGGCTTGAAGCGCCACTTTGATGTCGTCAATTTTCGCGGGCTTTATGATCGCGGTGATGAGCTTCATGTCCGATTCCTCAGTTTCTTAGCGATTGCCGTTGCCAGTTAAATCGTAAGCCGATTCAGCGTGGAAAGTAGTGTCTAGACCCATCAATTCCTCATCATGTTCGGCGCGGAATCCAATGGTCTTGCTTATGACTTTGGCGATGATGAAGGTCATGATGAAAGAGAAGAGTGCCGTAGCAACCGAGGCAACAATTTGCTTTCCCAGCAGACTGAAGGATCCGTGATAGAGCAGTCCCAATCCGCCATGTTTGTTCGCTTCGGTAGTCGCTAGGAAACCGACACCGAGCATGCCTAGGAATCCTCCTATGCCGTGGACTCCAAGTACATCCAATGAATCGTCATAGCCCCACTTGTATTTGCGGGAGACGGCAAAAGCCGCGAGTGGACCTGCTAGCAGCCCAATGAGAAGCGCGCCTAATGGCGTCACGAAACCGCACGCAGGTGTAATCGCAACGGCACCGGCGATGGCACCGGAGGCAACACCCAGTGTTGTCGCCCTACCCTCTCGAATC
This sequence comes from Candidatus Nanopelagicaceae bacterium, assembly GCA_036382195.1. Classification (GTDB taxonomy): domain Bacteria; phylum Actinomycetota; class Actinomycetes; order Nanopelagicales; family Nanopelagicaceae; genus QYPT01. The sequence continues at coordinate 2,035 of DASVIG010000128.1, forward strand.
TTTTCGTAGAGGACCCATGACATCGCTGCAGCCGCCGTTGCAATCTGAGTGTTGATCATTGCCGTGGCGGCAAGAGATCCGGCCGAAAGGGCGCTGCCTGCGTTAAATCCAAACCAGCCAAACCACAACATGCCAGCGCCTAAGAGAACCAGCGGCATATTGTGCGGACGCATGGGGTCGCGACGGAAACCACTTCGTTTTCCTAAGACTATTGCGAGAGCAAGTGCGGCTGCTCCAGAGTTGATTTCAACAACCGTGCCACCAGCAAAATCAAGGGCTCCAAGGCGATCGACAATCCAACCGCCATGACCGTTCTGTGAAGCAAACGCCCAATGCGCTACCGGGATATACACCAAGGTGACCCAGACGCCGACAAAAAGCACCCATGACCCGTATTTAGTGCGGTCTGCAATCGCGCCGGAGAGCAGTGCAACAGTTACGATGGCGAAAGTCAGTTGGAACATCACATAAGCAAGGGTCGGGATGTGATGTCCGCTTGCTCCGACAGTTTGATTGATTGCTTTTGACAGACCAAGCTGAGAAAAATTTCCGATGAGTCCGTGGCCGCTATCTGGGCCGAAGGCGAGTGAATATCCGTAGAGCACCCAGATAACCGTCGTGACACCGATCGCTGCAAATGACATCATCATCATGTTCAGAGCGCTCTTCGCACGCACCATGCCGCCGTAAAAGATGGAGAGACCTGGTGTCATAAAGAGAACGAGGGCACCGCTTGCCAATACCCAGGCAGTATCGCCACTATTAATCATCATTTACTCCGTTTCGAACTTATGTGAAGGTAGGGCTCTAGTGCGTTTTCTTCAGCCGCTCGTATGAATCGCGGATTTCTGCTTGAGCCTCTTCGCGCCCAACCCACATGGCGCCTTCAACACTCTTGCCTGGCTCGAGGTCTTTGTAAACCTCGAAGAAGTGCTTGATTTCTAGCCGATCGAATTCGGGTACATCGGTAATCTCTTTAAGGTGATCCTTTCGAACGTCTCCGGCGGGGACACAGAGGAGTTTGTCATCGCCGCCGGCTTCATCCTTCATTCGAAACATTCCAATAACACGACATTTCACAACGCAACCCGGGAAAGTGGGCTCATCCAGCATGACAAGTGCATCTATCGGATCGCCATCTTGGCCCAGGGTGTTCTCCACAAAGCCGTAATCCCAGGGATAGCGGGTCGAAGTGAAGAGCATCCGGTCCAGGCGAATTTTCCCCGTCTTGTGATCTACTTCGTACTTATTACGGCTGCCAGCAGGAATTTCAATGATGACATCGAATGTCATATCCATTTACGACTCCTCTTTACATTCTTGTAGGTGGCGAGCCAAAATAGAAAATAATGGGGTGAACGACGGGGCTCGAACCCGCGACATCTCGGACCACAACCGAGTGCTCTACCAGCTGAGCTACGCCCACCATGCGGTGGAAATACTACCCTTCTTTAATTGTGGTAAATCGCCCAGCAATTTCGCGCAGGACTTCTATCTCTGGCCCGGGGGAAGGAGCGAATATCGCTTCACGGTAATACTTGAGTTCGTTGATCGAGTCTTGGATATCTCCTAGGGCTCGGTGATTGCCAGTTTTCGCCGGAGCAGTGAAGTACACGCGGGGGTGCCATCGCCTGGCCAGTTCCTTAATGGATGAGACATCCACGGTGCGGTAATGGAGGTACTCATTGAGACGGGGCATATCCCGGGCGATGAAACCTCGGTCGACGCTGACCGAATTTCCTGCCAAAGGGGACTTGCCCAAGAGAGTGCCCGACTGTTGTAAATAGGTGAGTATGAATTCTTCGGCAGCGGCAATGGAGATGCCATGGGGGATCTCCGTAATGAGCCCAGAGGTCGTGTGCATCTGGGTGACGAAATCGTTCATCAGGGCGAGTTGGCTGGGATCGGCATGAATGACGACATCCACTCCTTCGCCGACGAGGTTGAGGTCGGAGTCGGTCACGAGGACCGCGATTTCGACCAGGGCGTCCGTTTCTAGAGAGAGCCCCGTCATCTCGCAATCGATCCAGATTAAATGGGGGTTCTCGTTGGCCACGGGGCAACTCTAAGTCATCTCGGGGCGGAGGCGTGATTTCACCTCCCGTTCACCTGCTGGTAACCAAACCAGTACGCATTTCCTCCTACTTGCGAGCAAGATCGCCTTGTGTCCCAATCTGTGATCACGCCTTTAGGCACAGTTCCCGCCAAAAGAGAGATTACAACCCAACCTCGATTATCGGACCGAGTCTTCAGAGGGATCGTCACAAGCGGGGCCCTCTCGTCGCTGGTGATTCTGGGCCTGATTTTCTTCTTCCTCACTTACCAAGGTTTCTCAGTCTTGCGTTCGCAGGGCATCCATTTTATTACGTCGAGCAATTGGCAAGTCGTTCAAGACAGCGCGGGGAACGTGGACCCTAAGGCAACTCACTTTGGAATAGCCGCGATGTTGATCGGAACGATGCTCTGTGCGCTGATCGCAGTCATAGTCGCCGTTCCCATCTCAGTCTTGGCGGCTCTTTTCCTCAACTTCTATGCCCCCGCATTCCTAAAGAAGATCATGGTCGCGGTTGTTGATCTGATGGCGGCATTTCCTTCCATTCTCTTTGGCCTCTGGGGGTTTTTCATACTCATGCCGAGTGCGGAATATTGGGCAAAGTTGCTCCATAAATATTTTGGATTCATTCCGTTCTTCAAGATGGAAGTACCGGTATTTACTCGGTCGCCCTTTGTCGCTGGCCTTGTACTGGCGATCATGGTGATTCCGATTGTTACTTCCGTTTCACGCGAGATTTTTAGCCAGACGCCTTTGGATCGTATTCAAGCCGCCTATGCCCTCGGTGCTACGCGGTGGTCAATGATCCGTGCGGTGGTGCTTCCTTACGGGCGTAGCGGAATTGTTGGCGGTGCGATGTTGGGACTTGGTCGCGCGATGGGTGAAACCGTGGCCGTTTATACAGTCCTGAATATTGTTTACCAAGTCAACTGGCATGTGCTACTTGGCGCTGGAGGGAATGTTGCGTCGATGATCCTCTTGAAGTTTGGTGAGGCAGGTCCTCAAGAAATTAAGGCGTTGATGGCCGCTGGCCTGGTCTTGTTCCTACTGACATTGGTTGTTAATTCAATTGCCGATTTCATTGTCATACGTTCGGGAGGTAAGGGGCGATGACCACGACGTCTGAGATTCGCCCGCAGAAACCTTGGCAAGCATCCCTTTCACAACGCAGTATCTCTGCCTTGGTATTGGTCGGCGCTGTTGCTCTCTCTTATCTCATCGTGGCCGTAACGCCGATGAAGGGAAAGCTCGCATACGTTGCCCTTTTCTTCGTGATCTTCACCCTCTTTGACTTTCTATTTCATTTTGCCACCCGTGGGTTGTCAGCGGCGAAGGACGCCGTTGCCCGGGCAATCGTTGTGCTGGGCATCTCCGCAGCGGTACTGCCTATCATCAGTATTTTGGGGACAGTCTTCGTCCGGGGCTACAAGGGCCTGCACATAGGACTCTTCACGCATGATATGAAACTCAACAGCGTTTCAGATCCAATTAGCCAAGGCGGATTGCTCCATGCACTGATAGGAACGGCCATTCTTGTGCTGGTTGCGCTGATAATCAGTGTTCCTCTTGGAATTCTCACTGCCGTGTATATGACTGAGGTTCGTGGCCGTTTCATGAAGCCGATCAAATTTTTGGTGCAAGCGATGAGCGGCGTGCCTTCTATCGTGGCTGGTCTTTTCATTCTTTCTGCAATCGTCTATCCCATCACCAAGTCTTATTCTGGATTTGTCGGATCCTTGGCGCTCAGTATTCTCATGATTCCAACAATTGCGCGCACCTCTGAAGAAGTCCTGCTTCTGATTCCCAATGATTTACGTGAAGCAGGTACTGCTCTCGGTGGCACTCAATGGCGGACTGTGGCGATGGTCGTTGTCCCGGCAGCACGTAGTGGTCTGGTCACCGCAATGATTCTAGGAGTTGCGCGAATTGCCGGAGAAACGGCGCCAATAGTTCTGCTTACCGGCGGTGGAGATAGCGTGAATGGCAATCCATTCAAGGGGCCGATGGGTTCTCTACCGTTTTACATTTGGAAGTCTTATTCAGTAGGAACCCCAGAATCTATTACTCGTGCATGGGCGGGGATTATGGTGCTGTTAGGGATCATCCTCGTCCTATTCATCTCTGCGCGATTCTTAAGCGACAGAAGGTCCGGCCAATGACCCAATCAGGAATAGATAAGAAATCGGAGCGCACCATGGAGGCAGGCAACTTGGTTTCTTCTTTAAGCAGTGTGGCCAAGTCACATGTCGGCAACAAGTCGCCTGGTTCTCGAGCCCAAGGTATTGGCCTTGAGGCGCGCGGAATTCACGCATGGTTCGGCGATCGTATGGTCATCGAAGATATGTCATTGGACTTTTGGTCGGGCACCGTCACTGCGCTGATTGGGCCCTCAGGATGCGGTAAATCTACTTTTATTCGGACCCTTAACCGTATGCATGAATTTATTCCAGGGGCAGCGATGGCCGGGCAGGTCCTCCTCAATGGTCAGGATGTGTATGCCCCAGGAACAGATGTGACAAAAATTCGATTAAAGATCGGGATGGTTTTTCAGAAGCCAAATCCATTTCCATCCATGACAATTTCAGAGAATGTCTTGGCGGGCTTGAAGTTGGCGCAGATAAAGGTCGATAACAAGGATGACCTACTTGAGGAATGCCTCGAGCGCGCGGGTTTGTGGACCGAAGTGAAAGACCGACTCGGTGCTTACGGGGGGTCTCTCTCTGGCGGACAGCAACAGCGTCTCTGTATTGCTAGATCTTTGGCAGTGCGCCCTGAGGTTCTCCTAATGGATGAGCCGTGTTCATCGCTAGACCCAGGTTCCACTCTTAAAATTGAGGAGACCATCTCTCATCTTTCTGCGACGATGACGATCATTATCGTTACCCATAATATGCAGCAGGCCGCCCGTGTCTCGGATTACACCGCGTTCTTCCTGTCCGAAGGCGGCCCAGGGCGGATGATCGAAGTCGGCCCGACAGGGGAGATCTTCTCTCGCCCCAAGGACAAGCGGACTGAGAATTACGTGACGGGTCGATTCGGGTAAATCAACCCCAATTGTTCATTTAGCCGTCAAGCTCCGTTTGAACGTCTCAATCTGATTGTTTGCCATCCATGAATACCTTCTGCCTTGTAAGAGTCCTAAACCTATGAGGGGAAGTAGATGAAAATTTCAAAGGCCTGGAAGATCGCAGTCGCTGCTCTGGCAGTGGCTCTCTTCGTAGCTCAACCAGCATCGGCTGCCGTTAACTTGACTGGCGCGGGATCAACATTTGCGATCCCATTGCTGGATTCTTGTAAGGCGGGTTACTCGGTATCAAGTGGTAACACGTACACATATTCCGGTGGTGGATCAGGAGCAGGTCGATCCGCATCCGATAAAGGAATTGGCGATTTCAACTTTTCCGACACACCACACACGGCCGCAACTCGCCGGGCTACAGTAATTCACATTCCAGTTATTGCCGCACCGATTGCGGTTATGTACAACCTAAGCATTACGCCAACTTTAAATCTCTCTGCTTCTACAGTCGCTGGAATCTTTGGCGGAACAATCACGAAGTGGAATGATCCCGCAATTGTTGCTGATAACAACCGTAGCTATAAGACAGTTGACTATAAGAAGAACGCAAAAGGCGAAATCCTAAAGGATAAGACTGGTGCTCCTGTCGTTCTGAGAGTCAGAACCGTAAAGACTCACACATTCTTGCCATCACACAAGATTGAAGTCATCTACCGTTCAGATTCATCTGGTACCTCAGGAAACTTCACCAATTTCTTGCACGGAATGGCACCGGCTGTATGGACCAACTCTGGTAACAATGCTTTCACGTCAAGTTTTCCTGGCAGTATCAACGCGATAGCAAACATTGGTCGCGTTGTTGGGGCTGCCGGCTCAGCTGGAGTCTCTTCACTGGCTAGCAAGACGAAGTACTCAATCACCTATGCAGAGAAGAACTATGCAAAGGCGGCGGGACTGAGAGTTGCAAACATCGAGAATGCTGCCGGTAACTTCCAGGCCCCTGATGCGGGTGGTACATCCGCCTTCCTCGGAGCCGCAAAGGCCGATCCAAACGGATTCTTGACTTTCGATTACAACACCACGGCGGCCGGGGCATACCCGTTGGGTATTGTCACTTACGCCTTAGTCGATACCAAGACCAAGAATGCGGCGGAAGTTAAATCCTTCCTCACATACATCTTGGACCCAAAGTGCCCAGGCACGAATCCGTCACTTGAATACACAACCATCACCGGCGCTCTGCACGACCTTGACGTCAAGCAGATTGCCAAAATTGGCTAATTAATCGTTCCTCCTTGAGAAAGGCGGTCGACACTTGTCGGCCGCCTTTCTCATTTACCCGGATTTTCGTTCAAGTTGCCCAATGCTGATCCTTAGGAAGAGACTATGTATATGTTCCTAACCTTAGGAAGGGAAAGTCATGAAGATCTCTAAAACCTGGAAGATTCTCATTGCCGCAATCGCGGTGGTTCTCCTTGGGGGCATCTACGCGTTGCTTCCAAAATCAGGAAGCGTTCCTGTCGCAACCGGCAATATCAATCTGACCGGTGCTGGATCGACGTTTGCCATCCCGCTACTGGACGCATGCAAGGCGGGTTTTGCGACGGCAAGTGGAAACTCCTATACATATTCTGGCGGTGGGTCAGGTGCTGGCCGTTCCTCCTCCGACCAGGGGATAGGTGACTTCAATTTTTCTGACACGCCTCATACCGCGAGCACTCGCTTGGCAACCGTCATTCACGTCCCGGTGATAGCTGCGCCGATTGCCGTCATGTACAAC
>DASVIG010000129.1:0-6086 GCA_036382195.1 Candidatus Nanopelagicaceae bacterium
GGCGTCACCAAGGTTTACGGCGCGGGCGAAACCGCAGTGCATGCATTGCGCGGAGTTTCCTTGGAGATCGAGCAGGGCGAGTTCGTCGCGATCATGGGCGCATCGGGATCGGGCAAATCGACGCTGATGAACATCCTAGGATGTCTGGATATTCCGACCGAAGGCAATTACTGGATCCGCAATCTCAATGTTGCGGACCTGGATGAAGAGCAGTTGTCAGTTGTGCGCTCGCAGTTGATTGGCTTTGTATTTCAATCTTTCAATTTAATTCCGCGAACAACTGCGGCCAGCAATATCGAACTGCCGCTGGCCTATCAAGGTCTCTCGCTGCACAAACGGCGCGAACGCGCCCGCGAGGCTCTGGCCGCTGTGGGGTTGTCGGATCGGGGAGGACATGAACCTCATGAACTCTCCGGTGGGCAGCAGCAACGGGTGGCAATTGCCCGTGCATTGGTGACCAAGCCGGCGATGTTGCTGGCGGATGAACCCACGGGTGCACTTGATACCGAGTCGACGAAAGAAATTCTGGAACTCCTCCATGAGATCAACCGAGGTGGATCCACCGTCATCGTGATCACCCATGAAGAAGAGGTAGCGCGGGCGGCACGGCGAATAATCCGATTGCGCGATGGGCATGTGGTGGAAGATGTGAAATGGGTGGCTTAGGGCTCCGTGAAGTCTGGCGCTTTGCATGGCGCGGAATCACTGCCAACCGGATGCGGTCCAGTCTTACTGTGCTGGGAGTTCTCATCGGAGTTTCCTCCGTCATCGTATTAACGGCGGTGGGAACTGGTTCTGCGGTCTCAGTTCAACAGAGCATTCAGAAGTTGGGAACCAACTCCATTACCGTTTCGGCCCAAGGCGGTGGGAGGTTTTCACGATCGGCAAATTCCAACACCAAACCTTTGACCGTCAGGGATGCCACAGCCCTCAATGATGCAGTGAAGGCGCCGGACGTAAAGAGTGCAGCGCCCGTATTGCAGGCACAGGGTGCGACATGCACGTATGGGAATTTAACGTCCAGCCCCCAGAGCGTTATCGGCACCTGGCCTTCGTATTTTGAAGCGGCAAACAGTCCCGTCGACAAAGGCACGTACTGGACTGCCGACGATGTTGTGGCCGGGCGTCCGGTAGCGGTTATAGGCACAACAGTTGCAACCGATCTCTTCGGTACCGACAGTGCTGTGGGTCAAGTCATCCGCTGTCACGGACAGTCGATCACGGTGGTCGGTGTGATGAAAACTAAAGGAACCACGGGTTTTCAAGATGCCGACAGCATCGTGATTTCACCGATCACCTTCATCCAACGGTCGATGTCGGGATACGGATCCATCGGCAGCATTCAGATTGAGGCAACGAGTTCAACGACAACAACGGCTGCAATGGACGAAGTTACTGCCATCATGGATGCTCAACATAAGATCAAAGCTGGCGGCACTGCCGATTACCGTGTCCTCAATCAAGCCTCGATTTTGCAGTCATCAAGCCAGTCCGGACATACCTTGACTGTTCTGTTAGCGGTAGTCGCCGCCATTAGTTTGCTGGTGGGTGGAATCGGAATCACCAACATCATGTTGGTATCGGTTACTGAGCGAACCCGCGAAATAGGTATCCGCAAAGCAATCGGTGCTCCCAAATCTGCAATCTTGTCGCAGTTCTTGATAGAAGCGATGTTGCTTTCTCTGTTAGGCGGCGTCTCCGGGGTTTTATTAGGTTTAGGTATCTCACATTTCACGATCCTGGGTGTCAAGCCCGTGGTCTCTATATCGAGTGTGCTCCTTGCGTTTATTGTCAGCGCACTTGTTGGACTGATTTTTGGCGGTTGGCCTGCAAACCGCGCTGCATCCCTACGACCAATTGAGGCGCTGCGATATGAGTAAAGACACCAATTCCCATGAAGCAATTGTAGATTTAGTAAAGCAGGCCAAGCATCGGCCTTTGCCGCGCAGCACGAAGGCACTCGTCGTTGTGGTGATCTTCGCGATGGTATTTACGGGTGGACTTGCTTATGGAAAACATAAAGCTACCGCGAGCACTGGTGCTGGACTCTCTCTGGCCGGATTGAGCGCGGGCGGATTAGGTGGCGGTGGCATCGGAGGATTCCGAAATCGCAACGGCCGCGCTACTGCCGGCAGTACTGCCGGGACGGGCAGCGGTGCGAACTTTAGCGGGGGATCCACGGGATCCGGGACGACGGGATCCTCCGCTACTACGCCCACCGACGTGGCTGGCACGATCGTCTCCATCACCAAGACCACGGTGGTCATCCAGACGCTGGCAGGGGATAAGCAGACCTTCCCCTTGGCGGCGAATGCGCGGGTGCGGTTGAGCACCCCGGCCACCCTGACAAGCGTCCAACCGGGGGATATAGTGACCATCAGGCCCGATACCTCCAATGCCGCCCGGACGATCACGGTGGTCAAGTAAAGCCACGCACTCGACACGCCGTAGAAAGTTTCCCGCGGCCAATACCTGCTAACTCTCAAGACCTCCTTTATGGTTGCCACTAGATGTAGGGGTAAAAGGGCGATATAGTTCCATAAGTAGTGGTTTTTAACCCTACACAGGAATTATTCAGGAAATCGCTTTACACCCCGTAGTGACGATAGGAAGGAAGACACGCCGCATGATCTGTCCATTTTGCCGACATGATGACTCTCGCGTCGTGGATTCGCGGCAGGTCGAAGATGGGACCCAGATCCGGCGGCGCCGAGAGTGCCCTCAATGCGGATCGAGATTTTCCACCCAAGAGACCGCTCTTCTCAACATCATCAAGAGATCTGGGGCGACCGAACCCTTTAGCCGGGAGAAAGTCATTGCCGGCGTTCGCAAGGCCTGCCAAGGGCGACCGGTCAATGATGATGATCTGGCCCTGCTGGCTCAGCGGGTGGAGGAATCCCTGCGCCGTACCGGCCAAGCTGAAATTGAGGCACAAGAAGTGGGTCTGGCAATTTTGGAGCCACTTCGTGAACTCGATGAGGTGGCGTATTTACGTTATGCCTCGGTCTACCGTAATTTCAATTCTCTCGAAGATTTCGAGGGCGAGATCGCGCAACTGCGAGCTATCCATTCCGGCTCCCCAACCGGGCATCCAGTTGCAATGGGATCCAAAAATTAATTTTGTACAAGAACTACTAAAGAAGACGAGGATATAAAGATGTCAGAGACGGTCATCAATCGACCCAGCAAGTCCACCACTAAGTCAAGCAAAGCGCTCAAGCTCGAGCGGATATATACCAATAAGGGAGTACATCCCTATGACGAAGTGATGTGGGAGCGTCGAGATATCGTTCAGACCAACTGGAGAAGCGGCGAGATCGTCTTTGAGCAACGCGGGGTCGAGTTTCCTGATTTCTGGTCGGTCAACGCATCGACCATTGTGGCTACCAAGTACTTCCGCGGCGCAGTCGGGCACGAAAATCGTGAGTGGTCTCTCAAGCAGGTCATCGATCGCGTAGTGCTGACCTACACCAAGGCCGGTAAGGAATATGGCTATTTCGCAACGGATGAGGATGCCGAAATCTTCGAGCATGAAATAACCCACATGCTGTTGCATCAAATTTTCTCCTTCAATTCACCGGTCTGGTTCAACGTTGGAACGGCTGCTCCTCAGCAGGTCAGCGCCTGTTTCATCCTGTCGGTCGATGACACGATGGACTCGATCCTCAACTGGTACCGCGAAGAAGGCATGATTTTCAAGGGCGGTTCGGGCGCTGGCTTGAACTTGTCACGTATCCGCTCCTCCAAAGAACTCCTCAAGTCCGGTGGCACTGCCTCGGGCCCGGTCTCCTTTATGCGTGGCGCAGATGCATCCGCCGGAACTATCAAGTCAGGCGGCGCCACGCGCCGTGCTGCCAAGATGGTGGTCTTGGATGTGGATCATCCGGATATCGAAGAATTCATCGAGACCAAAGTCAACGAAGAGAACAAGATCCGCGCACTGCGCGATGCCGGTTTTGACATGGACCTGGGTGGCAAAGACATCATCTCGGTGCAATATCAGAACGCCAATAACTCCGTCCGTGTGAGCGATGAGTTCATGCGTGCCTATGAGTCAGGTGCGCAGTTCGGACTCAAAGCGCGATCAACCGGCGAAGTAATCGAGACCGTTGATGCACGCACGCTCTTCCATAAAATGGCGCAAGCTGCATGGGCCTGCGCCGATCCCGGAATTCAGTACGACGACACCATCAATGATTGGCACACCAATCCAGAGACCGGTCGGATCAACGCATCCAACCCTTGCTCTGAATACATGTCACTGGATAACTCATCATGCAACCTGGCTTCCTTGAACTTGATGAAGTTCTTGAAGGCCGACGGATCATTTGATTCCAAAACATTTGCCCGCGCAGCCGAGATGATCATCACGGCCATGGACATCTCCATCTGTTTTGCAGATTTCCCAACACAGGCAATCGGTGAGACAACTCGCGCCTATCGCCAACTTGGTATCGGATACGCCAACTTGGGCGCCCTCTTGATGGCATCGGGTCTGGCTTATGATTCTGACGGCGGACGTGCACTTGCTGGTGCAATCACATCGTTGATGTCCGGTACCACCTACAAGCGCTCGGCCGAACTCGCAGGGATCGTCGGTGCCTACGATGGCTATGCACGCAACGCCGCGCCACATACTCGCGTCATGCGCAAGCATGCAGCTGCCTCATCATCGGCAAAGTCCGTAACAACGTTGGATCATGATGTGTGGACTGAAGCAAATAAAGCGTGGGACACCTGCCTGGCTATCGGAGAGAAGAACGGCTGGCGCAATGCGCAGATTTCAGTTCTTGCTCCGACCGGCACGATCGGCTTGATGATGGACTGCGATACCACCGGCATCGAACCGGATTTCTCTCTCGTGAAGTTCAAGAAACTTGTCGGCGGAAGTTCGATGCAGATCGTCAACCAGACAGTTCCAGCAGCACTTCGCAAACTTGGATACACCGAGGAGACCATCGAAGCGATCGTCGAATACATCGCGGCCAAGGGCCACGTCATCGATGCACCTGGACTTAAGCCAGAGCACTACGACGTCTTCGATTGCGCCTTAGGAACTCGCTCTATCGCCCCCATGGGTCACGTCCGGATGATGGCTGCATGTCAGCCGTTCTTATCCGGTGCGATCTCCAAGACGGTCAACCTGCCAACTGAGGCAACTGTGGAAGATGTCGAAGAGGTGTATTACGAAGGATGGAAACTCGGCCTGAAGGCCCTTGCGGTCTATCGCGATAATTGCAAAGTGGGACAACCGCTCTCTGATGGCAAAGCCGCAAAGACAGCCGCGCCAGAGGCAGTTGCTCCTGCAGTTGCAGTGCGCAAACGTCTACCCAAGTCACGTCCATCGACGACCACATCGTTCTCTGTTGGCGGCGCCGAGGGGTACATGACCTCGGGTGCATATGCAGATGGTGCCCTCGGTGAAGTTTTCCTCAAACTCGGAAAGCAAGGTTCGACTCTTGCCGGCGTGATGGATGCTTTCTCCATCGCGGTCTCGATTGGTCTGCAGTACGGTGTTCCATTGCAGACATTTGTAGAGAAGTTCACCAACTTGCGTTTTGAGCCAAGCGGAATGACGGATGATCCAGATATCCGTATGGCGCAGTCGATGATGGATTACATCTTCCGTCGGTTGGCACTGGATTACTTGCCCTTTGAAACGCGTTCGGCAATTGGTCTCTATTCAGCTGCAGAGCGAACCCGTGCATTGGAAACAGGGGAGTACACCTCGGACATTTCACCAGAGATCGACGAGCTGGAGCATTCAGAGCCGATTGCTCAACCTGTTGCAAAGGTGACCGACGTCAAGATCGAATCACCCAGCAAGACTTACGGATCATCCACGGAGTTGCTTGAGGCAATGTCGGGGATCAAGTCCGATGCGCCACTGTGTATGACGTGTGGTGTGAAGATGCGCACATCCGGTGCCTGCTATGTCTGCGAAGGGTGTGGCAATACTTCCGGTTGCAGTTAATAACTCATTAGAAAGCGATAGCCCCTGAGTGGTATCACTCAGGGGCTATCGCTTATTGCAAGAACTCTCCCGGCTCTAGTGGATACTTCTCACCCCTATCTATACTTAAAGC
>DASVIG010000130.1:0-12214 GCA_036382195.1 Candidatus Nanopelagicaceae bacterium
AATCGCTAGCACCATTCCACCAGTCGGGGCAGTAATACCTCCCCGCCATTCAAAAGCCCCTGCAATTGGGTCAAAAATCCCCTCTCACTTCGGCCACTGTTTTGGTTGTGGGGATTTACACCCGACTGGGCTGCATCTAGTCGCCCACGCAGGCCTAGGAGCCAACCTGACCGCGGAGTTCACCGTCACGGAGAATCATCAGGGCGCACCCGGGCTGGCTCATGGAGGATTGCTCTCGCTGGCATTTGATGAAGCCTTGGGAAAACTCATGTGGCTCATCCGTTCCCCTGCAGTAACGGCTCGATTGGAAACAGATTTCCTCAAGCCAGTCCCGATGGGTTCAACCCTGCATATTACTGCAGAGATAACTGGCCAGGTGAATCGGAAGGTCTACACCTCCGCACAGGGACGGTTGGATTCGCCAGATGGGCCGCTGGCTGTCGCGGCATCTGCGCTCTACGTCATTGTGCCGATGAATCACTTTATGACCAACGCACCGAAGGAGTACTTGGAATACATTTCCACACACCCAGAATTATTGGCCTTCGCGGATCCAGATTTCGAGATCAACCCTTGAGCGTCGCGGTACTCATTAAACGTTTGGATGAAGGCATTCCCCTTCCGACGTATGCCAACGGCGGAGATGCTGGTGCCGATTTAGTGACCCGCATAGAACTCACGTTGGCGCCGGGGGAGCGTGCTTTAGCCCCGACTGGAATTTCCATTGCGCTGCCTGATGGATATGCCGCATTCGTGCATCCACGTTCTGGATTGGCAATCAAGCATGGCGTGTCAATGGTAAATGCACCCGGTACGGTCGATGCAGGGTTCCGTGGAGAATTACAAGTTATTTTAATTAATCATGATCCCAAGGAATCCATCACCTTCAAACGCGGGGATCGGGTTGCACAATTGGTTATCCAGAAAGTTGAACGAGCCGATTTCATAGAAGTATCAGAGCTTCCCGGTTCTGGTCGCGGCCACGGTGGTTTCGGATCGACGGGGAGAACATGATGGAGAACGACAAGAGCAAGGTAATCAATGCCTTTGGTGGCAAGCGAGGTCTGCTGGATTCAGGGTTGCCTTCTCTCGTATTCTTGATTGCCTATAACGTCAGCCACGATCTGCGGACCTCTCTGTATTCGGCCGTGATTACCTCTGCGATCTTGACTTTGATCCGCTTGATTCGCAGAGACACACTGCAGCATGTCCTTTCAGGTTTCGTCGGGGTGGTTTTCTGTGCGCTTTTGGCCCGCAAGACCGGTCACGCCGTGGACTTCTACCTTCCGGGCTTGATCATCAACCTCGTATACGGATCCGTGTACGCCGTTTTGAATCTCATCGGCCTGCCGCTTATTGGTCTGCTGCTAGGACCGATCTTGGGCGAGAACTTGGCCTGGCGCAAAGTTCCAGAGCGCAAGCGCGCCTATACCAGAGCCAGCTGGCTCTGGGTGATCATGTTTGTCTCAAGACTCATTGTTCAATACCCGCTCTACAAGAGTGGAAATATCAATGCCCTGGGTACTGCTCGATTGGCGATGGGATACCCGCTCTTCTTGCTTGCGGCTTGGGGTTCTTGGATGTTTATCCGAGCAGTGCCGACAGTGAAGCCCGTCGAGAAAGTTGAGTAATCGGTTCGCATCACGTGAAAATCTGAAAGTGAAATTCCCACCGCAGCATGGAGCCTGGGCATTTCTGATAGTTCCATCGCTTATGGCTTCCTTTCTTGGTGCGGGTAATTTTCTCGGGTTGATCTTTACGATCACATGGGTGGGTGCGTACCCATTTTCTTATTTTTTTGGCAGGGCGCTGGTTGCACGTGTCCGCAGAGGTTCATGGACGAAGCGCGCACATAACGAACTTCACTTCGCATTTCCTTGGGGGTTACTCACGGCAGTGGGGACATTCACCCTTCTTGCATTACGACCGTGGCTTATTCTTCCCGGAGTTGCTGTCCTAGCGCTCTGGTCCATCAGTATTTATCTCACATGGTCGGGTCGAGAACGTGGAATCACGAATGATCTCCTACTCGTCCTATTAGCTTCGATCGCGCCAATCCTGATGTATCAAGTTGCAAATAACCAGAGTTCACTGAGGCATCTCCCTCATTCGATCTGGATTGCTTCCTATATCTCCTTCCTCTTCTTTGTAGGTTCCATTTTGCACGTGAAGGCTCTGATCCGCGAAGCGAAGAATCCGATCTGGCACGCCGCGAGCATCGGCTTTCACATCGCTGTACTAATAGTCCTGCCTCTGACGACTCATTCATCGTGGCTGGCGGTCCCATTTGCTTTTGCATTAGCGCGCACAGTTGCGATGAAGCCGGGCGGGCGCCCAGGTCGAATCGGAATGGTTGAATTGGCAGTCGCGTTCTTAGTGGTCGTGACTACCGTACTTGTTGAGATCGGGTAACTTAGCTAAGAACTGAATCTCAAAATATTGAGAAGGTTGTAAGTCGAGCCCATTCATCACCTAATGCCTGCCCTTTAGCATTTTCAGCACGGCGAGTTGCAAGATAGGCACGAGTCATCAGTTCGCCCAAGCCATCCGTCAGTATGGAATCGGCTTCAAGTGCATCTAGAGCTTCCAACTGTGACCGCGGAAGCGGACGGATATTGCAGGCGATTTTCTCGTCGTCGCTTAGAAGCACTGGGTCGTGTTGCGCCGGGGCAGGTGCCTGCAGATTCCGTGCTACTCCGTCGAGGCCAGCCAGGATGACTCCCGCCAGGGCAAGATATGGGTTGTTACTGCCGTCGCACGTCTTTAACTCGAGGTTGATGGATTCCATCTCGCGTCCGGTGAAAGGACTGGCAACGCGCACTGCACATTCTCTGTTGTCGTACCCCCAAGAGATCGTGGATCCCGCCCAGGAATGGGGCTTGAGTCGGTGATAGGAAACGTAGGACGGACAAGTAAGAGCCAATAACGCAGGTAGATGGTCAAGGACTCCGGCGACAAATGAGCGCCCAAAATCTGAAAGTTCAGTTGGTTTATCTGGGTTATAGAGCAAGTTCATTTTCTTGGACTTTGACCAGAGCGAGAAATGGAGATGCGCCCCTGAGCCAATGCCATCGGGGAATGGCTTGGGCGCCAGTGAAGCCAATAATCCATATTGGACTTCGGCAGTTCCTCTGATCGTGTCTCTAAATTTCAAATGCGAGTCTGCAGCGTGCAGAGCCTCGCCGTATTTGATGGCAATCTCTAGTTGTCCAGGACCATATTCATTGATTGCCTGCTCGACAATGATGCCTTGCTCGGTGAGATTGTCCACCATGGTATCTACAACGGTCGAAGCGCGATCCATCCCAGAGCTGGAATAACACGGACCATTGCGCCACGGAGTCGGGCCGCTTGTTCCAGATTCGGCAAGGTAGAACTCGCTTTCAAACGCTGCCATCACTTCAATATTTTGGGCAGCAGCAAAGGCGAGTGCTCGCTTGAGGACCGAGCGAGTGCAACCTCCCCATTCACTTCCATCTTGTTCTCTTAAATCGCTGAACATTCCGGCGGTGCGGTCCAACCACGGCAAGATCGTGAAGGTATTTGGATCGGGGATGATTCGCACTTCTCCTACGGGTTCCATGCCGTCAACGGCAATCAGGTCTTCAAAGAGATTCACCGCATTCTGTGCCCGGGTCAGTCCTACGCCTTCATCCATTTTTCCCGCTAAAGCGGATCCGTGAACTGTCTTGCCTCGTATAACACCAGCGAGATCGCAGTATAGGTAGCGGATAAGCCGGATGTCATTCTCATCCGATAAGGCGACGACATCTTTCTTATTCATTTCATTTCCTTACTGTGAACTCTTCATATGGATAATCCATAAACCTTCAAGGCATTCTCTCGTCCTATGGAAGCAGCAACACTGATGGCATCACTCTTAGACCAATCTCCACGGGAAACGAAAGCGTCTAGCACTTCTCCCAGCCCACGCCGGAATAGTAAGGAACCAAGATACGTAAGTTCCGACAACCCCCAAGCATCAGATGAGAAAAGGATCTTATGGAAAGGGGCCAATTCCAAGGATTCGGCAATGATTGCCGGAGATCGAGCGCCGGTGTAATTCACTGCAAGTCCCACATCTAGATAAACATTACGGAACATCTGAGCCAGATAGCCGGCATTTCTTTGGAAGGGGTAAGTGTGAAGTAAGAGCACGGGTATTTCTCTGACTTCAAATTGGCGGATGAGGTCGGTCATTAGGAGGGGATCACAACGATGAAGATCGAGATCCGGATCGCCATAGCCAATGTGGAATTGAATGGGCAATGAAAGGTCGGCGCCCTGCCAGAGAAGATGGCGAAGCAGTGTCTCATTATGAATACGCGATCTTCCCGTCGCACCGACCTCTGCCAACCACAGTCCAGCTGCCCTCTCAACCTCCATTGTCGACGGCTCAGAAGGATCAAAGTCCAGTCCGATACGGTAGGCGACAATTGATTTCAATCCAACGGCAGTTCGCGCTTCCAATCTTAATTGCTCAATAAATGTTCGGCTGAAGTCAGCAGCCGATACTCCACGCAGTGCGATCTTCTCCGCGACCGTTTCCAGGCGGATAATCTGATCCACTTTTGCCCCAGATAATGTGGACATTCCTTCGGGATCATGAATCTCATCGCCCCGATAACCAGTCTCAATCAAGTAATGGCCGATTCGTGATCCGGTTAGGAAGCGCCGATTTACCTCCTCCGATCCCAGTTCAATCCGACGGTTGAAATATTCTTGGGCACTGCATGAAAGTGGCAGATCCAAAATGGGTGCGCACCATCGTCGCAATGCAAAACCCACTTGGGTGTTGAGGGCCTCCTCCAAAGAGGTAGGTGTGCGATCAGACTCCGTGATCATATTTGTGAAAGCCTCGAGCGTTGGATCCTTCCGCACCACGCCATGTACATGATGGTCGACCAACTCAAGAGTTGAAAGGTAATCGCTAACGGGCCCCGATGGCTCAACTGCCCAATGATTAGTAGACATTGGCATATTTCTCACACTTTTCGGCATCGTCCAACCCCGCCAAGAACGCAGATTCAGATTCTCTGATTTGAATATGTGTCTCCATGAATGCCGCAGAGAACCAGGTGCGGGCGACGACATCTGCTTTCAATGCTGCAAGAGCGCCCGCTACAGAAGTCGGCAGAGGCAGGACCGAATCTTCGTTCTCAAGTTCTCCGACAATAATCTTTTCAGGAGCTTTTCGATCCGCCAAACCGGCAGCCAATCCTTTGGCCAGAGCCGCAATCACCATCCATGGGTTGGCCGTGGCATCGGCTGCACGGAACTCGACGTTGAAACTAGCAGTCGGGTCGTTTCCTCCGATTGTCACCACGGGGCAGATGCGCAGCAGTGCCTCACGATTTTGTATAGCGATCGCAATCCCTCCCGCACTCCATTGATGCGGTTTGAGTCGCAGGTAAGATATTTGGCTGGGTGCAGTCCAAGCCAGAATTGAGGGCGCATGCGCCAATATTCCATTGAGGGCGATTGATGCTTCTTTCGCCAGATTCCCTGGCAGAGATGGATCGTATGTAATCGGGATGCCGTCTTTCGTCATGGATAGGTGAACGTGCACTCCATTGCCTACTCCAGCTGAGGGAATCAGCGGCGCGAAAGATGCCCGAACCCCATGTCGTCGCGCGCAATCGCGCACTATTTCGCGGGCAATGATGGCGCGATCGGCAGCCACAATCGCTCTGGCCGGCTTCAAGGTGATTTCAAATTGCCCGGTCCCATATTCGGGTAACCAATTCTCTGGCTCCAACCCCGCATTCTCCAACTCGCAATAGAGCTGGCTACCGAATGGTTCGGCCATCCGATAGGAATCTAACCCGAACGGAACTCCACTCTTTGTTCCGTCGCCCATCAGCACAAACTCATGCTCGAATGAAGCAAGAATCTCGATGCCGTGTTCATCGTGCAATGCTCTCAAGGCATTCTGAGCAATCGTCCGCGGGCAAAATTCCCAGGGCGCACCGTCGGGAAGGACCTGATTGCTGAGGAAGAAATGTAATGGCGTCGGATCTAATCCAAACCCTGGGAGAGTGATTTCCGTTTCGAAGTCTGGTATCAAGCGGAGGTCTCCAAGGGAACCAAAATAATTGGGATCAGCAATTTTTCCAAAGGCGTTGAGCGCCATGTTGGCAGGAGTCCAGCCAACCCCGGTTCCTGATTCGATTAAAGATGTTCGTGCCATCGAACGACCGCGGACATGGGCTACAAGATCGCAGGTTGCGACAAAGGCGAGTGCAGTACTCATGTGGTTATTACTTATGGAAGCAATGCGATGACTCGTGCCGGACTTCCCGAACCACCGACAAGGGGTAGGACTCCAACCACAATCCATGCTCCAAGCGGAGGCAGCTGCTTGAGGTTCTGGAGATTCTCCAAATGCCAGAGTCCCTTGGGGAGGGTGACTGTTACGTGAACCGGGAAAGAGGTGGCAATACCCGGATCGATTCCCAAGGTATCGATCCCAAGTCCCTGGATCCGGCGGTGATCCACGAGGAATTGAGTTGCTTCAACCCCGAAACCAGGGAAACGGAGATCGCCAGGTGCTCCCGCATATTTTGCAGAGTCGTTATTGAATTCCTCCCAGCCGGTTCGAAGGAGCACGGCAGATCCTTGGGGAATTGCACCATGTTCTGTTTCAAAAGATTTCACATCTTCCAGAGTCAATTCCCCGTCGGCATCATTTCCGATCCGTCCAGAAATATCTATCACAGCAATGGGGCGAACCAAAGTTTCTACCGGGACTTGCTCAACACTTTTCCCACCTTCAATGAAGTGACAGGGGGCATCAAAGTGGGTGCCGGAATGTTCGAAGAATGAAACACGACGGGCAAAGTACCCGTCGTGTTTCACCGTTACTACCGTTTCGGCGTCAGGGGCAGATGCTCCTGGCCACATGACGATGTTCGAGTCCAGGGGAATCGTGAGGTCTACAACTCTGGCGTCTTTTAACATTGTTCCTCTACTTACTTATCGGGCAGCTGAAAGATTTTCATCTGCGGTGAGTTGAGCGCCGACTCTCTTTGCAAGGGCTGGTCGAGCCAGTATGACTATGAGGCCAAGCAGCAACCAGACAGCACTCACGATTGGATAAGCTCGGAAAGCGCCACTGGCGGGGAATGGAATTACATTCTTATACAAGGTGTAAATTAACAGGATAATTCCAGCTACTGGGATGATAATTTCCCACTTTGCCGCCTTAGTTTGGCCGGAGAAGAAGAGGAACTTGATTGCGCCGAGTGTGGCAAAAATGTAGACGATCAGCAGAATCAAGGTACCGATAACGCCACTGCCCACGAAAATGTCAAATGGTTTAACTTTCCACAACAGTCTCCAGATGACGATGATCGCCACGATTGCCCCAGTTACAAAACGAGTTGCCGTGATGGGAGTGCCTTGCTTCTCGGAAACACGAGATAAACCAGCGTGGCCACTATCGCGACCAAGGGCAAACGTGAGGCGAGAGGCACCGACGATGCTGGCTAAGCAACAGCCAAATGCGCTGACCGCGGCGCCCAAAGTGATGATGGTTCCAATCCAAGAACCTACATACTGGGTTCCAAGATCCCCCATAAGTGATCCAGAACTGACGAAAGCTTTTACGCCGCTGGCGTCTGTTCCAAAACCCATGACCTCAACTGCGGTGACAACCACGAAGTAGACGCCGCCGAAGATTGCGACTCCAAGAATTGCGCGTGGGATGTCTTTGCGAGGATTGTTCGTTTCTTCCCCAAGGGTCGAAGCGGCTTCAAATCCAGCAAATGATAAGAATCCAAAAACCGCGCCCAGAGACATGGCACTTGCACTTACGCCTTTAGGAATTGTAAAGACTGACCAATCAACTGTATGTCCACCTGGTGCATGTCCACTGGCCAGTTTTGCAAAAATGATGGCGGTGGTTATGAGAATGAGTACCACAGTCACGGCTTCGACAGTCAGAAGCAACCGCGTTCCGTTACGAGCTGGTGCTATCGCAAAAAAGTATGCCAAGACCAAAGCAATCGCGGCGACGAGGAAACCAGACCACCATGGCTGATGTTTCCAGATTCCGATTTCATCTAGAAAAGTACCACCGAAGATTCCGGCGGCCATGGATGTAACACAGCCGTAGAAAACATAAGTTCCAATTAATCCCCAACCTGCCACGACGCCTGGACGGGCTCCCATGGTGGCGCCCACAAAGCCATAGACGCTTCCGGCGTGATTGAAGTTTTGACATAGGCGAACAAAGCCGTAGGCAATAAGGAGGACACCGACAGTTGCCAGTGCGAAGGCAACTGGTACAGCACGACCAACCGCGCCGGCTGTGCCTTGCGGATTGATGTTTGCGGCCATCGATGGCGCCATGAGAGCGACCGAGATACCGATTGCCTCCCAGACGTTCAGATTTTTTATGAGTTTCTTGCCAGAATCAATTGACACGTTTACCCCCGAGTCTGCGTGACCATCAATGGGATGGATTTGGCCATTGTCAATCATTGGCGCTTCTTTTGGAAGCATATTCAAGGGGAAATGAGACTAATTTTTCTTAACCACTATTGTTTAAAGGATTTCTGTACTGGTAAGTATTTTAGATAGGTTGAATGAAACATTCCTTGAGTTGAGTTTCAGCAGTGGCCGAGGCTACGAAAAGGAGTTCGTCTCCCGCGCTGAAGACATCATGAGCTTTGGGGGCAATGACCCGACCGTCACGGACAATTGAGGCCAGGGATGCATTTTCAGGCAGTTTGATTTCCTCTACGGTCTTGCCAATACATTGGGATCCATCCGGAAGTGTCAGTTCGACCAGATTGGCCTGACCTTTCTGGAAGGAGAAGAGCCGGACTACATCGCCAACGCTGACCGCCTCCTCGATGAGGGCCGAGATAATCCGTGGCGTGGAGACGGCAACGTCCACGCCCCATGAGAGATCAAAGAGCCATTCGTTTTTCGGGTGATTGACTCGCGCTACCACACGGGGGATGCCGTACTCGGTCTTGCCCAGCAAAGAGGCAACCAGATTCACTTTGTCATCTCCAGTTGCTGCAACCAATACCTGACAGGAGTTCAATTTGGCATTGTCGAGTGAGGAAATTTCACAGGCATCAGCCATCAGCCATTCAGCCTCTGGGACGCTCTCCATCTTGAGTGCTTTCGGATCTTTGTCGATCAAAAGGACCTGATGACCATTGTCTAGCAATTCACGGGCGATAGCGCGTCCGACGTTTCCGGCTCCGGCAATTGCAACTCTCATGATGCATCCTCCGGTGAGTGGGCCAGCGCTGCTTCAACGGCCAAGACGTCCTTCTCGTTCACCATGACATGGACGAGGTCGCCCTCCTGCAAAACTGTATGCTCGTTTGGAATCAATCCTTCGCCCAGACGGGTGATGAAGGCGACTCGAGAAGGTGTGACATTCTCAATGCGCGTCACTGGATTTCCAAACCAGGAACTATCTATATGCATCTCGCAAAGTTGGATCGTCCCGCTGGCGTCGCGCCATTCAGAACGGGAGCCCTCGGGTAGCAATCGACGCATAATCTGATCTGATGTCCACAGGACCGTCGCAACCGTGGGAATACCCAGGCGCTGGTAAATTTCTGCGCGTCCTGGGTCGTAAATGCGGGCCACGACGTTTTTCACTCCGTACGTCTCGCGGGCAACACGTGCGGCGAGAATATTGGAGTTGTCTCCGTTGCTGACTGCAGCGAAAGCCTCTGCTGTTTCGATGCCGGCTTCTATCAAGGTATCTCGATCAAAGCCCATGCCAGTGACCGTCCGGCCATTGAAATTCGCCCCTAGGCGACGAAATGCCTCGCGAGATTGGTCGATGATTGCGACGGAGTGGCCAGCGCTCTCAAGTTCATTCGCAAGCGAAGACCCAACGCGTCCGCATCCCATGATTACGACGTGCACGGGTGAAACCTACACCCACCTTCACCCGTAGGCTTACTCTCTATGGCGATCCAGCGGGGCAAGTCCTTTACTGTCGGGGAACGTCATACCGTCACAATCGAGAAGGTCGCCCATGGTGGCCATTTCATTGCACGCCACGAAGGTCAGGTCATCTTCGTGCGCCATGCAATTCCTGGCGAAAGTGTGGAAGTTGAAATAACTAGCACAGGGTCGAGTTTTGTCCGAGCTGACGCCATACGAATAATCGAGCCTTCCCCTGATCGAGTGACACCACCGTGTCCCTTCTCCCATCCGGGTGGCTGCGGGGGATGCGATTTTCAACATATCTCAGTGGAACGGCAGAGGGCATTGAAAGCCGACGTCATACGCGAACAGTTCAGTCGAATTGCCAGACGCGAAATCACCGTGACCGTGGAGGAAATCGGCGAGCCACTTCATTGGAGGACGCGTCTTTCTTGCGCCACGAATGTCGAGGGAAGAATTGGATTTTATGCATCACGTACTCATTCCGTGATCCCAGTGGAAGATTGCATCATTGCAGCGACCAGCATCAATTTCCCCGAGTTGGCAAAGCGTAGATGGCCGGCGCAATCGAGGATTGAAATTTCGGCAAGTTCATCGGGTTCTCGTTCGATTGCCATCGCGGATGCCAGACGTGACTCCAAAGCGCGTATGACTGATGGCGAGGCAATTTCCCGCGAAGAAGTTGCCGGTCATCAACTGCAGGTGAGCCAAGCTTCTTTCTGGCAGAGCCATGAAATTGCTCCGGAAGTCTTGTCGAGTGCCGTACGTGAATTTGTCCGTGAAGGCGATGATGTACTTGACCTCTATGGTGGAGTTGGCCTCTTTGCCGCGGCGCTCATCGATCTGGTTGGCCCAGAAGGAAGTATCGAACTGATCGAATCGAGTTCGTCGGCAATTTCCGATGCCCGCCGCAACTTTGCCGATTTTCCCAACGTGCGGATTCACTCTGGCGATGTCTCTCGATTGCTGGCAAAGGTGGATCGGGCCCAGGTCGTTGTGCTGGACCCTCCGCGCGATGGAGCTGGGCGAGATGTCATTGTGAAAATCACCGCTCTGGCTCCGCGCGCCATCGTCTACGTCGCCTGCGATCCCGCGGCCCTGGCCCGAGACAGCGTCTATTTGGAGGAGAACGGATTCGAATTAGCGCAGTTGCGAGCCTATGATCTCTTTCCGATGACTCACCACGTCGAGTGTGTCGCCTACTTCACGCCTTTCCAAAAGGGGTGAAGTAAGGTATCTTGATGTCAAGATAATTTTAGTTGGGGGCAAGATGAGCATGAATTCCTTTAACGCCAAGCGGAACCTCACCGTCTCAGGGGAGAGTTACGAAATCTTCGATATTTCAGAGATAGCAGGTGCGCAATCCCTGCCTTTTAGTTTGAAGATCCTCTTAGAGAACCTCCTTCGCACCGAAGATGGGGCCAATGTCACGGCAGAGCAGATTCGCTCTCTGGCCAACTGGGACCCAACGGCAGAGCCGAGTACTGAGATTCAATTCACCCCAGCCCGAGTGATCATGCAAGATTTCACCGGGGTGCCCTGCATCGTCGATCTGGCGACCATGCGCGAGGCGATCGTTGAATTAGGGGGAGATCCCGCAAAGGTGAACCCTCTGGCCCCTGCTGAATTGGTCATCGACCACTCGGTTATTGCCGATTTCTTCGGAACCCAAACCTCTTTTGAGCAGAACACTGATATTGAATATGAACGCAACCGTGAGCGGTACCGCTTTCTGCGGTGGGGTCAAGGCGCATTTAATGAATTCAAAGTAGTACCGCCAGGTACTGGAATTGTGCATCAAGTAAATATCGAGTTCTTGGCCCGCGTCGTCATGACCCGCACGGTAGATGGTGTGTTTCGCGCCTACCCCGACACGGTTATTGGCACGGATTCCCACACCACCATGGTCAATGGGCTGGGTGTTCTGGGTTGGGGAGCCGGTGGAATTGAATGCGAGGCTGCTCTCCTTGGCCAGCCTGTATCGATGCTTATCCCACGGGTGGTTGGTTTCAAACTCAACGGTCGACTCCCAGTTGGTACCACAGCAACAGACCTCGCCTTGACCATTACTGAAATGCTCCGCAAGCATGGCGTGGTTGGAAAATTCGTAGAGTTCTATGGCCCCGGAGTTGTCTCTGTGCCAATGGCCAATCGTGCGACGATTGGAAATATGAGTCCGGAGTACGGCTCCACCTGCGCGATCTTCCCCATCGATGAAGAGACGCTGAAGTATTTGAAACTCACCGGTCGCACCGAGAAACAGATCACCCTGGTTGAGGAGTACGCCAAG
>DASVIG010000131.1:0-10018 GCA_036382195.1 Candidatus Nanopelagicaceae bacterium
ACAATTTCGGCATGATTAATATTCACGCAATCAACTTGTGGCAGCAGTTGTCGGTAATTATCGATACTGGAATTGCTGCCATCCTGGGTTCCATAATCGGATGGGAGCGCGACCGAGCAGGAAAGTCGGCTGGTCCTCGCACGATGGCACTAGTCGGCGCTTCGGGGGCAGCCGTTGTTGCCATTGGTTCGATTCTCGACATCAACGCCAAGTACGGCGATCCGACCAGGGCGATGCATGCGATCATTACTGGAATCGGTTTTCTGGGCGCCGGTCTCATTTTCACGGATAAGCGTGCGGGGATTCAAGGCGTAACCACCGCGGCGACGATTTTTGCAACTGCGGCTGTCGGTTGCACCGTCGGACTCGGATTCCAGATTGTCGGAGTGGGATTCGCCATAATCATTCTGATCATCCTTCGCTCTACTCAATTCTTGGAGGTCGCGCTGCACCACAAGGAGGACGATGAATATTACGAGGAGGAAGAAGAAGAGAAAAAGAAGAAGAAATCCCGCTGACTTGATTTTTCCCGTACCCTAGGGTTCAACAGATGAGTCGCCCGGATCACCGCGTTGTAGTAATACACCGAGGAAAGTCCGGACTCCAGAGAGCAAGGTGGTGGGTAACGCCCACCCGGAGCGATCCGCGGGATCAGTGCCACAGAAAATAAACCGCTTGTTAGCAATAACAAGTAAGGGTGAAACGGTGGTGTAAGAGACCACCAGCATGTACGGCGACGTATGTGGCTAGGTAAACCCCACCTGGAGCAAGACCAGACAGATAGCGTTTGAGAACTGCTCGTTCGAGCTATCGGGTAGGTCGCTTGATTCCGTAAGCAATTACGGAACTAGATGGATGGTGATCTCTTCGCAAGAAGAACAGGATCCGGCTTATAGGGCGAC
Source organism: Candidatus Nanopelagicaceae bacterium (assembly GCA_036382195.1). Taxonomy (GTDB): domain Bacteria; phylum Actinomycetota; class Actinomycetes; order Nanopelagicales; family Nanopelagicaceae; genus QYPT01. The sequence continues at coordinate 903 of DASVIG010000131.1, forward strand.
TCCTCTGTAAAACTTAGAGACCGGGAAATGCTGATTGCAGTCCTGACATAACAGTGGAGACTGCAATCGCCAGCAATAGCAGACCAAGGATCCGGGTTAACACCATGAGGCCCTGATCGCCTAGTAGGTGTTCGATGGGTTCGGCTGCGAGCAGCAGCAAGAACGTCAGTAGCGATAGAAGTTGCCTATTCTTCTGGTTTTGCCCTCGTCAATCTAGGCAGAGGTCTGGCTGGATCAACCGCACGTTGGTTGCCGTTTCCAAGCTGACTAGATATTTCTACATGTCTTAAGGCGCTGCTTCGCTCTCGCTGGCTAGAGAGGTTTTGTGTATCGGCTCTCTTCTCTTGGAGAGAGATTGGTTGGTGCCTCCGACTAAGTTAGAGATTATTTCTGCAGCAATAGATACGGCAGTCTCCTCGGGAGTACGAGCACCGAGGTCCAATCCGATGGGGGATCGGAGGCGTGATAATTCAGTTTCGGACATTCCGATCTCACGCAGACGCCGTAGCCGATCATCATGAGTCTTTCGACTGCCCATCGCCCCTATGTAGGCGGCATTTGTACGCAGCGCAATCTCCAACACTGGAACGTCGAACTTGGGGTCGTGTGTGAGCACACATATTACGGTGCGCTCGTCCACCTCAATTGTGGGCAGATATTTGTGAGGCCAGTCAACAATAATTTCATCGGCGTCTGGAAATCTCTTTTTGGTGGCAAAAAGAGGACGAGCATCGCAAACAGTGACGTGATAACCCAAGAATTTTCCAATTCGCGCGACGGCCGCCGCAAAATCGATTGCTCCGAATACGATCAACTTTGGGGCTGGAGCATACGACTCTATGAAAATTGAGAGTTGGTCCATTCGCCGTTCACCGTTAGGGCCCAGTCGTATAGTTCTCGTTCTTCCTTGCTCCAAAAGTCCCCGCCCATCTTCTACGACTGAGTGGTCAAGTCCAGGTGAATTGAGAGTTCCTTGAACCTCTTTGCTATCAAGAATTACGCGGGATCCGATCGAATCGTTTCCGTGGATCAAGGTAGCGACCGCAATCGGTCTATCCCCTCGAATTGCATCCACAACGAATTCAAAATTGGGAAAAGTCCTTTGATCAACGATCTGTATAAATAATTCAATAGTTCCACCGCAAGTCAATCCGACTTCAAAGGCGTTGTCATCACTCACGCCATATGTAACACTCTGTGGATCGCCGGTCTTCAATACTTCTAATGCCACTTCATATATGGCGCCCTCGACGCAACCTCCAGATACGCTGCCTATTACTTCACCGGATTGAGAGACCGCCATAGCCGCGCCTACGGGACGAGGGACAGAACTCCACGTTCTTGTTACGGTCGCGAGTGCAAAGGGTTCACCACTTTTGAACCAGGGTTCAATTTCATCAATGATTTCGCGCATATGCCTATTTGAAGTAGATATTCAAATAGATAGGCAGATTACAGTTCATGTTCTAAAGTGTAGCAAAGAGGATTTGACAAGAATTAGGAGAGGATGAGTGCACTTGATAGTTGCACTAATTTTGGCAGCCGGAGAAGGTTCTCGTATGGGTATGCCAAAAGCGATTGTAGAGATAGATGGTGAACGATTAATTGATCGTGCGGTATCGCTTTTTAAGAAAGCAGGGTGCACTGAAGTTTATGTAGTTCTAGGTGCTTGGGTTGGTGAGGTTGCCGGAGCAAAGGTGATTGTCAATGAAGAGTGGAATGAGGGGATGGGTAGTTCTCTACGAATTGGTCTTTCGCATCTTTCATCTCTGCCAGAGGTAGAAGGTGTGGTGGTTTCTCTGGTGGATTTGCCAGGGCTGAATGCACAGGCGGCGAAGAGGATTTTGCTGGAGCCGGGAGAATTGGTCGTTGGTACCTATAGTGGAAAGCCCGGACACCCGGTGAAGTTTTCTCGAAAGCACTGGCAAGGAGTTATCGCGAGCGCGGTGGGCGATGTCGGCGCGCGGAATTACCTTGCCAGCAGGTCAGATGTCCAATATGTGGAACTTGGGGAGTTGGCAAAGGGCACAGATGTAGACACCAGGTCGGATCTTCAACTCCGCCTAGAAGGCGCTTAGGACGCTGGTTTTAGCCTTTCTCTCGATCTAAAGCACTTAAGGCGTAGACCACTACAAGAGCAAGGGCAATGAGTAAGGAGCTCGTCGCCATTGCCATCCCGTAGTTCTGAGCCCCTGGTCGTGAAATCAATTGGTACAAAACGGTTGGCAGAGTTCCCTGGTCGCCGTAAGCGAGGAAATTTGCTGCCCCAAACTCGCCTATTGAAACAATAGCCGCATATCCCGTGGCAATCACAACAACATCACGGATGATCGGGATTTCGATTAGCCACCATATTTGACTCGGATCAGCAGATTCAGTCTCTGCGCTTTCGAGTAATTCCTCGTCGATTGTCATTAGCGAGGGATAAATCAATCGAATCACCAGTGGGATAGTCAGGAGAGATTGGGCGATGGGTGTGACAAGCCAACTCGATCTGAGTGGGAAGAGCCCCCCACTAAAACAGACGAGATATCCGATTCCAAGTACCACACTTGATATTCCAACCGGCATTTGGAAGACAATGTCCATTGCTCTCTGGAATGACCTCGATTTTCGCTTTAATGCCGAGCGTGAAATCAAGTAACTAACAACCACTCCTACGGAGATGCTCAGTGCCACTGTGATTATCGCATTCCGAAATGTATTGAGCGTGGCTTGGCCAACCGAAATCGCGAGTAAGTCCCTAGCTCCATGCCCCGCGAGATTTGTGAAATTGAGGAATGTGAAATTGCTATCTACCTGAAAAGCTCGAATCATCACGGTTGATATAGGAACGACAATCAATCCGCCGACGAATATAGCGGTGAGGGCGATGGCGGGCAGATCGCGCAAGTCAATCCTTGATCGTGCCTCTAACGATGTGGTGGAACCAAACCCCATATGGCCTTTGGAGAAACGCTGCGCGACGACAAAGGCAATGACAGTAAGAACCGTCTGAACCAACACCAATCCGGATGTCCTTTGCAGGTCCAAATACTGAGTAGTGGCAACGTAGATCTCCGTCTCTATCGTCCTGGTAGATGCCCCGCCGAGGACAAGAACAATTCCGAAGTTGGCTGCACAATAGAGAAAGATTAGGGCGCCAGCAGAGGCGATTGAGTTTGAGAGTTGCGGCAACGTAATGCTCTTGAGCGTTCGTAGTCGTCCTGCACCGTCAAGTGCAGCAGCATCTTCGATCGCTCCATCCAGTGTTGTCCAGACCCCACCGACTATTCGAACTGCAAGCGAGTAGTTCATGAAGATGTTGGCACAGATGATTACCGGAATCCCAGAGTGACCCATAAGAAGCGCAGATATGATCGGTAACTGTCGGAATGCAGTAAAACCGATAGCCACAACTATGGTCGGCAGGATAAATGGAACTGTTATAAGAGCACGAAGGAATTTTTGCCCAGGAAAAGAGCGATGGTAGAGCACATAGGCACCGGGGATCCCGAAGAGCAGACTCAATCCGGCTGAAAGTGCGGCCTGCCAGACAGTGAACCAGACCAATGAAGCGTTTCTCTGTGTGGCTACCGTGCTAAGCAAGTGACTGGTGAAACCTAGCGACAAGATTTTGCCAAGCGGCCAATAGAACAGCACCCCGAAAAAAATAATAGGCACTGCCCATATGGCCGCTTGACTCCGTCTTTTAACCAAAGATGGCTGACCACTTTGTTAGCCATGATTTTCGGTTGGCATTGAAGTTCAATGTGTCGCCGAAGGTATGTGTAGCGATCTGGGTGAATTTGCTCCAGGCAGCGGGAATAGGGGTACCTGCCACACTTGGGTACATATACATGGCATCGGGGAATGTTGCTTGGAATTTGGGGCTGAGAAGGTACTTCACCACTGCGGCAGCACCTGCGGGGTTCTTGGCATTCTTGAGAACGCCGACGTACTCAGTCTGTCGGAAGCATCCATCCAAGAGACTGGCAGTTTGCGATTGACCGTTGGCACGAACCTCGTCAGCTGGAGATGAGGCGTAACTTAGGACGATTGGGAAAGCCCCTTTGCCGCTGGAGCCAGAGAAGTCTGTGAAGTAAGCGGCTTCCCAGCCGTTATCGACTTTGATGCCATTGTCTTTTAATGATTGCCAATATGGCTGCCAACCTGAGGCGCCGAATTTATCAACGCTCGCGGCGAGGAAAGACAGACCTGTCGATGAGAGATTGGGATTTTCAATCACGGTAAGCCCTTTGTATTTAGATAGGGCTAAATCTCTCACTGATATAGGAGCTGGAATTTTATGTTGGGCAAACCAGATCTTGTCGTAGTTAAAGCAGACATCGCCGAAGTCAGTTGGGTTCAATGATCCATCAATGATGTCATTGCTGGTCGCTACTCCAGCAAAAGTGTTATCAATTCCAAATACAGCGTCGCCGATTGGAGTCTTTCTCGTAAGGATGAGACGATTTGTGAGGCTGCCTGCATCTCCGGCTTTAAGCAATTTGAGGTTATAGCCAGTTGTTTTGTTGAAATCGGATATGAGGGCTTTACTCATGACGAATGAGTCATGGGTAACGAGTGTGACGTCCCTTGGTTTGCTATTTCCAGAAAGGTTTATGAAGAGAAGGACCAGCCCGACGGTGAGTATGAGAGCAAATCCAGCCAGAGTTTTGCGCGAGAATTTCATTATTCAAATGCCCAATCTTGGTAGAAGAGGCACGGTTAAGAGTGGTCTCCCTGCGCTGGCATTACCCAGATCAGGTTAAGACGGTCGAAGACTACGGAGTCTTCCTCTCAGTCCGGTGGTACCGAACTCCCGTGTACGCCTAGCCTACATCAGATACCGTCTACTTTGTTGGCAAATCATGTACTAAATAGATGGTTTGATGACGATTCGAATCGGATTATTGGTTTTGTTCTCCAACTGATCTAGCGCATCTCGGATATTCTCGAGCGACATCATTTCTGAAATAGAAGCTGATAAATCAAGTCGGCCATCCCGAATCAAATCAACGAGTTGTTGAGTGTGAAAGCGCTCGGAACCATAGTGGCCAAGGACCTGACTGCGTTTGTATGCGAAAGCAATGTCATTGGGGATAACAATGGATTCATTGGCCAATCCAACAATGACAAGGCGCCCACCCTCTGTGAGCATACGCAGTGCCTGGTTCCTTGCTGAACCAGATCCCGCGAAATCAAAAGCTGCATCTACTCCTACACCTACCGTTACTCCTGTTGCCTGCTCTAAAAATTTTGGATCTTCAGGATCAAAAGCAAAATCAGCACCAACAGAGAGGGCTCGCGTTCGTGCTTCGGGAATTGGATCAACGGCGATGATTGGAGAGGCTCCAATTATTCTGAGCAGTTGAACCGCATGAATTCCTAAACCGCCGATTCCAAAAACTGCAACGGATTCACCTTCTTTGACTTGGGCGGTTTGTGTAATTGCGGCCCAGGGGGTGGATACTGCATCCGGGATGATGCACGCCTCTTCGAATCCTAAGTTATCTGGAATTTTAACTAATGTTGAAATATCGGTAACGATGAATTCGGCGAACCCTCCATCGTAATCGAAGCCCAACGTGGTTACTCGATTATTTTCATCGCGCACTCCGGCGCATACGATTACGCGATCTCCAACGGACCAGTCTTCGACGGATTCCCCAATTTCCTCAATCACTCCGGCAATCTCATGACCCAACGTAACTTCATCGCCTATGAGGTATGCAGGCGTAATAACTCCTGTCAGCAAGTGCACATCCGACAGGCATACTCCAGCGGCTCTCACATCTATACGGACTTGACCTAATCCTGGTGAGGGCACCGGGATATCAACCAGCCGAAATTCTCTGCTGGATATTAGAATCCGCGCGGCTCGCATTACATTAGTTCCATGGCTCGGTTAAGGAGCACATGGACTGCCGGACCAAATTGTGCGAAGGCGGGATTCGTGGTTTGGCCCGCGCGATACCGGAACCATATTTGTTGCAAGATAACCGTTAGACGGAATAGTCCAAATGCTTCATAAAAGGTGAAGTCTGAACACTCCAAGGTGGACTGACTGAGATATCGCCTAACAAATTCTTTGCGAGTGGGCATTCCGGGAAGATTGCTTGGCTGTCGTCGAAGGGCTGCGTACGCAGGTTCGTCATTTCTATCGATCCAGTAAGCCAGTGCTGACCCCAAGTCCATCAGTGGGTCTCCAACGGTTGCTAACTCCCAATCTAGGACGCCCACTAATCTCGGCCATTCCGAGAGATCTAGTACCAGGTTGTCTAAGCGCCAGTCACCATGAATGATGCAGGAAGCAGAATCTGGTGGTTGGTGAGTTGCCAACCAAGACATTAGTTCCTCACCCATTGGCACGTCATCGGTCATAGCCGCACGATAACGCCTGGACCAACCTTCAACTTGTCTAGAAACATATCCGGGACCTTTATTTAACTCGCCTAGAACTCTGGCATCGACTTGATGAAGTTGCACGAGGCCATCAATAACTTTCTGACCCAGCGCAATAGTCTTCTCGATTGTCAAGGTAACACTGTTCGGAACATCGCGCCGAAGTATTACCCCCTTAATGCGATCCATAATATAAAAATCCGAATCCATGATTTTCGGATCTTCACAAAATGCAATCACCTTTGGGACGAGTGGGAAATGGGGACGCAGCCTCCGTTGAATCAAAACCTCCCTCTTCATGTCATGCGCTGAGACGGCTTTCTTTCCTACGGGTGGACGTCGAAGCACCAGATCACGATCCGAATACCTCAGTAAGTAGGTGAGATTTGAAGCACCCGATCGAAATTGCTCCACGATCGGCATATCGTCGAGTCCTGAAATTCGCTCCGAAAGCCAAGCATGGACCGCTTCTATGTTGAAAGAATCTTCCGGACGGATTGAAGAGAGTTCAACGCTCATGTGGTTTTCTTGAAATGCTCTTTCAGTTCTAACCGAGCAATGTCCCGCAAGTGAACTTCATCCGGCCCATCAGCGATGCGCAGAGCTCGAATTCCGGCATACATTGCAGCCAAAGGGGTGTCTTGGCTAACCCCCGCACCACCATAGGTTTGGATTGCTCGATCAACGACTTTTTGTGCCATCTGCGGGACCGCTACTTTGATTGCGGCAATCTCCTTTCGGGCGTGTTTTGCGCCGACAGTGTCAATTAACCAAGCTGTCTTGAGAACTAGTAAACGAGCCTGATCGACATCAATTCGAGAATGTGCAATCCACTCTTGGATGACACCTTGACGTGCCAATTCTTTTCCGAAAGTCACACGTTCCAGAGAACGCTCAATCATTAGTGACAGAGCACGCTCCGCCGTTCCAATTGCCCGCATGCAATGATGTACACGACCTGGACCAAGCCGAGCTTGGGCAATAGCAAAACCAGAACCTTCCTCACCGATTAGGTTTTCCACCGGAACGCGAACGTTGGTAAAGGCAATTTCGGCGTGACCATGTTGGTCAACATAACCAAAGACGCTGACAGTGCGAATTACTTCAACTCCAGGCGTATCCATGGGAACTAAGATCATCGACTGTTGGTGATATGTGTCAGCATCAGGATCAGTTTTGCCCATAACAATCAAAATTTTGCACCTTGGATCCATGGCACCAGTAGTCCACCATTTTCTTCCATTTATTACGTAATGATCTCCATCGCGCGCGATGCTGGTGTTAATATTTCGAGCATCGCTAGACGCAACCCCAGGCTCAGTCATGGCGAATCCAGATCGAATTACGCCTTCCAGTAATGGTTCTAACCATTGATGCTTTTGATTGGGTGTTCCAAATAAATGGAGCACTTCCATATTTCCGGTATCAGGAGCGGCACAATTAATGGCCTCTGGTGCCAACTCTGGTGACCATCCTGTCAACTCAGCGAGAGACGCGTAGTCGGTGACCGTTAAACCGTGCGTTGGATCAAGTGCACTTGGCAAAAAAAGATTCCATAGTCCCCTAGAGCGGGCAGAAACTTTTAGGCTTTCCACAATTGGCGGCGGTAAATGCGGCGTTCCAGCCTTGGCAAACTCGTGACGTTGTTGGTGGTAGATGCTCTCGGCTGGAAATACTTCTGAATCCATGAATGCGCGGAGTAGGTAAAGATATTCCTTGGCTTTTTCGCTGAGATTGAAGTCCATAGGAGTACCGTACGCACATTCCTTGAAGAATTGGAGAGTGAACATGAGCATTCTTGATCGCTTCCGTTTGGATGGGAAGGTGGCCGTGGTTACCGGAACATCCTCCGGGCTCGGAGTTGCTTTTGCTACGGCGCTCGCTGAAGCGGGTGCGGATCTGGTTCTAGGTGCGCGACGACTAGACCGTTTAAATGACACAGGAGCCATTGTTGAATCACTGGGCCGACGATATGTCGCCAGAGCAACTGACGTTTCCAAGCCAGAGGATTGCTCGGCTTTGATTGCACAAGCGATGGAAACTTTTGGTCATGTAGACATCTTGGTGAATAATGCTGGCGTGGGCACAGCGGTGCCGGCGATGCATGAGACCCCCGATCAATTTCGACAAGTCATCGACGTGAATTTGATGGGGGCTTATTGGATGGCGCAGGCATTCGCGCGAGCCGCATCGAATGGTGGGGCCATTGTGAATATCTCTAGCGTTCTAGGTCTAAGACCTGGAGGTCTGCCGCAAGCGGCCTATGCTTCAAGCAAAGCTGGATTGATAGGTTTAACTCGAGATTTGGCGAGTCAGTGGACTGGTCGCAAAGGTATACGAGTAAATGCGCTAGCACCGGGATTCTTTCCTTCAGAGATGTCAGATCACATTCCAACGGAAACAGTTGAATTGATAAAAGCGCTCACGCCTGCTGGACGGCTTGGTGTTCCAGTGGAATTGGCAGCAACATTGATTTGGTTAGTTAGTGATGCTTCTTCTTATGTAACGGGGGCAACGATTCCCGTTGATGGTGGATTTGTAATGCATTAAGGCTTTTCGAATTTTCCTAACGACTTCTAGATTGTCTACTTCATGTGACCTGCGCGATAGCCAAAAAATGTAATGTGACGCAAGCAATAATCAAAGATCGAAATGTGATCCAAGCAATAAAGGACCTTTCTAATGTGACCAAGTGAATATTCTAGAAAGTGTTAGTCCTCAAGCAAACT
>DASVIG010000132.1:0-11139 GCA_036382195.1 Candidatus Nanopelagicaceae bacterium
CGTAGATTTCATCGATTACTTTCTGAGGCGGTCGCTTATCGGTCGGCGGATTCTCAATAGCATTCGGGTCAGATGCATTTCGAAAAATAGAACCAACCTCAAAGAGACCAAAGTCCCGAGCGCCACGGCTTAAATTTAAAACAGCTGACTGGATAAGACCGGGAATGAGATGCGTTCGCAAAAGTGGGGCATCTTCAGACATTGGATTAATAATTCTGAATGCCCGCGCCCTGTCCCCGGTGTAACCCATAACTTTTAGCGTCGACTCGGAAACAAAAGGATAGGTTTGAACTTCAACCAACCCCTTGTCTGCGAGAAGTTGTGAAAGGGTGCGCAGTCGCCGTTGAAAATTGGTTAGGCCAGGGCTCACGGGATGTGGCGGCAATATTGAAGGAATGGCATCGTAACCAACCATGCGTGCGACTTCCTCGACGAAATCAGCTGGTGATTGCAGATCGTTACGCCAAGATGGCGGATCGATGCGCCACAGCGATTCGTTCTTTTCTTCTATGTCGCAACCAATAAGAAGTAACTTCTCGCGCACCTGCGCAAGAGAGATGTCGGCGCCAGTCAACGTGGCTACATATGCAGGGTCAAAATCTACAATCGATGAATACCTCGGTTCGCCGTCGAACTGCGAGTCCACGTGTTCGGCACTTCCAAATTCGATGAGAAGGTTTGCCGCACGCGCCGAAGCGAATTCAGCCAACGAAGGGTCCACTCCCCGTTCAAATCTACGCGAGGCCTCAGTGGAAAGTTTGTGCCTGCGTGCATTTTTAGCAATCGAAATCGGATCGAACCTTGCGGCTTCGATGGCCAGTGAAGTTGTGTTAATTCCCACCTCGGAGTTTGCTCCACCCATTGTTCCGGCTAGAGCAAGCGCTCGTTCGTCATCGGCAACGAGCAAGTCCTCGCGCGACAAAGATCGTTCTTGACCATCCAAAGTCGTGAAAGTGGTTGTCTTGCCGGCTCTTCGGATGTGCAAGGTGCCCTTAATCTGTTGACGATCAAACGCGTGAAGGGGTTGGCCAAGTTCTAGCATCACGTAGTTGGTGACGTCGACCGCAAGAGAAATGGAGCGCATACCGCACTTCTCAATTCTTCTTCGCATCCACAACGGGGACTGTGCCAGCGGATCAAATTTATCCAGCGTACGGATGTAAATAACTGATGCGCCTTCCTCAATTTTTGGTGTAATACCCTTACTCGTCTTAGGAAAGTTTTCAGTACTTATTGAATGAACGGGATCGGAGTATTTGACGCCAATGGACGTGGCCACCTCTCGAGCAATACCGCGCAAGGAGAGGGCATAACCCCGATCGGGATTAATGGCGATATCAAAAATCACATCATGAATCTCTAGCAATTGATGGGCATCAGCACCCGGCTCGGCACAATTCAATGGCAGCACCATGATCCCCGAGTGATCTTCGCTGAGTCCCAATTCTCGAGAAGAGCAGATCATTCCGTTGCTGACTTTTCCATATGTCTCGCGCTGGCTAATCGCGAAGCCGCCCGGCAGAGACGATCCTGGAAGAGCGACTACGACCAAATCCCCGACTACGAAATTGTTGGCTCCGCAAATGACAAAACGAGTCTCTGGTTCGGCGCAGTCCAATTCAACCCATCGAATTGGTTTTTTGAACTCTGTGATTTCCTCTATCTTGATAACTCGGCCGACAACAAGTGGTCCGGTCACCTCTAAACCTTGATATTCGATTTCTTCGACTTCAAAGCCAACTCGAACCAGCGCCTCTCCAACTTCTTCGGCGGTCATCGCTGAAGGAATGTCGGCATACTCCCGAATCCAGGACAGAGGGACGCGCATCAGAGACCTATTCCAAATGCTCGACTGAACCGCAAATCGCCTTCGACGATTTCGCGCATATCGGTGATTCCGTGACGCACGATGAGAGTGCGTTCAAGTCCCATGCCGAATGCAAAACCACTGAATTCGGATGCGTCGATTCCACAAGCCGCCAAGACTCGTGGATTGACCATTCCGCACCCACCCCATTCAATCCATTTTCCATTGAAGAAAACGTCGACTTCGGCACTTGGTTCGGTAAACGGAAAGAAAGAAGGTCGCAAACGAGTGACTGAATCCTCGCCGAACATTTTGCGTGCAAACAAGTCGAGAGTCCCCTTCAGGTGCGCCATGGTTATTCCACGGTCGACTACCAAGCCCTCCACTTGAGCAAAGACCGGGGTGTGCGTTGCATCCAACTCATCTGCACGGAAAGTCCGACCCGGGCATATAACGTAAATTGGTGGCTTCTTTTCAAGCATCGTGCGAATTTGCACCGGAGAAGTATGAGTTCGCAATACAAGCTTGGCTTCGAGTGGCTCAACGAAGAAGGTATCTTGCATGGTGCGTGCCGGATGGTCTGCAGGAATATTCAAGGCGTCAAAGTTGAGCCATTCAGCTTCAAGTTCGGGACCTTCAGCGATTCCATATCCTTGAGCAATAAAGAAATCGCAAATCTCATTCTTAAGAAGAGTTATTGGATGAAGCCCGCCTCGATGACCGCGCGCAGAGGTCAGCGTCACATCCACTACTTCTTCTAGGAGTACCTTCTCGTCCCTCAAGATCTCGAGAGCCTCTTTCTGAGAATCCAAAGCGGCAGAGACCGCACTCCGCGCCTCTCCGATCATCTTTCCGAGCCGCGCCCGTTCTTCAGCCGGGGCAGTCCCGAGAGACCTGCTTGCCTGGGCAATCGGAGATTTATCACCCGTATGGGCTAGACGAGCACTTTTGAGTTCATCAAGATCTTTGGCGGCGGATATGGCGGTTACGGCTTCAACGACCCATTGGTCGAGATCCTTTTCCGAAACCATGGCGCCGAGTCTACTGGGCGTGATGCTGAAGTTGCGTCACATAAAACATGACAATGGATGCCGCTGCGGCCAGATTAAGGCTTTCAGCATTTCCAGGCATAGGTATTGAAATTGACGACACTCGCGGTTGGTCATTCCATTGCGGCAATCCACGCGCCTCGTTGCCAAAGATCCAAAGCGATGGATCAGCAAATTCAATATCAAGAAGTGATTTCTGGGCTTCGACCTCGAGGGCAAAAATTGAATCATTTGGCCATGCAGATAGTAGGTCTACGAAATCCACCCGCTCAGCAACCGGAAGATGCCATAAGGATCCTGCGCTGGCTCGAACGACTTTTGGGGAGAACAAATCGACACTATTAGCTGAAGTGATCACGCCAGAGAAACCCGTCGCGTCAGCAGTGCGCAAAATAGTGCCCGCGTTCCCCGGGTCTTGTATTTCGTGTAGATAAATATATTTACGTCCCGAGCCGATATGGATTTCGCTCAATGCCAATTCGGGAAGTTCGCAAAGGCCAATAATTCCTTGCGGAGTGACAGTCTCCCCCATCGCACTCATCACCGAATCCGACACATCCACAGTGTTTAGGTGATTTATAGGAAGGCCCTCTGCTGCAATTTTCAAACGTGCCGTCGTCGTTAGATAAAGAGTTTCAATTTTTGGAGATGATCCAATTTTCGCGGCTTCACGAAGAAACTGCATTCCCTCGGCAACAAACAACCCTGATTCGCGCCGTTCCTTCTTGCCCCGTGAACCAATAAGAGCCTTCACTCGCGCGATGTGCGGCGAATGAAGGCTCTCAATCATTGGATCGAGCTTATGAGGTTAAACGAGGCTCTTGCGGGCAACTTCAACAAGGGTCTTGAAGGTTTCTGGCTCATTGGTTGCGAGTTCAGAAAGAACGCGACGATCTACTTCAACACCTGCGGCTTTAAGCCCTTGGATGAAGCGGTTGTAGGTCAGACCGTTTGCGCGGCTTGCGGCATTGATTCGCTGAATCCAGAGTTGGCGGAAATCGCCTTTCTTGTCCTTGCGGTCATTGAACGCATAAACCATGGAGTGCGTAAGTTGCTCTTTTGCCTTTGCATAGAGACGTGATCGTTGACCACGGTATCCACTGGCACGTTCGAGAGTTGTACGACGCTTCTTTGCGGCATGAACGCCACGCTTGACTCTTGCCATTTAAGTGACGCTCCTTACTTCAAACCAAGCATGCGCTTGGCTGTAAAAGTTGTTGTTGGCTTGGCCGCTACATCGTTAGTTAAACGGCGTGTTTGACGCGAAGACTTGCGCTCAAGAAGGTGGCGCTTGCCAGCTCGCTCGTGCATGATCTTCCCAGATCCGGTGACGCGGAAGGTCTTCTTTGCGCCACTGTGCGTTTTCATCTTTGGCATGTTCGCGTTCCTCTCGTTCGTGCTCGTAAAGAAATTACTACTGCTCTTCTTGTTCCTTCGCTACAGCATCTGCCTTCGCTTTACGCGCCGCCTTCTGCTCTGCTACCGCTTCGGTCTTTCGTTTAGTTGGGCCCAGGACCATGGTCATATTTCGACCTTCTTGCTTGGGCGCAAATTCAACAAAACCGAATTCGCTAATATCTTGAGCTAACTTCTGCAGAAGTCGGTATCCCAACTCAGGCCTTGTTTGCTCACGACCACGAAATTGCATTGTTATCTTCACCTTGTCGCCACCGCGAAGGAACTTCTCGATATGAGCCCGCTTGGTCTCATAGTCGTGACTTTCGATCTTTGGTCGCATCCGAACCTCTTTAACCACGATGTGGGTCTGGTTCTGTCGCGCTTCCCGTGCCTTCTGTGCGATCTCGTACTTGTATTTTCCGAAATCCATGATCTTGCATACGGGTGGATTGGCATCCGGGGCGATCTCGACTAGGTCAAGACCGATTTCATCTGCCATTCTCAAAGCGGTATCGATATCGACTACTCCGATTTGTTCAGCGGTGGGACCGATGAGACGAACTTGAGGGACGCGAATGCGATCGTTGATGCGTGCTTCAGTGCTGATAAATACTCCTCCATGACATTTGGTGTCCGGTGACTAATCGCTGCAAACGCGAGCACCGCAAGAGAGGGCCAAATTGGACCTCGACGTACCCAATCGCCTTAGCGAATAAGGTGGGAGCGGTGACTCCACTTGCAGTGGCTAAACCACTGGTCTGGCGCAAGGGTACTAGAGCCTGCTCAAAGGAGGAAATCGAGGGCTTTTTAGCCACCAATCGCGTGAACCCCGCCATCGACGTGGATGACCTCACCTGTTGTCTTGGGCAGCCAATCCGATAAAAGGACGCACACGGCTTTGGCTGCAGGAACTGGATCGTTGAAATCCCACTCCAAAGCTGATCTCTGGTCCCATAAATTGCCCAATAATTCGAATCCCGGGATAGACCTAGCCGCAATCGTGCTGAGCGGGCCCGCCGCGACCAGATTCACGCGGACATTTTCAGGGCCAAGGTCTCTGGCCAGGTAGCGAGTTGTCGATTCAAGGGCCGCCTTGGCCACGCCCATCCAGTCGTACTTTGGCCAGGCGACGGTAGCGTCAAAGTCCAACCCAACAACGGATGCTCCGCCAGAGAACATTGGTCGGGCCGCCATCGTCAATGCCTTCAATGAGAACGCGGAAACTTGAACCGCTGTTGCCACATCTGGCCAGGTCGTGTTGAGAAAGTTGCCGCCTAAGGCAGCTTCTGGCGCAAAAGCGATGGAGTGCACTACCCCATCGAGGGTAGGGACGTATGCACCTGCTCGTTCGGCAAGAGCTGCGAGGTCATCATCATTGGTTACATCAAGTTCGATCACAGGGGCCGTCTGCGGCAAACGATTTGCGATACGTTCGGTAATGCGTCGTACACGACCATACGAACTTAGTACTACGGTCGCCCCTTCTTCCTGCGCGAGGCGCGCAACATGAAAGGCGATCGAAGAGTCATTCAAGACGCCTGTAACCAGAATATTTTTGCCTTGGAGTATTCCCATTTGTCAGTGTCCCATTCCTAGTCCGCCATCTACGGGTATCAATGCGCCGGTGATATACGACGCCTTCGGTGATGCAATAAATCCAACAACAGTTGCAATTTCTTCGGCCGAGCAGAATCGCCCAAGTGGCACCGATGCGGCGATTTCGGCGCGCCTCTTTTCCTCTAATTCCGCGGTCATATCTGTTTCGACAAAGCCAGGTGCTATTACATTTGCCGTGATCCCGCGACTACCGAGTTCACGAGCAAAAGATCGCGCCATTCCGACCAATCCGGACTTGCTAGCGGCGTAATTTACCTGGCCCGCTGATCCAACGCTTCCGACGACGCTACCCACAAAAATCAGGCGACCTCTCTTGAGTTTCAGAAGTCCGCGTGTAGCGCGTCTGGCAACCCGAAAGGCACCGGCAAGGTTGGCGTCCACGACGTCAACAAAATCTTGATCGCTCATCCGCATAACAAGGGCATCGCGAGTAAACCCTGCGTTAGCCACGATAATTTCCGGGACGCCGTACTTGGTCTCAATTTCGGTAAATGCCGCATCGACACTCTCTGAGGACGTGACATCCATCTTCACTGCCTCAAAACCCTCCGGAGGATTTCCTGTGCGATAGGTGATAATCGCGTTAACTCCAGAAGCCTTGAGTTCCTGAGCGATGGCTAGGCCGATGCCCCTGTTGCCTCCAGTTATCAGCGCTATTGGTTGAGTCATGGCTAGAACTTACTGGCTACTCAAGCGTATGTAGGAATTTCCACGCCGAAAATGCCCTCAGAACTACAATCTTGAGGCAACTAGAACGAATTAGACCCGCTTTAGAAAGAAGAGCGTACTGTTGTGGCATGGCCGAGGAAATCCACGACATCACATCTGCTCAACCGAGCCTCAGTAGTGATTTGCCCGCTCGCCAGAAACGATATTTCATATCGATGATGATTCGGACGGCGTGCTTCGTGGCCGCCGTTTTCCTACCCAGTCCATTTCGATGGGTCGCATTAGCAGGAGCCTTGCTATTGCCCTACTTTGCAGTCGTAATGGCCAACGCGGGACGAGAAACCCTTCTGCCTGGCGCCGCAGTAATAAATGACAAAAACAGAACTCTCCCCTAGCCCGCGTGGGAAAGAATCCCACTCAATTGCAACCACCATTTTCGCAATCCTCTTGATTGCCTTGTGCCTTTGGGCCAGCCACTGGCAGTACGCGCGTGGTGTCGCTCGACATCATCGCAATTTCATTATTGCATCCCACGTCAATCAGCCTCCGACAACCTTGGACGCAATCGGAAACGATCTAACTGCTGCAGAATGGCGAACAGTTTCCATTACCGGAAAATTTGACTCTTCACATCAAATCTTGCTAAGAAACCAATATTCGCAAGGTGCCTACGGCTTTGACCTGCTAACACTCTTTACTGATTCAGCGGCCCGAACATTTTGGGTGGACCGCGGCTGGATTGCACCGGGTCAGGAAGCAACCTCGACGCCAAAGTTGCCCAATACGTCTACTGCCGCAGTAGCAATAACAGGACGAGTTCGATTAGATAATTCGCTGCCGCAGGGTTCCTTCTTCGCCGTCTCCCCTGGCAGCAAGAACCTTATAAGCAAGTGGAATGCGCAAAGCAAGACCACCATCAAGACTGAAAACTTTTACATTGACCTCTTAACGGCCTCGGATCCGTCGATGACTCCAGCAGTTCCAGTCGAATTGCCCGAGCTTACGGACGGGCCGCACATGGCATACGCCTTGCAATGGCTCTTTTTCGCAGGCCTCGTTATATACGGACGACTACTCCTGAGACGCGCTCGTTAGATCCTGTCTTGCATAAAGTTCGGCGTATAAGCCTTTTGAACTCACCAATTCTTCGTGAGTTCCTCTCTCAACAATGGCGCCTTTGTCCAACACAAGAATCTGATCTGCTTCCATAACAGTGCTCAATCGATGCGCGATAACAATGCTGGTTCTTCCTTGCAAAGCCACCCTAAGCGCTTCATGAACCAGGGCTTCATTCTCTGAATCAAGATGAGCAGTTGCCTCGTCCAAAATTACAACTGCAGGAGCTTTGAGAAGAAGCCTTGCAATAGCCAGCCGTTGTTTCTCGCCGCCCGAAAGACGATGTCCCCGCTCACCAACCATCGTGTCAAAGCCATTCGGTAGCGACTCTATGAGCGACCAAATACGAGCTGCTTCACAGGCTGCTCGCATCTCCGCCTCTGTGGCATCAGGTTTTGCGTACTTTAGATTCTCACCGATGGTTTCGTGAAAGAGATGTGCGTCTTGCATGACCACACCGATGGAATGTCGCAAACTCTCTAACGTGAGGTCGCGGATATCAACCCCGCCAACGAGGAGTGACCCTCCAGTGACATCGTAGAGACGGGGAATTAGAGCGCTGATCGTTGTCTTGCCCGCACCGGAAGGTCCGACAAGAGCCGTCATAGTCCCTGGTCTGGCGACAAAGGAAATGTCTCGCAGTACTTCCCCGCTTGGCACAGTCTCAGGACGCGATGCGGACTCAAGGGAAGCAAGAGATATCTGTTCGGCTCTCGGATATGAGAAATCCACATTGCGGAATTCAACACTCGGGTTGCCTGAAGGCAATTCAAGGGCACCCACTTTGTTCTGAACCATGGGTATTAGATCAAGTACTTCAAAGACCCGTTCAAAAGAAACAAGTGCGGTCATAACATCTACTCGAACATTTGATAGCGCCGTAAGCGGACCGTAGAGACGCCCAAGAAGAGCCGTCACTGCCATAAATGTCCCGACTGTGATGATGCCCGATATCGCGAGATGTCCTCCGATGTCATATGCAAAAGCAGTCGCTATCGCGGCAACGCTTGTCAACGCGATAAAGAAAATCCGATTAAGCAATGCGATTGAAATTCCCATGTCTGCTACACGACGTGCTTTGGTGGCAAAATACTCATGCTCCCTTTTGGGTTCACCGTACAAAGCAACCAGCATTGCCCCCGATACATTGAAGCGCTCCGTCATCGTGCTAGACATTTCCGCATTCAATTGAAATGACTGACGAGTCAATCCCTGAAGTTTTCTGCCTATCCACTTGGTGGGAAGAAGAAAGAGCGGCAATAGAAGAAGGGAAACAACAGTTATCTGCCACGATAAGACAAGCATGGCGCCAGTAACGAGGACAAGGCTCACGACGTTGCTAACTACGCCAGAAAGGGTCGCGGTGAAGGCCTGTTGTGCGCCGATGACGTCTGAGTTGATACGAGAAATCAAAGCGCCAGTCTGGGCTCGAGTGAAGAAAGCGATGGACTGCTTCTGCACGTGTGAATATACCTGCGATCTCAGATCGTAAATAAGCCCCTCGCCTATGCGCGATGAGAACCAGCGCCCCACGACGCTCATAAGAGCATCTGCAATCGCAAGAAGTCCCACAAAGATTGACAACCGAGTTACGAGGCCACCGTTGTGTAAGTACACGCCCTTGTCCAGAAGTTGCCGCAATAGCAATGGGGTCGCGATGACTAGAACGGCATCAACAACCACCGTTATAAGAAAGAAGATTATCTGCCATTTAAATGGCCTAGCGAAGGTACCGATGCGCCGAACCGTGCCAGGTTTAAGTTTTTGATTCTTAACCGACGGATCGGCCATCATCGAACGAAAAGTCATCCAACCAGCATGATTCGACATACGTTAAACGGTAAACCCAAGCGCCCGTAATTGCTCGCGACCATCGTCGGTAATTTTGTCTGGACCCCATGGCGGCATCCAGACCCAGTTGATCCGCACATCAGTTGTCAATTGGGATAGCGCCGCTCGAGTCTGATCCTCAATGACATCCTGAAGGGGGCAAGCAGCCGAGGTCAGCGTCATATTCAAGATTGCAATATTGCTCTCGTCCACCATGATGTCATAGATGAGACCTAAGTCCACGACGTTGATCCCGAGTTCGGGGTCGACGACATCTTTCATCGCCTCAGTTACATCATCTATCTTTGCAAGCATTGCACCCTACCTCCAGTAATCAACTCTCTGAGCCTAGTGACTGTTTACCTTGAACTTGTACCGCAGCATCCTTAAAAGCCATCCATGAAAGTAGCGCGCACTTAATTCGTGCGGGGTATTTGGAAACACCCGCGAAGGCAACTGCATCTTCCAAAATTTCTTCATCCCCACTCTGCGTACCTTTGCTCTGCATCAACGAGACGAATGAATCCAAGATCACCTCGGCTTCATCTGGTGTCTTCCCAGTGAGAAGACCTGCCATCATTGAAGCGCTGGCCATCGAGATAGAACAGCCGACTCCATCCCAAGACATAACTAAGCGACCGTCAACCAGCGAAAGATTAAGAGTGAGCTCGTCGCCGCAACTCGGATTGATATGGTGAACTTGCACGTCTGAGAGAACCGAGAGTCCCTTATGTTCGGGACGCTTGTAATGATCCAGGATCACTTCTTGATACAAATTATCGAGTTGCATCATCGATCACCGAAATATTTCTTTGCTCCCTGCACTCCTTGAATGAGGGCATCGATGTCGGCCTCATCGTTATAGAGGTAAACAGAGGCGCGCACTGTCGCTGTCACGCTAAGTTTTCTATTGAGAGGCCATGCGCAATGGTGGCCAGTACGCACTGCAATGCCGAGGCTGTCCAAGAACTGGCCAACATCGTGCGGATGAATGCCTTCGACCGCAAACGCCACTACTCCCCCACGCATCTTCAGATCTTGTGGACCGAAGATCTTCACGCCTTCTATGCCTTGGAGACCTTTAATGAGTCGACCCACCAACGAGATCTCATGCTCGTGGATATTCTCCAAACCAATCTCTTCGAGATATTCGAGGGCGGCTCCCAGTCCGACAACTTGGGCCATGTTCGGCACACCCGCTTCGAATTTACGAGGGACGGGAGCCCAGGTGGCATCCGTCATGGTGACGTTCTCGATCATCGACCCGCCGAAAAGAAATGGAGGAAGTTCGTCCAGTAATTCCTTACGACCCCAAAGCACACCCACGCCGGTTGGTCCGACGCTTTTATGTCCAGAAAAGGCAAGGAAATCAACGCCCAGAGACTTAACGTCAATCTTCATATGCGGAACCGATTGGCACGCATCGAGTACGACTACAGCGCCAACGTCGTGCGCTCTTGCGACGATGGCATCTAGCGGGTTAATAGTGCCAAGCACATTGGATTGATGGGTCAGTGCAACTACCTTTGTGCCTTCCTTAATGACTGAATCAATATCGGAGAGATCTAGCCGTCCGTTTGCATCAACGTTGAACCATGACAACTTCGCACCAGTTCGTTTTCCGAGTTGCTGCCACGGAATGAGATTTGCATG
>DASVIG010000133.1:0-7159 GCA_036382195.1 Candidatus Nanopelagicaceae bacterium
GTGAAAATTTCATCACAGAACCTGAGATCCGAAAAATTCAGGTATACGAAGAAGGCAGCGCTCATTACGGCGACCAGGCCAGGGTTGTAATCTTCAATCTAATGACCATGGCCTAGGGATTCCTGCGAAATTCATTACGGATTTCATCCGAATGTTCACCTAGCGTGGGTGGGGGAAGTCGAAGGTCAACTTTGCTGCGGCTGTAACGTAGGGGGCTACCCGGCAACTCAATACTGCCGAGAGTGGAATGCTCCACCGTCCAAACCAGATTCTGTTGGCGAACTTGCTCGCTAGAGTAAACCGCGTCGAATTTCTTCACCTCTCCCGCCGGGACCCCCACAGCTTCAAAGCGGAGTAACCATTCGCGTACCGTGTGGATTGCTAACGCTTGATTGAGCAATTCGAAAAGCTCCTTAGAGTTCTCAATCCGCATATCGTTCGTTGCAAAGCGTGGGACAAGCGGGTCTATGTTCACCAAAGGGGCAAACCGACCCCAAATAGCATCATTGCCCACTGCAATGACGATAGGACCGTTTTTGGTTGTGAAGACTCCATAAGGACTCACAGTCGGATGTTGATTCCCAGATGGCGGAGGAATCTCTCCTGCGACCAAATACCGAGTGCCTTGAAAAGTATGTAATCCAATTTGGCCTGCCAATAATGACGTTGACACTCTCTGCCCACGTCCGCTGGATGACCGCTCGATCAAGCCGGCCAATATGCCAATCACCCCATAAAGCCCCGCCGTAATATCGGCAATCGGCACTCCGACCTTAGTCATGAGACCTTCGGGTGATCCAGTGACGGACATCAAGCCACCTTCGGCCTGAAGAATGTGGTCATAGCCGACTCGGTGGCTATCGGGACCATCGTCTCCAAATCCACTAATTGATAGGCGGAGGAGGCTGGGATTCAAATCTGCTAATTGATCATCCCCGAGACCTAGTCGATCCATAACCCCGGGTCGAAAGTTCTCAACTACGACATCGGCCCAACGCACTAACTGTTCCAAGAATGGACGTTCTTTCGGGTCTTTCAAGTCAACGGTCAGGCTGCGCTTATTCCGATTCACTGACAGGAAGTAAGTACTTTCGCGACCCTCTTCGGTCGACATGAACGGCGGTCCCCACATTCGGGTATCGTCGCCAGTGTCGGGGTTTTCAATTTTTATTACCTCAGCGCCTAAATCACCCAAGATCATGGTTGCATATGGGCCAGCCATAACTCGAGAAAAATCCAGCACGTGGATGCCACTCAGCGGTCCAGCGCCCAAGTGATCTGACCCCTGTTTCTCCGCGTCAATACTCAATTCCGTCTTTCCCTTCGTCAAACATCAATTCCCCAGCGCGACATCTTTCAAGGATGACGCAAGTCACCTTACCGAACTAGCGAAAATAGGGCTAAGTCTTTCCGGTTCTACAGACAAATGCGGGTCCCAGTTGTAGCATAAAATCGCATGTTTCTCGCTTCCATCACTTACAAGGAGGTGACGGAGATGACGAATCAAGTCAGATCCGTTCGGCAACCGTCTGGTCGCTTAGGTAGAGTTTTCGTCATTCTTATGGCAACTTCATTGTTAGCGCTTCCGATTTCATCATCAGTCGCGGCTTCAACGCCGTCTAATCCTCAATACGTAGAGGCAATGGCTGGTTCAAATCAAGTTGCGGTCACTTGGGATCGGCCCACTGTTGACGGAGGTGATTCGACACTCACATATACCGTCAGAGTGTGGACGATCCCACCCCCGACGACTTCGCCCGTTTTTGCCTCGTGTTCAACAACCAATTTAGGGTGCGTCATAGGTGGCCTAATTTCAGGTACGGCCTATTACGTTGACGTGATTGCAAGTAATAGCGCAGGTTCAGGGGCACCGAGTGCAATGAAACCAATATCTCCTGGTGCGGCAGGCTCTCCTCCTTCTAACGTGAGTGCAACAAGCGACAGTAAGGGGCTTTTGACGGTCAAGTGGACACCATCGGGATCCTTAGGAACAGGACAGTTCGCCTGGTACACAGCGGAGGTATTCACGGGTCCCGAGATTTCTGCTGGCTCCTATGTTGGATATTGCACGGAAAGTTCAGTTACGGCGAGCAGCTGTTTAATCGGCGGCCTCAAATTGGGCACTACCTATTACCTCCAGGTGAGAACCGTTTCCTCACTTGGCTCCAGTTACCCGTCATCGCCTCGATTCAAAGTCCTTGCGGGAGCCGCCATTAGCCCAAAGCCTAAATTGACTGCCCCACAAACAGTAAAGATTGTGGCTCTCTCCAAATCCGTTCGAGTTACCTGGAAGGCCCCCGCCTCTACTGCTGGTAAGAAGATTCTGGGATATCGAGCAAGTGCATTTAGTAAACCTGGTGCCCTGCTTTCATATTGCAAGACAACGGCAAAAGTTTTCACTTGCACGATTCTGAAACTCAAAGCCAAACAAGCGGTTTACATCGGTGTTGTGGCGTTATACACCGGCGTGCAGAGCCCAAGTTCGAAATTAATCGCCGCGATTCCTAAGAGCTAGGGAGTGGGTCATGAAAGATGAGATCGTGCAAGAAATCTTCGCGAAGTTGGAATCGATGGTGCTTTCCCCCGTCCGGGGCGGTGAGTCAGATATCACCGTTAACTGCGAATTGTTGGATGCCAAAGTGGGGTCGGGGGAGAAGAAGATTGCCTACGAAAATGCCATCTTGGTAGATGAGGACGAGAAGGTCGTCTTTCTCTACGAGAAGACCACCGAAAAAAGCAAGGGCTTCTCCTTCGGAGCAAGTGGTGAGTCCTCTTTTCAGACGGGCAAGACCCTTATGAGGCACGTGAAGGGCACCATCATTGGGACAAATGGCTCCGTCTTCAATTATGACTTCGATATTGGTGAAATTTCCAAGTCAATCAGAGCGATTGCAGAAAAGAGCGGATTCAAATTTAAGACGGTCATCCGGCGAAAGAGTGCCCTCCTTCATAAGTAAAGAATGAGCCACCTAGGCCCTGCCGGTCGCCGAGCCATCCGATCTGAAGCCAGAGCGTTATAAGCGCAAAAATCATCATAAATGAAGGAGTTACGAACTCTTTGAACTTATCTTTCTTGCGGATATGGGCAACGATCGCCCCTGCGAAATAGAGGGCGATTCCAGCGGCGGCTGCGATCCCGATGAACTTGCTTGCGAAGCCAACCAAGAGTCCAATGCCCCCCATTGCTTCCAGGAGAGCGAGGATCTTGATCTGATCAGGCTTAACCCCGACATGGTTCATGAACTCCATGACTTGTGGTGACTTACGTAGTTTTATGCTGGCAGACGCGAAGACCATCAAGGCCAATACGATGCTCATAATGGTCACTGCTATTTACATTTCTCCTATGGATGATTGGATGTGTTTATTTTTTGGTCTGCGAAATTCCAAGTGCGTTGGAAGCAATTTCCACCAAGAGCTCCAGATTTAAGTTCTCTTCTTTAGATGTAGTTTCGTGCATGGGGGGAAGAATCCCCACGAAGACAATCCCCATTGCGATCTTTGCTCGCATTTTGCTCTCTGCCGTCGGCCTCTTTCCGGCAAGAAGTTGTTGCAGACGGAGCATGCACTGGTGACCTTGAGGTCCCTGCGCCTTAACCTCGGCTTGCATCTCAGAGAGTGCTAGCCGCACAACACTACGATGGCAGAACAAAAATTCGGCAAACTGCTTCAAGATTTTGCGCGTCTCTGATTGGTCAGTTGGAAGTTTCTTATGCTCGCTGACAAGATTTTCCAAACCCTCGTTCGTGGACTCCAGAAGTGTCTGAAAAATCGATTCTTTGCTTTCAAAATGGTGATAGATCGCAGCCTTAGACAGCCCCAAGTGTTCGGCGAGATCTGACATCGAAGTGCCAGCGAATCCCTTGGTGGAGAAGAGCTCTGCAGCTGTTTCCAAGATGGCATCCCGAGTGGAGGCAGAACTTCGGATTTTATGTTGCGTTTTGAGGGCCACCCCCGTACTGTACTTACCAACCGTTCGGTAAGCCAAATTTTCGGCTCAGCCTCACATATTAGGAGTGCGCATGTCCTTCCTCGCCAATTGGACTTTCAAACACCGCAAATTGGTAGTCCTACTGTGGCTCCTTCTTCTAGGGGGTATCACCGGGGTTGCCCAGCAAGTGGGAAGTGCCTACAGCGATTCGTTCACACTGCCAAAAACTGAAAGCAAGACGGCCCTAGATCTCTTAACCAAATATGCTCCAGCGCAAAAGGGTGATTCCATACAGATCGTCTACGCGGCGAAGGTTGGCCGACTGACCTCTCAAGAAATTTCGCCGATTGAGGCCAAACTTTCCAAACTGCATCACGTATCTGGAATTGATTCTCCGTTTGTCGGACAGAATGGTGCTATTAGCAAGGACGGTAAAATTGGGTTCTCAACTCTTCATCTTGATGTGAGCACTCGCGACATGAGTAAAGCGGATGTGGTAGCCATCATCAACACTGCGAAGAGTTACTCTGGAAGCACCTTGCAGGTGGAGCTGCTTGGATCGGCTATTCAAAAAGCAACCGAGACCAAGCCAGGTTCAAGCGAAGGAATCGCCCTTCTTGCGGCCGCGGTAATTCTATTTATAACTTTTGGAAGCATCGTCGCAACGGTAATCCCGCTCCTCGTTGCGGTTGTTGGACTTGGAATTGCTTCGTCTTCGGTTGCACTTCTAAGTCACGTATTCTCGACGGCGCAATTCGCACCAATCCTTGCCGCCCTTGTTGGGTTGGGCGTAGGAATCGATTACGCACTCTTCATTGTCACGCGTTTTCGACAAGGGATCCACTCCGGTATGTCGGTTGAACATGCAGTGAAGACGGCTGTTAAGACTTCCGGACGAGCAGTGCTCTTTGCTGGAATCATTGTCTGCATTGCACTGCTTGGCCTTTTTACGGTTCGAGTGAGTTTCCTTTACGGTGTCGCAGTTGCGGCGTCTCTCGCCGTACTAATAACAATGAGTGCATCGTTGACATTATTGCCCGCCTTGCTCGCCATCGTCGGAAAAGGCGTTGATCGACTTTCAATACCTGGTCGTCACAAGCAAACCCATGACATTGAGACCGGTGGTTGGGCAAGATGGTCAGCAGCAATTCAGCGCCGCCCCATTGTTTGGAGCATCTCGGCTATTGTCATTTTGATCATTCTCTGCGTGCCTGCGCTGAGCATCCGCCTTGGTAGTGCCGATTCCGGTAATGATCCGAAGAACACGACGACGCGCGCTGCCTATGATCTACTCGCTAAGGGGTTTGGCGCAGGGTATAGCGGCCCACTGATGTTGGTGGCGTCAATTCCCAAGGGTGCGGATACAAACGCGATTACGCAGCTTGAGGTAAAAGTCGCAGCTGATAAGGATGTCGCGCAGGTGACTCCCGCCTACATAACACCGGATCATTTACTCGGAATAATCACTGTCTATTCAAAGAGTTCGCCTCAGTCTGTTGCTACCACTGATCTGATCAATAGGTTGCGAAGCAGTACGATTCCGAATGTCATGGCGAGTTCGCCAATTCATGTCTATGTCGGTGGAGTCGTAGCGATTTTTGCAGATTTCGAAAATGTACTTTCTAGCAAGTTGCCAGTCTTCATTGGCGTAGTTGTGCTTTTAAGTTTCTTGCTTCTCACGGTTCTCTTCCGCAGCTTGGTCATTCCGCTCAAGGCGGCCGTGATGAATATTTTTTCGATCGGAGCCGCATTTGGAGTTGTCGTGGCAGGTTTCCAATGGGGATGGGCCGAACCGATTCTTGGTGCTAAGGGCGGACCAATTGAGGCATTCTTACCTATCATGCTCTTTGCAATCCTTTTCGGGCTTTCGATGGATTACGAAGTATTTCTGGTCTCCCGAATTCAAGAAGAGTGGCTTATTTACCATGATAATTCGACAGCGGTTAGACGTGGTCTTGCGGCCACAGGTGGCGTTATTACAGCGGCGGCCACGATCATGTTCGCAGTATTTGGTGCCTTTGTCTTTGGTGGTCAGCGAATAATCCAGGAATTCGGCGTTGGCCTTGCCGCCGCAGTACTTTTTGATGCGACAGTAATTAGATCTGCGCTTGTCCCAGCACTGATGCAGTGGTGGGGCACCGCTAATTGGTGGCTTCCTGCGTGGTTGGAGAAATTGCTTCCGCGCATCTCAGTTGAAAGGTCCGACATTTAGTCTGGTCTCCTTAACCGCTCCATTAACTTTCTCGTAAAGAATTCCCATTCCGTTCCTAGGCTTTCCCGAGCATTTTGCGAATCTGCTCCAAAGCGGTCTTCACGCGCGCTTCATACCCGTGGGTTGTTGGGTGGTAGTACTGCGTGCCCACGAGGGCGTCGGGCAGGTACTGCTGTTGCGCAACTCCCAGTGCGCTCTCGTGTGGGTAGATGTATGAGGCCGATTCTCGCGCTGCGTTTACTTGGCTATCACGCAGCGCTCCTGAGTGAGCGTCCCGCAGATGCGGTGGTACGGGTCCGCCCTTGGATGAGCGCAGGTCGGCAATGGCCGACTCAATGGCGAGGTAGGCAGCGTTGGATTTCGGCGCGCACGCCAGGTAGGTGACCGCCTCGGCCAGAATGATTCTCGCCTCGGGCATGCCCACCAGCGCAACTGCTTGGGCCGCGGCAACAGTTAGGCCCAGGGCGCCGGGGTCGGCGATGCCGATGTCCTCACTGGCACTGATCATGATGCGTCGGGCGATGAAACGTGGGTCCTCACCTGATTCCAGCATCCGTGCCAGGTAATGCAGGGAGGCATCGACATCAGAGCCTCGTATGCTCTTAATGAAAGCGCTGGCTACGTCGTAATGAGTATCCCCGCCCCGGTCGTAGTTCTCGATGACGCGGTCTACGGCCCGGCCCAGGACTTCGGTTGTGATCTCACCGCTGGCAGCCCCGGCTGCTGCTTCAAGATATGTGAGCGCTCGGCGTGCATCCCCAGCCGCGAGCCTGACGAGGGAGTCTCTTGCCTGCACCGAAATCGTGACCTCGCCGTTGAGACCTCGGACGTCAGTGATAGCCCGGTCGATGAGCGTTGCGATATCAGCATCGGGGATAGGGCGCAGAGTCAGAACAATGGAGCGGGAGAGTAGTGGGGAGATGATGGAGAAGGACGGGTTCTCCGTGGTGGCGGCAACGAATGTCACCCACCTGTTCTCAACTCCTGGAAGGAGGGCGTCCTGCTGTGCTTTGGAG
>DASVIG010000134.1:0-6883 GCA_036382195.1 Candidatus Nanopelagicaceae bacterium
CATTGCCGGCAACTGCTCTGGCAACATTCTTCGCAATCAGATTAGCGTTGCCAACCAAATCACCTACGGTGGGGTTGATCTGCGCAAGTGCTACGCGCAACTGTGTCGTCACGTTACGAGCCTACTAGCCGCCGGGATGAGAGAAAACATGCGAGTGAAAGTGGAGATAAACTCACCGTACCCGGGGACCTGAATCGCAGGCCTTGAGGTTGGAGGTTTTTATGTCGGAGACAACGCTTGCCACCAGTGCAATCCATCGTCGAATCACGCTACGCGATCTCGCCTTAGCCAAGACCCGTGGCGAAAAATGGCCGATGCTCACTTCCTATGAAGAGATGACAGCGGCGATATTTGATGAAGCAGGTATCCCCGTTCTGCTCGTCGGAGATAGTGCCGGAAATAATTTTCTTGGTTATGAGAACACCATCCCCGTCACCGTGGATGAAATGATCCCGCTGGTGCGTGCGGTTGTCCGCGGTTCTTCTCGAGCACTTGTTGTAGCCGATCTCCCCTTCGGATCTTACGAATCCTCTGCCCAGCAGGCCCTAGCAACGTCTATCCGTTTCTTCAAAGAATCCGGCGCTCATGCAGTGAAACTGGAGGGCCCCCATCTCGAACAGGTGAGGACATTGGTGGGAGCTGGAATTCCCGTGATGGGCCATCTGGGGCTCACCCCGCAGTCGCTCCATCTCCTAAGTGGGTACCGCGTCCAGGGGCGAGACGACGGTGATGCAATTATCGCAGCCGCCAAATCGTTAGAAGATGCTGGTGCATTTGCCATTGTTCTAGAACTAATCCCTGGGGAGCTAGCTGGTCAAATTACGAGATCCCTGACGATTCCAACGATTGGGATTGGGGCTGGAAGTGCGTGCGATGCCCAAGTTCTTGTATGGACGGACTTGATGGGATTGACAAAGAATCCCCCACGTTTTGTTAGGGCATATCTGGATTTGCGCAAGGAGATGGTGGAAGCCGCTCAATCGTGGGCCAGCGATGTCGCAACTGGCGCCTTCCCGGCGCAGGAACACACCTTTCATTAGTGAGTAAATTCTCCATCGATTTTGGGCCGCTGAAGAAATCCAAGGACTTCCGCTACCTCTGGTCCTCAGGATTGATTTCCTATCTTGGCTCGATGATTACATATGTATCCATCCCGTTTCAGATCAAGCAAATGACCCATTCCTACCTGGCGGTCGGCTTGAGTGGGGCAGTTGAACTCGTGCCACTCATCGTATTTGGGCTCTATGGCGGAGTCCTTGCTGATGCGGTGGATCGAAAGAAAATGGTCTGGGCGACCGAGGCATCCGCACTCCTTCTCTCTGGCACCCTTTTAGCGAACTCGATGCGAGGCCACCCCAGCCTGATTTTGATTTACATTGTGGCTGGAATGTTCGCGGCAGTTGATGGGCTACAGAAACCAAGTGCCAATGCGATCTTGCCCAGAATTGTGAAGCATGCTGACCTGCCTTCGGCCAGCGCGTTGATGAGTCTTCGCTGGCAATTTGGCGTCATAGTCGGCCCATCCATTGGTGGAGTGATCATCTCGAGTTTCTCTGTCACGTTTGGATACTTGGCGGATGTTATTTCTTTTCTGATTTCATTGGCGCTGCTCTGGAAAGTCGGGTCAGTACCTCCTAACGAAGACGCCGAAAAACCATCTCTATCAGCATTATTTGATGGTCTGCGTTATGCGCGTCAACGCCAAGATTTATTGGGTACATACTTGATTGATCTAGCGGCAATGTTCTTCGCAATGCCAAATGCTCTCTTTCCTTTTTGGGCAGATAATTTGGCTGCACCATGGGCTCTGGGATTCCTCTATGCAGCTGGAACTGTCGGGGCAATTGCGGTCACGTTAACGAGTGGCTGGATCAGAAGTTATCGATTCCACGGTCACGCCATTATCTTCTCGGCCCTTGGATGGGGTGGGGCAATTGCGTGCGCTGGGTTGGTTCACTCCCTGCCTTTGGTTCTTCTCTTCCTCGCATTGGCAGGGGGTTCGGACATGGTCAGCGGTCTGTTCCGTAGTGCGATCTGGAACCAGACCATCCCGGATCAACTGCGTGGTCGATTAGCGGGGATTGAAATGCTCTCCTTCTCTATCGGCCCTCTCGCAGGCCAATTACGGGCTGCATCCGTAGCTTCAGCCACTTCGTTGTCGTTCTCAGTCACCTCTGGCGGAATAATTTGCGTTTTCGTGGTCCTATTACTGGCCAGTTTGCTTCCAAAACTTCGCAATTACGACGTCGAAACCGACGAACATGCCGTGCAAGAACGAAAAATTCGCGAAGCGAACAATTAGATTCCAATGTGATTGCCAATGTGCATTGAAAAAAATGTCGTAACAGCACAAAAATATTGAAAAAGTATTTCGCGACACGCACTAAATTAATTAGCACAAAATGCTGGCATTGTCCCCCAATCAATGACACGCTTATGCCTGAACAGGTCCGGTGACGGATCGGACCATTCCGATTGGAGAAGTACGTGGCTGCAGCTAAGAAATCTGCTCCAAAGCGCAAGAAGGCCGCTGCTAAGAAAGCAGCACCAAAGCGCCGCAAGAAGGCCGCTGTCAAAAAGGCAGCACCAAAGCGCAAGAAGGCCGCTGCTAAGAAAGCAGCGCCAAAGCGTAAGAAAGCCGCTGCTAAGAAAGCAGCACCAAAGCGTCGCAAGAAGGCTGCTGCTAAGAAAGCAGCGCCAAAGCGTAAGAAAGCAGCGCCAAAGCGTAAGAAAGCTGCTGCTAAGAAGGCTGTTGCTGCTCCTGCGGCTGCGCCAAAGAAGCGTCGTCGTAAGAAGGCAGTTGCTGCCAAATAACGACATTGAAAAAGCCCGCCACAAAAGTGGCGGGCTTTTTTTAATCCTACAAATTACTCAATTCTTCTCCGTGGACTCATCATGGAAATGGGCCCCCACTTTTTCAAAGATCGCCGCAATCACTTCCTGATCGGCGCTGGAGAGGTAATCAATAAACCGGTGTCGGACGCTTTCTACATGATCAGGTGCCGCAGCAACGATCGCTTTCCATCCCTTGGCGGTCATTACGGCAAAATAGCCGCGCTTGTCTTCGGGGCAGGATTCACGTCTCACCCATCCGGCGCTTTCCATTACTTTCATCCGGTGGGAAAGCCGAGAACGAGATAGCAGCGCGATATCAGCCAATTCACTCATACGCAACCTGCGATCGGGAGCATCACTGAGCAGAGCGAGGATCTCGTAGTCGTAGAGAGACAGATCATGAGCATGAAGATCGGCATCCAAAGCCTCCAGCAGATGGCGCGTGGTGACAATATATTTGCGCCATGCTTTCATCTCCGCAGGATTAAGCCACTTTGGCTCTGTCGAAGTAGCATTCTGGCTAGTCATGCCCCCAGTGTACGCGATAAGTTGAAACTTCAACTACTATCCAATTTGTAATGACGCTGGGTTCCTGGCTCATTGAGAGGATAGAGAAGCGTGAAAAGCGGAATCGACAAGACCCATATGGACCCAGCGGTACGTCCCCAAGATGATCTTTTTCGACATATGAATGGACTCTGGCTGGCAAGTGCGCAGATCCCCTCGGACCGGGCCGCCGATGGCACCTTTGCGTGGTTGCGGGATGAATCGGAGAAACAGGTCAGAGCGATCATTGAGAGCACTGCAACCGGCGAGCGCCCTGCCGGTTCGGTGGCCCAGAAAATTGGCGATCTCTATCGCAGTTTCATGGATGAGGGTCGAGCCGAGGAACTCGGTATTGCGCCAATCTCCGCCGACCTTGAAAAAATAGCTGCCGTGACTTCTAAGTCCGAGTTTCTACGACTTCTGGGCCAACTGGAAGAAGAAGGCCTCGGAGGGCTTTTCTACGGCTTTATCACGAGTGACCATAAGCAATCCGATACCAACATCATTTACCTCGGTCAATCGGGCTTGAGCCTTCCAGATGAGGCGTACTACCGCGAAGACGAATTCGCACCGATCCGCGCGGCCTTCCTGGCGCACGTAGCAACTATGTTCGATCTAGCCGGGTTAGCAGACGGGAAAGCGCATGCCAATCGAATTCTCGCCCTGGAAACCGAACTGGCCAGCCATCATTGGGATCAAGTGCGCGATCGCGACGCCAGTCTTACCTACAATAAATATTCCTTTGCCGAGATTGAAAAACTCTCCGCAGGATTTGACTGGAACGCATGGAACGACGGGGCCAAGGTTCCCCCAGAAGTTCTCGTCTCGGCGGTAGTTCGTCAGCCAACTTTCTTTGCCGGCCTTGGACAGATGCTTCAGAACTTTGATGCCAGTGTGGAAAAATGGAGGTCGTGGCTGAATTGGCAGGTGCTTACTGGAGCAGCTGCCTATCTCAACTCCGCCCTCGTCAATGAAAATTTTGCATTTTACGGAACGACTCTCTCGGGTGTTCCCGAGTTGAAAGAGCGTTGGAAACGCGGCGTGGGGCTGGTAGAAGCCTCCCTCGGAGAAGCGGTGGGCCAACTCTATGTGGAGAGGCATTTTCCCCCGAGCGCGAAGGCGAGGATGGAGGAGCTTGTCGGCAATCTGATAGAGGCATACCGGGTGGATATCACCGCTTTGGATTGGATGAGCGAAGAGACAAAAGGTAAGGCCCTGGAGAAGCTCAATAAATTCACGCCAAAAATCGGCTACCCCGATAAATGGCGCGATTACACCAACCTATACATCACCCCGGATAACCTCATAGCCAATCTGGCAGCAGTGTCACGATTTGCCCGCGCCTTTGAATTTGGCAAGATCGGAAAGCCGGTCGATCGCAGCGAGTGGTACCTCACCCCGCAGACCGTCAATGCGTATTACAACCCCGGGATGAATGAGATTGTATTTCCGGCCGCGATTTTGCAGCCGCCATTTTTTGATCTGGAGGCAGATGACGCGGCAAATTACGGCGGAATAGGGGCTGTCATCGGCCACGAAATCGGCCACGGCTTCGACGATCAAGGAGCCAAATACGACGGCGAGGGCAACCTCAATGATTGGTGGAGCGAATCCGATCGCGTGGAATTTGAGAAACGATCCAAGCAACTTATTGATCAGTACCAATCCCTTAAACCGGAGGAGACCCCCGACACAAACGTCAACGGCGCCCTTACGATCGGTGAGAACATTGGCGATTTGGGAGGCCTGACAATCGCGCATAAGGCCTACGAAATCTCGCTCCGAGACCAGACCGCAGTGGAGATGGAAGGCCACACTGGTTACCAGCGCCTCTTCTTAGGATGGGCTCAGATATGGCGTGCCAAAGTGCGGCCCGAGGAAACCAAACGCCGCTTGGCGACAGACCCGCATTCACCGTCGGAATTCCGCGTCAATCAAGTAATCCGCAATCTCAATGAGTTTTATGATGCCTTCGGTGTCACCGAAGAAGATGCGCTCTGGCTGGATCCCGCAGATCGCGTACGTATCTGGTAGTGCTGGGCAGGTTTAGGCCTTAGCGGCCAGACGTGCCTCTCTGCGGATACGTTGTTCGGCCGGATTAGGAACTGGTACAGCAGCAAGCAAACGCTGTGTATAGGGATCCTGTGGATGCTTAAGAATGGCATCGCGGTCACCCACTTCAACCAGACGGCCATTCTGCATCACGGCAATTCGGTGAGCCAAGATGTCAACAACGGCCAGATCATGGCTGATGAAAAGACAGGCGAACTTCAACTTCTCTTGCAGCTCCTGCAACAAGTCAAGGAAGCGAGCTTGGACCGATACATCCAGCGCGGATGTGGGTTCGTCTGCAATCAGGAGATCTGGGGTGAGCGCCAATGCCCGCGCAATACCCACGCGCTGGCGTTGACCGCCAGAGAGTTCATGCGGGTAACGGTTACGATAACTTCGAGGCAACTCCACCTGATTCAGGAGATCTTCTACTTTGTGATCGAGTTCTTTGCCTTTTGCAAGTTTGGCCAAGTAAATGGGTTCTCCGATGCTCTCACCGATAGGAAGGCGGGGATTGAGCGAACTGGCTGGGTCTTGGAAGACGATCCCCGTATGGCGACGGATAGTGAAGAGATCTTTCGCCTTTGCGTGGCTGATGTCAGTGCCGACAATCTCAATCTTCCCGGATTTAATCGGTATCAACCCGATAGCCGCACGACCCACAGTGGTCTTACCTGAGCCGGATTCACCAACCAGTCCGACGATTTCACCAGGAAAAATTTCCAAGGTGAAGTTCTCTACCGCCGTAAAGGCCGGAATGCGACCCCGCTTGGGATATTCGATCGTGACATCCGTCAGCGAAAGAACTGGCTTCGGATTTTCAACAACGGCCAATGAGCGCTTTGGACTCTGGCCGAGTTTAGGAACCGCCGCCAACAGTTGCTGAGTGTAAGGATGTTGAGGGCGGTTGAAGATTTGATCTGCGCTTCCATGTTCGACAGTGAGACCGTCTTTCATGACCAGAATTTCATCTGCCATATCCGCCACGACACCCATGTCGTGAGTAATGAGAACGATTGCGGAATTCAGTTTGGTGCGAAGACCCCGCATGAGATCGAGAATTTCGGCTTGAACGGTGACGTCGAGGGCGGTAGTCGGTTCATCGGCGACCAACAATCCGGGATCGCAGGCCAATGCTTGGGCAATCATGGCGCGCTGGCGCTGTCCGCCCGAGAGTTGATGCGGATATTTGTTAAAGGATTTTGCGGGGTCTGGAATATCCACGAGCGAGAAAAGTTCAATCGCGCGCGCTTTCGCTTCCTTCGGCCCCATTTCAAAATGATTTCGGAGGGTTTCTACGACTTGGAAGCCAATCGAATACACCGGGTTAAGAGCCGTCATCGGCTCCTGGAAGATGTAGGCAACCTCCTTACCGCGATTCCTGCGCAGCACTGCTTGACTGGCGCCAATCATCTCTTGACCTTTGACTTTGACGCTGCCCGACATTCGG
>DASVIG010000135.1:0-26765 GCA_036382195.1 Candidatus Nanopelagicaceae bacterium
GTTGCCGTCCATATCCACGAACCTCCATTTCTAACCCCTTGACTGGTTTGGATAAGCAAAAAAAACTAAGTTACCGCTTCGTAAGCATGCTCTATTGTAAATTATTACCTCCAAAATTTTAGGCATTGTTACATGTCTTAATTCCTAAACAAAGACCGCAATATCCGCTCTTGCGGGTGGTTCTTAACTACTATAGCCTCGTGAGAACTTTCCCTCCTTCGTTGCTAAGGTGGGCGCTCAAGACACACATAGATAAGAGAGATGACCATGAAAATAACCTCAAGTATCGGCCGGTCTTTGAGCGCTATCGCGGCGCTGACCCTCGTTTTGTCTTTGGCGGCTTGCTCGTCTCAAAGCGGCGGCGCAGGTGGTGTGGTTGACAGTGGAAAGGAAGTTGCCAATGTCAATGTGGCTATTCCAGGTTCGTTGTCGAACTTGTACCCTGGGCAAGAATCGGGCATCCTGAATTACTACGTTGCATCAACCATTTATGAAGGTTTAGTCGGCGAAGATTCCAAAGGCGCCATCGTTCCTGCGTTGGCTAAATCATGGACTCAACCAGATGCCACTACCTATGTTTTCAAACTTCGCGCAAATGCAAAGTTCCAGGATGGCGCGCCTGTAACAGCTGACGATGTTGTCTACAGCCTGCAGAAAGCAGCTGACGCAAAGCTGTCACCGGGTATCTCATGGTACTTGTCCAACTTGGCATCAGTTGCGAAAACTGGTGATCTCGAAGTGACTATTAAAACTAAGTCGGCTGACCAAGCTTTCATCAAGAACTTGAGCACCGCGGGTGCCACTTTTATTACCTCGAAGGCTGCATGGAATGCCGCTGGTGGCAAAGTAGGCACAAGCACTTCCTTGGTTCTTGGTAGCGGTCCGTACAAGGTAACCGAGTTTGTTCCAGATTCACATGTAACTTTAGTTCGTTCGGATTACTGGTGGGGCGGTACGCCGAAAGTCAAGCAAATCACTATCAAGTTCATTGCGGACGAAAACACTCGTTTGTTGGCTGCAAAGTCGGGAGATATTGATGTAGCGCTTAACGTTCCACTCAATCAAACAAGTCAGTGGAAGCAAGTATCGGGTGAACGTATCGCAAACTTCAACGATTTCTCTTATGTCGGTTTGTTGTTTGATCAACGCATCAAGCCTTTTAATGACCCAAAAGTTCGCGAAGCAATCGCGTTGAGCGTGGATAAGAATGCGATCGTTGATAAATTGCTTCACAAGTATGGCGAAGTTGCCACAACGATTGCTGTTCCAGAATCAATCCAAGCCGTTACAGGTAGCGCCGATAGCGCTCGGGCAAAGTTAGCAACGGTCAAGCAGTACGCGTTTGATTTAGCTGCTGCCAAGACTGCGCTCGCCGCTTCCACAGTTCCGAACGGTTTTAGTGCGGAATTGACGTACCCAAATACAGGCCCACAGCTCGGTTTGGCCGCTCAAGCCATTGCTGAGAAACTGGCAACAATCGGTATCAAGATTTCTGTCAAAGAAGTCCCAATCGAAACTTGGTTGGCCACCATTGGTGATGGCAAGCACGGGCTTGGATTCATGTGGTACTTCTCCACCACAGGTGACCCATTTGAAGTTTCAAGTTATCTATTGGGTGCTGGCAATCCAAACGGTTACTCAAGTGCTGAGGCCAACGCCATCATGGCGAAGTCCCGCACAGAATCAGACCCAGCAAAGAGAGTAGATCTCGTGATTCAACTTGAGCAAGTGAACGCAGCGGCTGTTGTGAACGCCCCATTGTGGTGGGGCCAGTCAGTCACTGCGTTTGGTAGCAAGGTTGCTATCAAAGATTTCACTGCTTATTCACTACTTGGACCGTGGGGGAGCCAATTGTTTGGTGTTGCCTAAAAATTGAAAGAGATTAGCGTAGGGCAACATTGAGCAGGCGAAGTGGGACGCAAAGCCTCACACGCTTTCTTGTCATTCGACTACTCAGTGTTGTCCTCATTTTGTTTCTCATTTCATTTTTAACATTTTCATTAATGCATTTAGTTCCAGGCGATCTCGTCAAGAATTTAATTGGTAATCGACCGGCCACGCCTGAGGCCATTGCACAAATCAGAGCGCAGTATCACCTAAATGAACCCTTTCTCAGCCAGTATTTCTCATGGCTAGCTAATGCACTCCATGGTGATTTTGGAACATCGATTCGATTAAATGAACCAGTCTCAACGGCTATTTCGGCAAGGCTTGGTATGACTGCGGTCCTGACAATTTTGGCTTTTGTGTTCGCTGTTGCGACTGCCATTCCACTTGGCGTTCTCAGTGCAATCCACTCAAATCGTCCGACGGACAAATTCATTACCGCTGCGGGACTCTTTGGTTTAAGCGCACCAAGCTTCGCTATTGGCCTCGCGCTACTGATGCTCTTTGGCTATTACATACCAATCTTCCCGGTGTATGGAATCGGTTCCGGCGGAATCAACACTCTATATCACTTGGTTTTGCCGAGCATTACCCTCGCTCTTGGACTTGCCGCGTATTTAATTCGTATTACTCGAGCGGCAATGATTCGAGAACTTGCAAGTGATTATGCGACCTTTGCTTTTAGTCGTGGCCTAAAGCCGCGCAAGGTATATCTAATTGCGTTGCGCAATGCGAGCATTCCAATCGTTACAAGCTCTGCTCTTCTTTTGACCTATCTAGTCGGTGGCACGATTTTGGTGGAAACAGTTTTCGCGCTACCAGGTCTTGGATTGCTGATGGAAGAAGCAGTGCTCTTCAAAGATATTCCGGTGGTTCAGGGACTTACAATTCTTATCGCGTTGGTTATTGGTGTAGTAAATATTGCGGTAGACCTCAGTTATCGCTTCCTCGATCCTCGCATGCGAGATTCACAATGAGAAAGCGCATCTCCATTCCTGGTATCGTAAGTGCAGTCATCTTGGCGGCGGTAGCCATTGCCATGATTGTTGGCTCATTTGTGACTGGTGCTGCAACAAAGCAAAGCATTATGGACGCGTTGCTGACGCCGGGTAGTAGTGGCCACCTGTTGGGAACCGATGCATTAGGTCGAGACATTGGTTTACTGGCGATTGCAGGTGCGATGTCAGCGGTACTTGGCCCCGTGGCAATTGCATTAGGTTCCATGGTACTGGGTATCGCATTCGGGGGCATGGCAGGCTATTTCGGTCACGGAGTCGATGGATTCATCGGTCGAATTGCTGACTTATTGTTCTCGTTGCCAGTGCTACTCATCGCAATTGTTGTCGCGGGAATTTTCGATGCGGGTTATTGGATGACAGTTTTATTGCTTGTAGTGTTGTTCAGTCCTTCCGATATTCGCATCATTCGCTCGGGTGTTTTAGAACAAGTCAATCTGCCATATGTCGAGGCTGCTGAAATGCTT
Organism: Candidatus Nanopelagicaceae bacterium; assembly: GCA_036382195.1. Classification (GTDB taxonomy): domain Bacteria; phylum Actinomycetota; class Actinomycetes; order Nanopelagicales; family Nanopelagicaceae; genus QYPT01. Next base: position 3,371 of record DASVIG010000135.1, read on the forward strand.
TCTATTCCGCATTGGCGAATCTTATTCTTTCACGTGATCCCCAATGTGTGGAATTTGATTCTCACGAACCTCTTGCTCAATACGTCCGTTGCACTTGTGACATTGTCATCATTGTCTTACTTGGGTGTGGGTGTTCGCCCTGGCAGCGCCGATTGGGGACGCCAAATCGCAGATGGCCGCACCATAATTTTCGATAATCCTGCGGCAGTACTTGTGCCATCTATCCTTATCGTTGCTGTAGCTATGTCACTTAACTTAATGGGCGACTGGGTGAGTTCACGCAATGAATTGCGGGGAATTCAATGAACATTGGACTGCGCGTGGAGGATTTGCACATCGCGGGACCGAATGGACCACTTGTACATGGAATCAACTTTGAAATCGAGTCTGGCAAGTCATTAGCAATCATTGGCGAATCCGGTTCAGGCAAAACACTGACTGCTCGCGCGGTCACGGGAGTACTTCCGAGAGGTGTCATAGCGACTGGTTCCATCACAATCAAAGATAAGACAATTGCATTAGGCAATGCGAAACCCAACATTTCACTAGGAGAAGATGCTGTCCTACTGCTGCAAGATCCATATACAAGTTTGAGTCCGGTACATACATGCGGCGAGCAAATTGCGTGGACCATTCAAGCTCGCAACAAAACCAAAATCGATATCAAGGATGAAGTATTGGCCCGACTTGAAGAAGTGCAATTGCCGGAGCGGATTTATGGTCAGTATCCACATGAACTTTCAGGTGGCATGCGGCAGCGGGTCGCTATTGCGGCAGCAATTGCCGCAGATTCCGAGTTGTTCATCGCGGATGAACCCACATCTGCGCTTGATGCATCCACGCAAGGTGAAATCCTCGATTTGCTTCGCAGATTACAAGAATCTCGTGGAATGACGTTGATATTGATCAGTCACGATCTTGGCATAGTTAGGCGTCGCGCCGACATTGTCATCGTCATGAAAAGCGGCACTATTGTTGAGATGGGTACAACGCAGCAGATATTCCAAAATCCCCAACATGATTATACGAAGATGTTGCTTGCCGCAAGTCCGTCTATAGATGTACGTCCCGCCGACATTAGTCGCAGATCACAGCCAAGATTGCAAGTAAGGAACCTCAATAAATCTTTTGGTCGACGCGAGGTATTGAGGTCCGCGGACATTGAAGTGGGAAGCGGAGAAATCGTTGCGTTACTCGGCGAATCTGGATCCGGAAAGACCACGCTTGCTCGCTGTATTGCGGGGCTTGAGATTCCAGATAGTGGTGACATCTTGTTGGTCGGTAAGCCATTGACATATGGACGTAAAGGTCGCAGCCCACAAGATATTCAAATGGTTTTTCAAGACCCTTATTCGACCCTGAACCCTTTCTTCACAGTGCAACAAACCCTGGGTCAGGCTCTTTCTGTCGCGGGAAGAAGCGCCAGTGAAGTGCCAGAGCTTCTCGAGATGGTGGGACTTGCTCCAGAAATTGCGAAACGACGCGCGCGACAGTTATCTGGTGGACAACGTCAACGTGTGGCTATTGCTCGCGCACTTGCTCCTCGCCCATCACTATTGATTTGCGATGAAGCAGTATCAGCGCTTGATGTAACTGTGCAGGCGCAAATACTTGATTTACTCATGAACTTGCGGAACGAATTGAATTTGTCTGTGCTGTTCATCTCGCATGACATAGCCGTCGTTTCGTATGTGAGCGATTATGTATACATCGTAAGCGATGGAAAATTAGTTGAGGAAGGCTCAACAGCAAACATCATGCGCCATCAAAGCCATCCAGCGACCGCCAAAATCGTTGCAGCGGCTCGAAGTGAGAGCCTGTAGGATTTGGGAATGTCTATGACAACTGTTCTTCATATCTCGGCGTCAGATGTGCAATGGTCGAATTTTTTGACCGAAGTGAGCAAGCATTTGGAAGGCGATCGACTAGGCCTTTGGACTCTCGATCGTGCCCATTCGCATGCCTCGGCATTTGTGGTTCGTGATAGCAATGGCGAATTGAAGTCAGCTTTACTGGAAGCTGGAAGACAGAAGACTAATTACCGTAAGATTATTGATTTCTTTGCGGCAGACGAGTCTGAACTTGCTGCGCTACTAAACGCTGCGATAGATAATTCGAAGGAGAGTCACTGCATTTCAATTAAATGCGAAGAGCACCCACTGTTGCACGCATTTTCATCATCGGAGACTTCTGCACTTACGCAAGAAGGTTTCCGACGAGAATCTGATCCTGTACAAAGCGTGCCGAGTACGCGGGGAGCAGTAAGAGGTTGGGCAAAGTGGTTTACGAGAGAGCCGCAACGCTCCATTACATATTATGGTCAGACAACCGATGTGACCTGCGGTGCTGGGACCACTTTGATGGCTATCGAGTCGCACGGCGGTGAAACTTTCCTTAAAGACGATTCTGAGTTCAATCGTGAGATTGAACTCGAGGTGTGGCGCAGTGCAACCAATATGCCCGCATGTGAACCAGTTGGTTTAGCGGTGACAACGCATCAGCGTATTGCCACAGTTGGCGCAAACCTCGGCAAACCAACCGTGTACTTGAGTACCTCTGGCACTTCACTCTTGGAATCGTATAAGGATTTCGATTACAACTTTCGCGAACAGTTGCAAATGGAATCTTTCAAAAAGGCTGATCTACTTGGAATTCCGGTAATTCGTGAGTGGATTTCAACACAGGACATAGTTGCAGCAATTGCAAATGGAAATTTGGTGTACTTGCTTATCGATTTGACTGTGATGCTTAACGACCCAACGCCGCACTGGGTGCTTGCTCATGACGTAATCGAGAACTGCGTTGTGATTTCTGACCCATGGGTCGATTCCAAGACTGGTGAGACTTGGGTTGACTGCAGCAATCTGCCGGTGAATTTCACGACGCTCGATGACATGACGCGCTGGGGAGAACCTGCCTATCGCGGCGTCGTTATTGTGCCAAAACTGTAAAACCACTGGTGACTTTTCACCAAAAGACTCTCGCGACGATTTTGGTTTTTTGGATTCAGAGAAATATATGAATAAGCCCATTTAGCCCACAAATCTTGCTAACAATTTGCTAACGCCCCAGAAAAACAGTGGGGGATTAGATGGTACTTACCGGGGCTCAAATCTAGGAATTGAGCGTAAAACCGAACAGTCAGAGACCGCCATGACTTAACTAGAGACAGGCGGTCTCTGTCTGTTAATCGGGATCGCTGTAGGTCGAAAGTCTTGAATGAGAGTTTAAAATCCAAGCATGTGAAAATTCCGGCAAATCCGTGTGATCGAGTGTGAATTGTTGGGTCAAACTGGGTTCGATTCCCGGCACCTCCACTGAATCTTTTCTACTCCCGCAATTTCGCAAACAGCGCCATGTCCTTCTGGCTGCCGTCTGTGCGAGTGACTTTCTCGCGCATGACGCCTTCGAGTCGGTATCCGGCCGAAGCCAATAATGCTTTCGATGCCTGGTTGGCGACATCGACAAGTGCCTCGATCCTGCGAAAACCAATTGTTGTAAAGCCATATTCGGTGATGAGTTTTGCCGCGGTTGTTCCAATCCCTTTTCCTCGTGCGGGAGCCGCGATCCAATAACCCAGTTCGGCCACGTGGTTGCTGAGGTTGATACTGTGAAATGAGATGACGCCGGAGAATATTTCTTCCGATAGATGCCCTTTGGTAATCACAAAGAGAAGTTCTTTCTTCTCGAAAAAGTGAGAGGGCCCCTTATCTCTGATGAAGAATTTTGCATCAGCCATTGTGTAATCGGCCGGCACCGTTGTGAATTTCGGAATCAATGGATCTTGGCAGGCCTTGTATACCTCCGGAATATCACCGTCGCGTGCAGGTCGCAAGGTGATGAGTCCGAGCTGCAATGTCGGTACTTCAGTCGGCCACCAGATCATGATGGAAGTATTGCCTAAACCGCCTCAAGTACATCGCGAGCGGGGACGCAATAACTTTTACCGTCGGGAGAAGTCCAGATACAGGCTCCATCACTCTTGCTCTCCAGTTGCCAACCACCATGGGTTTTGAGCCGATGGTGTCTTCGACAGAGCGCTCCCAGATTCTCCGCCGATGTCTTCCCGCCACTTTCCCAACTCTGGGCGTGGTCGAGGTCGGCCAATCGCGCTGGAGCTCTACATCCAGGGAATCGGCAGGTTCGATCACGCGCCAAGAGAAAATCAACGAGGGGCTGCGGAGGTTCATAACTTTCGCGCCCAAAATCTAAGAGCGCACCCGTTGTCGGATCGGTTATAAACCTTCGCCATTGACCCTCTGATGCTAACGACCGGGCCAGAGACGCAGGAATCGCGCCATAACCTGCCAATTGCCCAGGATTTTGAGCTAGGCCCAGGAGAGTCGGCAGATCAACTGTGACGTTAACAGTGATGGGGCGACGATGTGGTCGAACGTCATCGCTGGATTGTGCAAGGGCCCACGTTGCCAGGGCGGTCAGAGCATCTGCTCGTTTCATATCCATGTTTCTGGCATCGTTTCTGGCATCGTTTCCTGGAGCTTTTTCTTCTCGCAGAACAAAACTTTCAATGGCGGACATGACTATTTGGGCGTCCTGCGCCGGAAGTATCGCAACGATTGTGGAGATGCCATCGCTTTCCCGGTAGCAGGAGACACGGCGGGTATCACGAGCCCGTGCAACCGCATTTTCAAATTCCTCCGGTGCAAACCTAGCCAGAGTCGTACGAACGTTATTTGCCACCTGTGCGGGGGTGTGAAACTCTGCGTGAGAAAGTGCTCGTTCTTCGATCTGCATTAGCGCTAAGGGTGAGAGTCCGTCGCGGATGGCTGAAGCGGTTTCGCGTGCAATCACGGTTGCATGAGCTGGGGAGATTTCTCCGGTCGCCAAAGCTGAGCAGGTGCTGGGTAAGTGATTGACTAGCGTACGAGCGATATCGATGCGCATCTGGGCGCTGGATCCGGACATTCGCAAGGCGGCAGCCACATCTTCGCGTTCAGCATCATCGACTCCCTCCCAGATGTCGTCGGCATGGGAGGGTTCGTCCCCGGCTACAGCCACTATTGCTCGTTGCATTGCCGCCTGAAGCCAACTTGTCTGCCGCTCGAGGGCTGCCAAGTAATCGATCCTCGCGCTGCGCTCTAGCGAGAATGGATCAATGGTTAGTAGATCTGAGAGCACATCGATTCCGGGAATCGCATGAAGCAATTGCGCGACCCGATCAGTCAGCGACTCATTTTCTCCATCTCCAAGGTTGTGGGCCATGGATAGAGCGTTCTACATCGGGCTGACAAACTTTTCTGATTATCCCCAAGGGGAATTACCCTTCAACGATTTCCCGAGGCGCATTATGTACATCCAAAATATTCGAGTTAGAGGCTCTGGGAGTAGATCCCAATTTGGAACCTTCGCCGGATCTCTTCAACGGTCGTCCGCTTTTATCGATTGCGGGCACCGTGCCCAGGAGTCCTTTCTGGAAATCCTCAAATGCCTGCAGCACTTCGCGCTTGGTATTCATCACGAACGGCCCCATCCAGGCAACCGGTTCCTTGATAGGAAGACCGCCCAGAATCAAAAGCTCAAGTTCAGGGGAGCGACTTTCTTGCACATCTGCCGCACGCATGACAATCGTGTCACCATCGCCAAAAACCGTGAGTTGACCCATCTGCACTGGTCTGCGTTCTTCTCCAGCCAGGCCTTTTCCAGCCAGCGTATAGACCAGGGCGTTGTAGTCGCGGCGCCAGGGCAGACGCAATTCCGCACCAGGGGCCACGGTGGCATGAACCAGAGTTATGGGTGTCTGAGTTGAACCAGGACCCCGATGTCCGCCAACCTCACCTGCAATAACGCGAATGAGCGAGCCGCCGTCAGGGGATGAAAGAAGTGCAACGTCGTCCGCACGTAAATCTTGGTAGGCAGGAGGCGACCACTTTTTCGCGGCGGGAAGATTTACCCAGAGTTGGAATCCATGGAAGAGTCCGCCGCTCATCACCAAATGCTCCGGGGGAGTTTCAATATGCAATATGCCGGCGCCGGCGGTCATCCATTGGGTATCGCCATTGGTGATGGTTCCGCCACCGCCATTGTTATCGTGGTGGTCAAAGATGCCGTCAATAATGTAAGTAACAGTTTCAAATCCGCGATGGGGATGCCACGGCGTTCCCTTTGGCTCACCTGGTGCGTACTCAACTTCGCCCATCTGGTCTAAGTGAATGAAGGGATCTAGTTCGGCCACATCTACTCCGGCAAATGCTCGACGTACGGGAAAGCCTTCACCCTCAAAACCTTGTGGCGCGGTGGTAATGCTCTTGATACCCCGAGCGCGGGCAGTTGGGTCTGCAATGACGCGCGGAAGAACGGTGATGTCTTTTACGGTGACAGCTGGCACGATAAACGCTCCTTAGGTTCTCTTGGACTAAGAGTAGTTGAACTTTCAACTACATGCAAGTCCCCACAGGGGCGATGGAGCCGAACTAGAGGTTCTTAAGGGCGCTGACTACCTTGGTGAGCGTGTCCTTGGCATCGCCAAAGAGGAGGGTGGTCTTGGGATCATAGAGGAGCTCATTCTCGATGCCAGCAAAGCCAGGGCGCATTGATCGCTTGAGGAAAACCACGTTGGCGGCATCGGCTACTTCCAGGATGGGCATGCCGTAGATCGGGCAGCCAGGGGTGTTCTTGGCGGCCGGATTGACCACGTCGTTGGCGCCGATCACCAGGGCAACATCAGTCTGGGCGAAGGTGGGATTGATTTCCTCCATCTCGACCAACTGCTCGTAAGGAACATTGGCTTCGGCCAAGAGAACGTTCATATGTCCTGGCATGCGGCCTGCCACAGGGTGAATTCCGTAGGCAACGTCAATTCCCTTGGCAGCAAGAACATCTGCCATTTCGCGGACGGTGTGCTGGGCTTGCGCGACAGCAAGACCGAAGCCGGGAACGATGACAACGCGACGGGCATAGTTGAGAAGAATCGCAACATCTTCAGGTGAGCCGGATTTAACCGAACGAGTCTCTTGTCCGGCCGACACAGCTTGTGGTTTCGCAGTGAAGGCCCCGAAGAGAGTTTTAAATAGCGAGCGCCCCATGGCCTCTGCCATCAACCTGGTCAGGATTGTGCCACTGGCACCGACCAAAGTTCCTGCAACAATCAGGAGAGTCGACTGCAACACGTAGCCACTTGCCGCAACAGTAAGACCGGTAAACGCGTTCAAAAGTGAGATGACAATTGGGACATCTGCTCCACCAACTGGAAGCACGAAGAGAATTCCGAAAAGAAGGGAAAGTCCACCAAGGACTGCCAGGGGAGTGTTTCCGCCGGAGTTAATGACCCAACCTGCAGCTACGAAGACTCCCGCCAAGTTGGCGGCAATAAGGAATCTTCCGCCAGGAAAGACAACCGGACGAGTAGTCATTAACTCTTGAAGTTTCGCGAAGGTAATGCAGGATCCAGAGAAGGAGACGCTACCAACAATGACTGTGAATACGGTGGCAACTACTTCGGCCGAACTGGCGCCGCTTCCAATTTTCAAGTACTCGACGATTGCTACAAGAGCCGCAGCTCCGCCGCCCACACCATTGAAAAGCGCTACAAGTTGAGGCATCTGCGTCATCTGAACCTTGCGCGCCGCAGGTACGCCGACCAAGAGACCAATGGCAATAGCGCCCAAGATCAAAGGCAGGTGATGAAGTGGCAGTGAATGCCAATTCATATCCGTTTTGTTACCGGTGAAGAAGAAGACGACTACGGTGGCAATGGTCGCGCCAGCTGCGCCGATCAAGTTGCCTCGTCGGGCAGTCTTAGGGTGCGAAAGACCCTTTAATGCCAGAATGAAACAGACGCCCGCCACAAGGCCGATTAGGTCGTAGAGATTACGGTTCATTTCTTTTTCGCCTTAAACATTTCAAGCATCCGATCCGTAACTACAAATCCGCCGACCATGTTTATGGTGGCAAGAACTATTGCAATTAGAGCAAGAGTCAATTCCAGATTATTGGATGAGCGATCAGCCACAACAATGGCCCCGACCAAGATGACACCGTGAATGGCGTTTGCACCGCTCATCAGCGGTGTGTGGAGAGTCGAACTCACTTTGGAGACGACTTCGAATCCGACGAAAACTAAGAAGGTGAAGATAGTCAGCAGGGCCATGCCGTTACTCATCATTTTTTGACGACCTCTTTCTTGAGTTCTCCGTTACTTACGACCACGGACCCGGCGATAATTTCGTCCTCAAAATCAGGGGCAACCACGCCTTCCTTGGTCATCAAACTCAGAAGATTGACGACATTCCGCGAGTAAAGCATTGAAGCGTGGAATGGAAGTTGGCTTGGCACATCTTTGCCGCCCCAAATCCGAACACCGTTAGCGGTCGTGATGATCTCTCCAGGTTTGGAGCCTTCAACATTGCCACCAGTCTCGGCCGCGAGATCAACAATGACTGCCCCTGGCGACATGGAATCAACCATTGCCTGAGTGACAAGCCGAGGCGCAGGACGTCCTGGCACAGCAGCTGTCGTAATAAGCACATGCGATTTGGCAATATAAGGAGTGAGCAATTCACGCTGTCTTGCAGCGCGCTCTTCTGTCATCTCGCGGGCGTAACCGCCGGCGCCTTCGAGGGATTCCAATTCAAGGACAATGAAAGTGGCACCCATCGACTTCACTTCATCTGCAGAGGATGGGCGGACGTCATACGCGGATACAACAGCGCCCAAGCGACGGGCAGTTGCGATGGCCTGCAACCCTGCCACGCCAGCGCCGAGTACTAAGACTTGTGCGGGGGTAACAGTTCCAGCAGCAGTCATCAAAAGCGGGAAGAACCGTGGTGAGAGTTCAGCTCCGACCAATGCCGCGCGATATCCCGCACAGAGAGCTTGGGAGGAAAGGGCGTCCATGGATTGCGCACGTGAAATGCGCGGAACCAGTTCGAGTGAGAAGGCGGTAACTCCCGCCTTCAGCGCGGCATCAATCGAATCCTGGGCTGTGGTGATCGAGAGGAAAGAGATCGTAATCGCGCCCTTTTTCAGCGTCGACATCTGCGCCGGCGACAGGGGCTGTACCGAGAGAACGACGTCGGCGTCCTTGAGCACATCACCGGCAACGACTTTGGCGCCGGCGGCTTCATACTCAGAATCTGGGGCCTGGGCGTGAATGCCAGCCTGGGATTCAATGACCACATCCAACCCGAGGCGAGTCAATTTATTAATGATGTCAGGTACGAGGGCTACTCGCTTCTCGCCACTTCGAATTTCCACAGGTACGGCTACGCGCATAGGCGTAACCGTAGTGATTTCGTAAATGCTTGTCACTTCTTATGGCGTGTGGTTTACGTTACTTAACGGCCCTTAATTTCGCCTCTAACAAGGTGGTATAGGAGTGCTTGAATCGTGGTTCGACGATGAAATGCTTCGCGCCACACTACCGATCGCGGTCCATCGATCACGCTAGCATCGACTTCCTCGCCTCGGTGAGCAGGCAGACAGTGCATAAATATGGAGTCGCTGGTCGTGAGGTTCATCAGCCGTGGATTGACAGTGAAGGGCGCTAATACTTCTGCCTTCTCGGTCCGTTCGGATTCCGGGTTGCCCATAGACATCCAGACATCGGTGTAGAGGACGCTGGCATCCTTGGCCGCTGCATCTGGATCGTGGGTCACCTCAACAGTCGCACCAGTCTGCTGAGCAATCTTTTTCGCTTGTTCGACGAGTATGGGATTGGGCGCCCATTTACCGGCCGGTGTTGCAGCGACGACATGAGCACCCATGATTGCCCCCATCATCAACCATGCGTGGGACATATTGTTTCCATCGCCAAGAAAAACAAACTTCCGCCCAGCGATGTCGCTACCAAATTTTTCGCGGATAGTGAGCCAGTCTGCGAGTAACTGCGTTGGGTGATCTTCATCAGTCAGGGCATTTATGACGGGAATGGAAGCCGCCCGGCCCAGTTCATCGACATCTGCTTGCGCATAGGTACGGATTATGAGGGCGCTCGCAAAGGCACTAATGATGTGGGCTGTATCCGAAATCGTTTCACCGCGACCGAGCTGCAATTCATCTCCGCGGATAAAGATCGGCGTTCCACCTAAATGGGCCACCGCAGTTTCTGATGCAAGACGGGTACGCGTAGACGGCTTGGTCATATAGATGGCGACCGTGCGATGAGCGAGAGCCGTGCTCGCTCTCAGCGGATCCTCGGCAAAATCAGCGGCAGTGGCGAGAATCAAGTCAACATCGGCGCGACCGAGGTCAGCGGTGCGGAGGAGGTCTTTCATCTCCGAATGCTACTAGAGGCAAGTATTCTTTCGTCATGGGAATATCGCATATTGCGCCAGAGACTGAAGGCGACATCGACTTACTGGAAAAACCCGACTTAAAGGTTGACGACGGGGATCACGACCGCTTTTCGCACTATGTGAAGAAAGAGAAGATCCTTGAGTCGGCGTTGAGTGGCAAACCAGTACGGGCCTTATGCGGAAAGAAATGGGTGCCCTCGCGCGATCCCGAAAAATTCCCCATGTGTCCCATCTGCAAAGAGATCTATGCAGGTTTGCGCCCTGCCCCCGAAGATAAGTAGCAGATAGAACTCATGCAAATTGCATCATCTCGGCGTGCCATCGCAATCGCGCTTGCTGCCTGGATGGGAATTGTCACGACCGTCTTTGGACTGGGCAGTAGCGCTGCAGCATCGCCGCCCAGGAGAATTCTGACGGGCTGGATCCCTTATTACTCCATGAATACCGCGTTGCCGGATGCTGTCGCAAATGGCGACCTAATAAAGGAGGTCATGCCGTTCTGGTTCACCCTTAAGAGTGAATCAAAAATTACGGATTTGTACACACCAGCCAACCCCAATGTTCCGATGATGGTTCCTCTGGCAACCATGCGGGATTCGGGGTTTACCGTCATTCCGACTATCACCGATGGCACCGACAAGTTGGCTCTAGCTACTCTGCTCGCCAATGCGTCAAAGCGGGCGCAAGTTGTAAAAACAATTACCGATCTCGTTATGACAAACAACTTTGATGGCATAGATCTTGATTTCGAAGGTTTTGCTTTTGTCGACGGCACTTCCACCTGGTCGACCACTCGTCCGAATTGGGTAGCTTTTGTTCAGGAATTGAGCACCTCCCTCCATCTTCAAGGAAAACTGCTCTCGATTACAACGCCGGTCCTCTTTGATCCAACCACCGGGAAAAAGGGATACACGGTTTATGACTGGGCATCGATTGCGCCGTCCATAGACCGTCTGCGGATTATGACGTATGACTATTCCACGAGTTCTCCCGGACCAATTGGTCCGCTGCCCTGGGTGGAACAGACGGTTCAATATGCGATTTCGGTGGTGCCCGCTTCCAAAGTCTTTATCGGTGTGGCTGGGTATGGCCGTGATTGGGTGACAAAGGTAAATGGAGTCTGTCCCAGCATTTACGCCAATGCGATAAAGGTTGGTGGTGGTGCGGCAACATTCGTCATGCGCGATGCCGTGAGATTGGCAGCGAGTTACGGCGCCACCCCGACGTATAACCAGGGAAGCGGGGAAGTCACCTTCGCATATCAGAAGGTCTACAACGGTCTCTCCAGCAATGGATTGGCTACAACATGTACGGCATCGCGAACTGCCTGGTATCAAGACTCCCGAGGGTATGCAGCTAGAGCGCAGTTGGTTGCAAAGTACAGACTCGGTGGCATTACCGCCTGGACTTTGGGGATGGAAGATACAACTGCCTCAGATGCAGTGAGACAAGTAGCCCAATCCATCGCGCCGGATGTTGTTCTCAGTACTTTAACGAGCACTCCCAAAGAGGCGACCTATGGTGCGCCGATGATGATTAAAGGAGCGTTTCAACTTCCAGATAACCAGCCGATTGCAGGGTTGCCAGTTCGACTAGAGATGCTCTCATCGACAGACTCTCTGTGGAACGAGGTATTCCAGACAACCACCGAGAGTGATGGAACTTTCTCGATTCCTCTCCTACTCTCTAAGGACGCCTCGCTTCGCCTCGCCTCTGATTCCTCTTGGGATCAGTTGGCTTCCCAAAGTGCGGTGCTGTCGGTGTTGATAGACCGGAGGATTTCGTCAGCGCCGCCTGCGTCTGCGGTAGCCGGAACACCCTTTTCGATTTCGGGGGTGGTCCAGCCGCATCAACCTGGAGTTGCGGTAACTTTGGAGAGATTCACCAAGGGCGCCTGGCAGAAGTTGGATGGTGGTGCAATGACCGATGGATCTGGGGGATTTACGATTTCTACAATTGAGAATACCCCTGGGGTAGTTCGTTTCCGGCTCACAGCAAAAGGCGATGCGAATTTGCAAGCCGGGCAATCTCCAACCTTTACCGTCATCATCTACTAGGAGTTTTATGGCTCGCACGATTGAAGAGATCGAGACGCTGGTCGAGCCCAGTCTTTTTGTCGATCGGCCTTGGGTCACCATTGTTTGGGATGATCCTGTCAACCTAATGACGTACGTAACCTATGTCTTAATGACACTCTTCAATTATTCGAATGAGCGGGCAACGGAATTGATGTTGAAAGTCCATAACGAGGGCAAGGCAGTTGTCTCTTCGGGTCGACGTGAGGAGATGGAACGCGATGTACAGCGGCTTCATGAGTACGGACTCTGGGCAACTCTTCAACGCGATGACCAATAGGCAATGACAATGACCTCGTCAAACGGTTTCACAAGAGAGGGAAAAGACTCTTTTGTTGCGGTCTTTGGAGCATCTGAACGTGAAGTCCTCATCAATCTGGCAGAGCAACTCGTCGAGATTCTCGCCGAGAGGGTAGATGAGATACAAGGTGATCCGCTTGCCGCAATGGTCGGGATCACTGGCCATGATTCCCCACCGGATGACGAGGTCCTACTACGACTTCTTCCAAATGCATACGCTGACCCGGTAGATGCAGCTGAGTTTCGGCGGTACACCGAGTCGGTCTTACGCGAAAAGAAACGTGCCCATGCACTTCTTCTCCGATCCCAACTTCTTAATGACCAAAGTTCCACAGTAGTTCTCGACGACGAAGCCGCCCAAGCCTGGCTAGGCGCGATGAATGATATCCGTTTGGCGCTCGGGGTCCGCCTAGAGGTGGAAGGAAACTCTTCGGAAGAATTCGAATTGTTGTCTCCGGATGATCCAAAACGCGGAGTTTACGCTGTTTATTCGTGGCTCGGATGGTTGCAAGAGAGCCTGCTTCACTCATTGATGGACGATGGCAGTAGCGAAGAGAGTAGACGGTAGGCTTCGAATCGTGAGTGACGCCCCCATTGGAATATTTGACTCTGGCGTCGGTGGGCTTACGGTTGCGCGTGCAATTCTCGATCAACTTCCCAATGAATCCACGCTCTATCTTGGCGATACTGCGCGCGGTCCTTACGGGCCTCGTCCTCTTGCTGAAGTTCGTACTTTCGCTTTAGAGAGTTTAGATTTTCTGGTGGGAAAGGGAGTCAAAGCGCTGGTCATCGCATGCAACACGGCAAGCGCCGCCATGTTGCGAGATGCCCGCGAGCGGTACTCAGTTCCAGTAATTGAGGTGATTCAACCAGCGGTGCGACGTGCCGTCGCCGCCACGAAGTCCGGTCGCATCGGGGTGATCGGAACGCGTGCAACGATTGATTCGAAAGCGTATCTGGACGCCTTTGCGGCAGCACCGCAGTTGAAGATCACTTCGATCGCGTGCCCACTCTTTGTCGAATACGTCGAGAGGGGTGAGACCTCAGGTCCAGAAATTACCGCGATTGCACGTGAATATCTCGCGCCCGTTATGGAAGCGGATGTTGACGCGCTCGTCCTTGGTTGCACCCACTATCCATTATTGACGGGCGTGATTTCTTATGTCATGGGAAACGAAGTATCACTTGTTTCTAGCGCCGAGGAAACGGCCAAAGACCTCTACCGGGTTCTTGTTGAAAACTCTCTTCTCCGCACCAACCAAACAACGCCACCAACCCACCAGTTTCTAGCAACTGGCGATGCGCTCGAGTTTGAGTTACTTGCACGACGTTTTCTGGGTCCAGAAGTCGGTCGCGTGGAACATCAGGATCTTTAAACCAGCAATTTACAGCGGTTCAGCCTATGAGAGGAAGAGATGCCCCGTTTAGATGGAAGAGATGATGATCACCTGCGTTTGATCAAATTTACACGGAATTGGTTGAACAACGCAGAAGGCTCCGTCCTCATTGAATTTGGAAACACGCGGGTACTTTGTGTTGCCTCTTTTACACCGGGAGTACCTCGCTGGCTAAAGGACAGTGGGAAAGGGTGGGTCACATCTGAATATGCGATGCTGCCCAGAGCGACTCATACTCGTTCAGATCGCGAAAGCGTAAAAGGCAAACTCGGCGGCCGCACCCAGGAGATATCTCGCTTGGTTGGACGTTCGCTCCGCTCAGTTGTGAATATGAAGGAACTTGGCGAGAACACGATCGTTATTGATTGCGATGTCCTTCAGGCAGATGGTGGCACACGCACGGCGGCGATCACGGGGGCATACGTTGCGCTCGTCGATGCCATTGCTTGGGCAAAACAGCGGGGTTACATCAAGCCGGACGCTCGACCTCTCCTGGATTCGGTTTCTGCGGTGAGCGTTGGAATTATCGACGGTGTGCCGATGCTAGATCTTTGCTACGAGGAAGACGTCCGTGCCGATACCGATATGAATGTCGTATGTAGTGGCGACGGACGATTCATCGAAGTGCAGGGAACCGCCGAGGGCCAACCTTTCGATCGCGCCCTGCTAGATGAATTATTGGATCTTGCCTTGGCGGGTTGCAAAGAACTGACTGCTCTGCAGACTCTGACACTTTCCGAGTAGTCACCTGATGCATCGCCTGGTTCTTGCCACCCGCAATGCCGGAAAGATTGCGGAATTTCGCCGCATATTCGAGGAAATCGCACCTGGCTCTATCGAGTTGGTGGGCCTTGCGCAATTCCCCGATCTGGAGGATGTGGAAGAAACCGGACTCACATTTCAAGAGAACGCTCTTTTAAAGGCGAGGGCGGTCTGCCATGTAACCGGCCTCCCCACGATTGCAGATGACAGTGGTCTCTCTATCGATGCACTGAGTGGTTCGCCAGGAATACTCTCGGCTCGCTTCTCTGGGGCCCACGGCAATGACAGCACCAACATTGCGAAAGTCCTAGCCGAACTTGGCGATTTACCTCGGTCCTCTCGAGGCGCCCATTTCACCTGCGTGACGGCTCTGGTCATGCCAGACGGTTCGCAGGTAACACAGGAGGCCATCCTGACAGGGGAGATCTTGACCGAACCCATTGGCAAGAACGGGTTCGGCTATGATCCGATTTTTCTTCCCGCTGGCCGCAAACTTTCGCTTGCGCAAATGGATTCAGCGTCTAAAGACGCAATTAGCCATAGGGGTCAATCTCTCCGGGCAATCGCGCCGGAGGTCGCCTCAATGCTGGGGGCGCTGGGGTAACCTTCTCCCATAAATGCGCGTTTCCGTCGAGTACGTGCTGCAACCCAAGGAGTATCTGTGGCTGTTAAGAAAGCAACTGCGAAGAAGTCTGTTGCAAAAAGACCTGCAGCGAAGAAGCCCACGTCCAAGAAGGCAACCGTAAGAAAGAAGACGGCTACCAAGAAATCGGTAACCAAGAAGAGTGTGGCCAAGAAGTCACCAGCAAAGAAGGCCGCGGCAAAAAAATCTGCCGTCAAGAAGTCCACTTCCAAGAAGAGCGCTGCGAAGAAAGCTCCAGCAAAGCACGTAGCCAGACCCATTGATAAATTTGTTGTACCTCCCGTTCCAGTTTCTTCACTTTCTCGACCCGCCAGGGTGGAAGTGAGCACTGTCCCTGCCCCAGTTCACGTTCCTGCTCCGCCCTTATTGCCATCACCCGTTAAAAAACAGGGGGCTTCCGGACGAGTGGTTTTCGCTGTCGTAGTGGGAATATTTATTCTCGGTTTGATCGTCTGGGCTAGAGCTCACAACCCAAACACCGATGGGGTAGCTACTCCTTCGGCAACCCCAACTGCCACGGAGTCAACAACTCCTACTCCTACTCCGACTCCTTCGGCGACACCCACGGTCGTCATTACCGTGCATAGTGCCCCGCAGGGCGTCGTTGCACACTACACAACACCGGGTGCAACGATCTTCTGGAGCGCTCCTGCCGCAGTCGAGGGCCTCACCGGATACAACATAGAAATCTCCATCAGCAGTGGACCATGGAAGTTGATCTCTACCGTTCCTGCGACACAAACATCTTTGGATGTCGTCAAGGCCAACTCAACCGGGTGGACCTCGTTCCGTGTATCTAGTGTGTACGCCGATTCTCAGATAACGTCCGCGAAAGCCTTTGGTCTGCCGGGTACTTATTCATAAAGAGGCATTTGGGATGACCCTTGCATAGAAATTATGCGAGGGTCATTTTATTGTGGGGGTTTTTAAAAGCAAGAGGATGGCATTGACGTAAGCGGATACTCCGGCCGGGACCAAATGGACACCATCAGGTCCGAAATATTCAGGATGTCCCTCGGAAATCTTTCTCCAATCGACAACCGATGCTTGTGGGTACTTCTGCGCAAATTGCGCGATGAGTGCGTCATTATCATCACGCCAAGGGCGTGGTACTGCAGTGTTAACAATGATTATTTGTGGCTGGTCTTTGATCTCATTGAAAACGGTAGCAACTTCAGACTCGGTGAGTCGATTGTTATTTCCCAAATCCAAGACGATCGGAGAATTGACCATATGCGATTTGTCATGCCTGAGGACTGTGATCAATTCAGCAGCTTGTCGACCCACGCGGGCATTTACCAGTCCAATCGGCGCAACTTGATCAAGTGCATATCGAATTCCCAATATGACCGAGTCACCAGTTAGCCAGATACTCCTCGCCCTCGACATGGTTGGCGTAGAACCAGCCAGCGGAATTGAGGTAACAAGAGGTTGAGAAAGGCTGGCTTTAAGCGCGTCTTCAATACGCGTGCTGCGCGTTATCGCATTTGCGCTCACCAACGAGGTAGCAACTAGAACGGTGAGCAGGGAGGTGAGCACAGCAGTCTTCTGCTTAAATCGAACTTTCTTCGTACGATATTTCATCCCTCGGAACCACGATTCAACATATCCGCTACGAATCGGCAACTCAATCCAACGCAATGAGATGTCTGCCAGCGCGAAGACAACCAAGATTCGCAGGGCATAGAGGGCCCACGTCGCACCTGCTAAGTCCACGCTAGGTCGGGTAACTTGGAAAATAATCCAGTGCCAGAGATATATCGCGTAAGAGCGCTCTCCAATCCAGAGCATGGGCTTAGAACTCAGTAACGGTGCAAAGCGCGATGCAGGATGTACCAACGAGACGATGATTGCGCAACCGAAGATGCCTGCTAGCGGAAATGCCAGTCGATAGAGGGTGGGATCCTTTTCATTGATGAATAGGAAACATGCAACTAATCCCAGGAGGCCGATTACGCCGATGCCGTCGATGAAATCCTGGGCACGTTTCGAAACGTTGACGCGTAGATTTTGCGGGATCCAACTGACCGCCAATGCCGCGCCAAGGAAAAGTCCGATGCTGTGAGTATCTGTACCGAAATACACATGACTGACGCTCTGCGCATTAGAGGCATCCAATCTCACGGAGAGAAGGAGTAAAGCCCCGCCAGATATTGCTGCGATCGCCAATGCCGCGCCAGGGATGTGTTTTTTTCCGAAGCGCCGCAGCACGAGAAGGAGAAGCAATGGCCAGACGAGATAGAACTGACTTTCTACGGCCAGAGACCAGGTGTGTTGAAGCAATGGTGGTCTGCCAATAGCTTCGAAGTAATCTTGATGACGATAGACCAGAGCCCAATTCATAGTGCCGGTAAGGACAAAAGGGATGTCCGAAAGAAATCTTTTGATGGCCTCTGGCGCCCAGACCCCGACAAAGAGGGCGGTCGTAACGATCATGAAGACCAATGCTGGGAGCAGTCGTCGAATTCTCGCCAAGTAGAAGCCCCGCAGATCCAGGCCGCCGCTGCGTTGGATGGAATCCAACAGAAGACGGGTGATGACATATCCGGAGATGACGAAGAAGAGATCCACTCCAAGGAATCCGCCGGGAATCCAATTGAACCCCAGATGATAAAGAAGGACTGCGATGACAGCTACTGCACGCAAGCCGTCAATTGCCGGGATGTGACGGATAGTCCGCTTGGTCTGCATTGAGACTATTTCCGTTTAGCGGCGGTTTTCTTAACCACTTTCTTCACGGGCTTGCGTGCTGGTGCCTCGAGGACTGGTTTGGTTCGCTCACTCGGAACTTGAATCGGGTCGTGCTTGATCAACGTGTTATCAGGAGTGAGACTCTCAGCAACGTTCTTCTGCAATTCGGCCAAGCGGAGAAAAGCGGACTCCAAACGAGATCGAGATTGGTGTATCGCAGATTCGGCGGCATCAAGTGATTGAGTTTGAACTTTGTAAAGGCGCTCGGCCTCTGAAATGACACCTGAGAGCCATTGACGGTATTCGGTGACATCTCTGGAAGCACTAGAAATCAACCTTTCGCCCTCACGGCGGGCAATGGTCGTGAGTTGGGTCGCCTCGTGCTTTTTCGCTTCCAGGAGTGTCTCGGCCTCAAGTTCGACTTTCTCGCGGAGTTCCTGCGCGTCGGTTTCAGCAGCTTGGAGATATTTTCGTCCGCGAGTCTCCGCGCTAGAGAGAAGCGATTTTGCTTTCTGGTCGGCCGATTCGATGACGTCTTTTACTTGGCGAGAAGTTTCGCTCAAGACTCGGTCGGCAGTTGCCTGTGCTTTGGCTTCGCGCAATTGTGCGGACTTCACCATTGTCATCGCAGTCTCGGTCGCGAGGATTTCGAATTCTTCCTTTGTCAAAGTCCTCAGGTCGCGACGAGAGCGAAGATCAGCTAATTGCGATTCAAGTTCGCGGATCCGATCCACTGAACCTGGCGCGTTGGCCTCTTCGCCCTTAAATCCAACCCAATTAAGGAAGGAGCTTTTCTCGCCCATTGCCTCTGACCCCATAATCTCTAGGAGCACAGGCTAGAGCACGGCGGGGAGTCTCCAAAAGCCCGCACGATCGGCCGCACCACTTGGCTCCAATCGCCTCTATTGCCGATAAATGGCGATCGACACCGCGATGTACTGCGAGACCCAGGCCGCGATAACGAAGATATGGAAAAGCTCGTGGAAACCAAAATAACGGGCGTTCCTGCCTGGCTTTTTGAGTGCATAGAAAATGGCACCGACCGAGTAGAAGAGGCCGCCAATGATGAGAGGAAGAAGAATCCAGAGTCCACCCGCGCGATAGAGCGCTGGCATATAGACCACAGCGACCCAGCCCAATGCTAGGTAATTGGCCACGTATAACCATCTCGGTGCTCCGAGCCAGAATATTCGCACAACAACACCGACCAAGGCGCCGACCCAGACAACCGAGAGAAGTATCGTCCGGTCACTTCCAGTGAGAAGTGTTACTGCAAATGGGGTCACCGACCCAGCGATGAGCAAGTTGATGTTGGCATGGTCCCAACGGCGCCAGAATTTCTTCTTGGAAGACGACCATTGGACTCGATGGTAGATGGCTGAGACGCTAAAAAGGGTGATAGCAGTTATGGAGTAGAGAGCAACCGCGAACTTCAGTGAGTCTTTGCTCAAGATGAAGAGAACCAAAGATGCGACAAAGACGACAGGTGCTGCCCCCAGATGAAACCAGCCTCGAAGTTTTGGAGGAATGACTGTTGGCTCAATTGTCCGCGACTTCATAGGTAAGAACTCTACGCCCGTATCCACAAACAGGGGCACCGCTGGTCTCGACCAGCGGTGCCCTCGTCAAGGAAATTATCCTCGGGCGGCCTTAAACCCCGCCTCAAGATCGGACTTGATATCGATGATGTTCTCAAGGCCGATGCTTAGGCGCACAAGTCCGGGCGTGACACCTGCATCCAATTGCTCCTGGGGGCTCAACTGTGAATGTGTTGTGGTCGCGGGATGGATTACCAGAGAGCGGACATCTCCAATATTTGCCACATGACTGAAGAGTTTCAGTGATTCGACAAACTTCTTTCCGGCTTGAATTCCACCTTTGAGTTCAAACGAGACCACTGCACCTGAGCCCTTGGGTACATATTTCCGAGCTAGGGCATTCCATGGTGATGAAGGAAGCGAGGCGTAGTTGACCTTCTCAACGTCGTTATGTGCTTCCAGCCAGATCGCGACCGCTTTTGCATTCTCAAGATGGCGTTCAATACGCAGACTCAAAGTCTCAAGACCCTGCGCCAAGAGCCAAGCATTGAACGGGCTGACAGCTGCTCCAATGTCACGGAGTAACTGCAGACGAATTTTGAAAATGTAGGAGAGGTTTGCACCGAAAGCAGATCCGACTCCCAAAGCTTGCGCGTAGATCAAGCCATGATAACTGGCATCAGGTTCATTGAAGTTTTTGAATCTTTCAGGGTATTGCGCATAATCGAATTTTCCAGAGTCAATGATTGCCCCGACGATTGTATTTCCATGACCAGATAGAAACTTGGTCGCCGAATGCACGACGACATCGGCCCCGTGCTCGAATGGACGTAGCACGAAGGGGGTTGCAACTGTATTATCCACGATAAGAGGCACACCAACTTCGTGAGCCACCTTTGCAACTCCCTCGATATCTAGAATGTCATTCTTAGGATTTGCGATTGTTTCACCGAAGAATGCCTTGGTATTAGGGCGGACCGCCTTGCGCCATGACTCAAGATCATTCGGATCTTCTACGAAAGTGACGTCAATTCCGAATTTCGGCAACGTGTAGTGGAATAGGTTGTAGGTTCCGCCGTAGAGACTTGGGCTGGAAACAATGTGATCGCCGGCTTCTGCAAGATTCATGACCGCATACGAGGTTGCCGCTGAACCCGAGGCGACGAGAAGTGCAGCGACGCCACCTTCAAGAGCGGCAAGGCGCTGTTCTACGGCATCTTGGGTTGGGTTGTTGATACGTGTATAGATGTTGCCGAGTTCTGCCAGACCGAAGAGATTTGCTGCGTGCTCGGTGTCACGGAATTGGTAGGCAGTTGTCTGATAAAGCGGAAGAGCGCGCGCGCCAGTTGTCGGGTCGGCAACTTGACCCGCGTGTATCTGTAGGGTCTCAAAGGACCAGGTACTTGCTTCGGACATTTCTCTCTCGCAATCTTTCGTGGGTTCAAAGTGTGTGCAGACTTTAGCAATGCTGGCCGAGAAGTTCTTCCAAGGCTTATGTATGTGCGAACCGCATGCAGAACGATCAGGAAACCTGAACCAGCTGGGTGGAAAGACTACGAAAGAGGGGATTTAGGGTTTGAACCGAGAGGCCCGGTATTTCGCCGTGAGAATATTTCTCGCAGAGACAATTTCCGCGAGTATTCAATCGAGCCATATCGGAACAATCGCACGGCCATCCGGAGAACAAAGGCCGAGAGCACAAATAACTCAACGATGATAATGATTGCTTGCCAGAGTGGCAGTGTCCCGAGGGCGTTTCTAAGCATCGCGGTGACGGGCGCCGAGTACGGAAAGTAGGAGAAGATCTGAACAACCGGGGCGGTTGAGTCACTCATGATTAACGGAATTATGTAAAAGGGTATGACCATCAAGAGGACCAGACCGCCAAAAATTGGACCGGCGTCTTTGGCAGTTGGCATAGCTGCTCCTAACGCAACCAGAGTGCCAGTGAAAAGAGCAAATCCGCCTAGCAGCAGCAGGGCTCCGATCGTCATACGCTGTGGATCGAAAACAAGGTTTGAGAGATTTATGTTGGGTAGATGCAAGTGGCTTCGAAAGAACACATATCCAAAGGCAAACGGGATGGCAAAAACGATAATCTGCACCAAACCAAGTGCCATCAGCGAGATGATTTTTCCGAGGATCAAGTTAGTTGGATTAATCGTTGTCAAAATCATTTCGGTTACTCGATTCTCTTTCTCGTCCAAGGTCGAGGTGAGCATCTGATTGCCGAGGAGAATGATTATCAAATAGAAAATTACGAGAAACAAGGCTGCCGGAATTAACTCATTAAGCCCGCCCGTGATCTTGCCATTCTTATACGTGGTGGTTACGGTCTTTACCGTTCCTTGACTTATCAGTGTGAGTATCGGTGATCCGATCTTCTTCTCCACGCTTGATTTTAGAATTGCTTGAGCAACAGAGGCGTACTTACCGTTTGCAAATATTCCATTATCAATCCCGTATACCTTAACTTCGGTTGTACCTGGGTTAGCCGGATAAGAGAAGAACGCTTCAAACCGACCTGCTTTAACCGCCGCAACGCCCGCATCTACGCTGGGTGAAATCTGGCCGCCGAGGTTCTTGATAATCACTGGATCGACCAGACCGGATGCATCAAAATATTGAAAAGAAAAACGCGCGTTCTGCTGCTGTTGAGTGGACTTATTAGAGCTGGAACCTGAGAAGAAGACTAGGGCGAAAACGACGGCTATCAGAAGTGGAACGGCCAGTATTCCAACCCAAAATCTGCGTTTGTTAACGGTACGGATGAATTCGAATCGAAGCACGGTCCCCAGGTTATGCTGGCGCATTCTCACTCCTCCTTCTCATTCTCGTCCCCGTAGACCTCTACGAAAATATCGTCTAGGGACTTCCGAGATGGTGCGAATCTCTGGACGTTGATTCCAGCAGAGACAATCTCCCTAAGTATGTCTGCCGCATCGGCTGCTTCTGGTACTTCGAGTTTGGAATGTCCTGGACCTGTTTCAACAATGTTGTACGACGTGGATGTTGGTATCGGTCCATCATGGTCGATATGGATGACCAAGTTCCCAAATTGACTCTGCACCTCTTCAACGCTTCCGTAAGCACGGCTCACCCCGTCTTTGAGCAAGATAATCCGATCGCAGAGTCGCTCCACCTCCTCCATTTGGTGGGTGACCAGGAGAACTGTTGCTCCGGCTTTTTTCTGATCCTCGACGATATTCATCAAGAGGCGACGATTCACTGGATCAAAACCCTTCGTGGGTTCGTCGAGAATCAGCAACTCTGGCGAATTCATAATTGTTACACCCAACTGCACTTTCTGTTGTTGGCCGCTGGAGAGTTTATCGACACGTACTTTTGCTTTATCACCAAGTCCAACTCGTTCAAGGTAAGCGATCGACCATTTGCGGGCATTCTCACGATTCAAGCCCTTGAGCTTTCCGAAGTACACCATTACATCAATGACGGACTCTTTCTTGTAAAGTCCTCTCTCTTCCGGCAGATAGCCGAGCCCCTTGCTGTGCTCTGGCACAAACGGCCGCCCGTCGATGTGCAGCACACCTGCGGTCGCCTGGTAAATGCCCAGCAGCGCGCGAATTATTGTTGTCTTTCCCGAGCCGTTGCTTCCCAGCAACCCAAACGTTTCCCCAACGCGAATATCGAATGAGAGATCCTGTATTACAGTTTTCTTACCAAAGTCCATTCGGAAATGATCAATGACCACGAGGGGGGCTGACATCGAAATAGT
>DASVIG010000136.1:0-2093 GCA_036382195.1 Candidatus Nanopelagicaceae bacterium
CATCGTCGACCAATGTCACGTCGTAACCTCGCCCAAGAGCTGCATTGGAGGTATGTCGAACGCAGTTGTTGGTTTCCACGCCACAACGGACACTTGGATATCTATCGTGAACTCCTAGATGGAGTTAATGACCGCGTTTAGTTCCCGTCCCAGTTGGCGATTTCCGCTTCAAAAGGATCAAGCCCCATCGGACCGAGCTTTAAGGCATATGTATGGAACTTCTTGAGTGAGAATTTTCCACCCAGACGTTGCTTGGCATCTTCTCGGGTTTTCATCCACACGCGTTCACCAACCTTGTAAGAAATAGCCTGTCCGGGCCAGCCGAGGTAGCGATCTACCTCGCTGTTTGCATGTGCCGCATCCAGTAGCGCCCGATTCATCAATACTTCGCGGGCAGACTCTGCATTCCAGACTTTGCCATCGTAATCGGCATAACCCAGGTGCATTCCGATATCGACGACCACGCGTGCAGCTCGTAATGCTTGACCTGAGAGGTAACCCATTTCTAAACCTGGATCTTCAAATGCGCCAAGTTCGTCCATAAGACGTTCGGCGTAAAGCGCCCACCCTTCGCCGTAACCACTCGTCCAGGCCTCGGTCCGTTGGAATCTACTCAAGCGGTCTTGCTCAATGATCACTGTTGCACATTGCAAGTGATGGCCAGGAACTGCTTCGTGATACCAGGTCGAGGCCAAGTGCCACCAGGTAAATTCATCTTTACCTAGCGCGGGATACCACGTTGTTCCGGGGCGAGACAAATCTTCGCTTGGCGGCTGGTAATAAGGAGCAGAGGCGCTGCCTTCTGGTGCTATCCGCGCATCGCAGAACTTAATACGGTCATCAATATCGAAATAGACGCCGTCCATTTTTTTCACGGCTTCTTGGGTGAAGTCCTTCAACTTCTTAAGCAGAGTCTCTTTACCTTTAACGAGGTACTGAGGGTCAGCATCTAAATGATCTGCTACTGCGCGCAAAGACTTGGCCTCTGGCATTATTTTCGCGGCAACTTTCCACATTCGGTCATTTATCTGGGCTAAATCCTGCATACCCCACTCGTAAGTGGCACGAAGATCCAGTTGGGCGCCGGTGAAATGGCGAGCCCATGCGGAATATCTTTTTTCCCCCACGGCATCCTCTGGGTTGGCTATCAGTGCATAGACGTTTTTCAGCCATTGGCTGGTTTGCGCCGCTGACTTATCAGCTGCAGCACCCGCAGTATGTAATTCGGGATACTTGCCGGCAGGATCTGCTTGCTTGGCGATACCAGAGTAAGCACCTTTGGCAAACGCATCTAACTGCTCGGCAACTGCCAATGCCTGCCGCCGCGAGGTGAACTTTCCTTCTTTAGCTAGATCATCTATGGAAGAAATCCAGGATTCGTGAGCACCTGCCACGGCGTTGAGGCGGGCGGTGATGTTATGAATCTCCGCTTCCGTCTCGTGCGCCATCATCTCGAAAACTTGACGGATATATGAAGCGGGAGAGGCGATGACACCCCAGAGCCTCTGCTGCTCGCGAGAGTCATGTAATGCCAGTCCGGACTTGAGTCTCTCTTCCATCACCGCTTTTGCAACGCGATCAATCTCATCTTGTGGCTTCATAGCGACTAATTTTTGTAGCGTCCGGCGCACCAATTCAGCGGTCTTCTCTGACCCCGCCAGAGAAAAATCATCAAGTTGGTCGTCATAACCCTTGATGCCTAAGAAAGTTGCACCGATTGGACTAAGGGAAGCCGACTCAGCGATGTACTCGTCGCTGAGCTGAAATATTGGAGAACGATGATTAATTGTCATTGGCAATGTTTATCAGTGTTCAAACTCCTTGTCGAGGATCTTGCGCCAAGTTGCTATTCTCGCATCTGTGCATGATGGAATAATAATTCGACCTGCTGAGTTATCAGATTCTGAAGGAATTGCCCAAGTACATACATATTCGTGGCAATCCGCCTACCGAGAATTGCTCCCTGATCAATTACTTGACGGGCTACGCTGGCAAGATCGAAAAGCGAGGTGGGATGCAAATCTCTCCCAGCCCTCAATAACGAAAGTCTATGTCGCATCAACCTCGCAACGTAAGATTCTTGGTTTTGCATC
>DASVIG010000137.1:0-5695 GCA_036382195.1 Candidatus Nanopelagicaceae bacterium
AGGGCGCATCCTTGAAGGAGTTCAAGACTTGCTATTGCCCGTATAATTGAATCGTCGTCTTGGCCGCCTGCGCTTATATAGCCGCAATAGGCAAAGAGTGGGCGCAAACGCTTTCCTCCATTTAGGAGAAAGGCATTGATTGCCTCGGCTGCAGGAATGAGTTCAGTGCCGATCTCGCCTAAGTACAGTGTCTGCTTCGCCAGAAAATCCGTTAGATCTTGTTGGACGCGTATTCGTATGTCCGCTAGGGCGAACTGAGGTTCAAGGCTCACGTGGCAACGGTACCCTCACTACTCAGTAAGAGCGAAAGGAAAGTCATGGCTAGAACCTTTTCTTTTGAATTCTTTCCACCGAAAGACGAGGCTGGAGAGGATCGACTCTGGCACACCATGGCCAGTTTGGAATTGCTCGCACCCGATTTCATTTCGGTGACATATGGCGCCGGAGGATCAACTCGCGAACGTACCATTCGCATCACATCGGAGATAACAGCTCGAACCCACATTCCAACTGTTGCGCATTTAACATGTGTTGGTTCCACCGAGTCAGAACTGAGTGAAATCCTCCAGCATTATCACGAAGCAGGGATCAAAAGTATTTTGGCTCTCAGGGGCGATCCTGTTGGGGGACCGGCAGCGCCGTGGGTTTCAACGCCAGGTGGCTTCACGCATTCTGATGAATTGGTGGCCCTTGCCGCGCAGCGAGGGGATTTCACCATCGGTGTCGCGGCCTTTCCCGACGGTCACCCGGCCTCTCACGGGGACATCGAGCAAGACATAGATGTTCTTTTGCGCAAGGAGCAACTTGGTGCCACTTTTGCGACTACCCAGTTCTTCTTTGAAGTTTCAAAATGGAAGGATCTGGTGGACAAACTTTCTGAACGTGGATCCTCAATGCCGGTAATTCCTGGAATTCTCCCCGTGACTAACGTTAGGCAACTTGAGCGAATGGCCGAATTAGGTGGCACTCCAATTCCCCCGGATATTCGAGAGCAATTCTTGAAAATTGAGGATGATTCAGAAGGGGTTAAAGCACTGGGAATCGAAATTGCCACAGAAATGTGCAGCCAACTTCTTGAGGCAGGAGCACCTGGTCTTCACTTCTACACGATGAATAGTTCAACTGCCACACAGGAGATTTATCTAAATCTTGGAATCACACGCTAAAAATGTTTCTCTAATCGCCGGGTTGGCCAAGCCAGCGTGAGAAGAAATAGGGAGCAAGAATGATTGCGTATGCAAGTCCGGCAAACATCGCCGTTGCTGGACGGTGAAAGAAGAAGAGATAGTCAACTACCCCTGAGGCTAAGGTCCAGGTGAGGAAAATATCTACTGTCGCAAATTCAGCACCATGCTTGCGTCGCTCCTTTGGTAATAGGAGGTGAAGGATGGCAATTAAAAGCATCCCGGTGAAAAGCCACCCCGCTGGATTAGACAACGGCAGTTCCTTTTCAAATGGCACATGGGAACTAGTCAAAGTCCATTGAACACGGTGGGCGGTCGCTAACTGAGGATCTATGAATAGATGCCAGGCCATCATGACAGCGCCCCCATAGATGAAGGTCCAATTCCGAGTTACACGCCTTGCGGCAACAAGAATGGGATGTGACAGCATGACCCATACAAACGGGATGACAAGCGGTACTCCATAAATTTTGACCCCTAAACTCGAATCAAATGTGTGATCTCCGAAGGGCCATCCAGTCTGCACGCCGACTTGTTCTACGACGATTGCGAAAAGCAAGGTCACTCCAAGATAGGTGATCGCATATCGCCAACCAAAGGAGTAAATAGCATGGAGGACCATTGTCAAAGCACCCACGTAGATGCCAAATACAGTCACCCATTCTAATGTCTGTCCGTTGGAGAGCGGATAAGCCACTTGAAGCAAGATTGCGGTCGCCAATACTGTGCCGAGAATTTTCCTTGCGGTACTCGATACACCTCTGCGTCTATTTCCACGTGGGGTGTAATGGCGAAGCGACACGACAGTAGTCTGCCCTATCTCACCATTTCAGGGGTGATATGAGAAAGGAAAGATTAAATCTTTGCTCCAGTTGTTGTGAGTATTTGTGCTACGACTTCGTTTGGGTGATCCCACATGGGCGCGTGACCGCATTCAGGAAAAACTAACCACTTAGTGTGAGTGGGTACAAGTGAGCGCTCCTGGCAGGTCGAGGTGGGCAAAGTTCGGTCTGCATCTCCGAAGATCACCGTAATCGGCACGTTATTTGAAATACTCTCATCGAACCTTTTACGTAAGAGTGCATCCCACGCAGGGTAATAACCTGCGGCAGTGGCCATTGCGTGAGTTGCGTCCACGCAAAGTTGGTAGGAAAAATTTCGCCACTTGGGGCTCACATTCTCAAATCCGATCTTTCGCGCCCACTCATAATGCAATAAAAGAGGGGACACGACCTTGAGACTGCTGGCTAAGATTCTGGCAATTGCTGTTCCTGGGTATCGAGCGACAAATGGTTTTATCCATAGCCCAGCTGGCGCTAGTCCCGTTACTGAGGCAATCGAGTCAGGGTTCATGGCTGCCATTTCCAATGCAACCCACCCCCCCCAAAGAATTCCCGACGACGTGAAATCTCGCAATCCCAAGTGAATTCATCGTCTCGAAAACCGACTCTGCAAGGCTCCGAGGATCCATGGGTTGCGTCCCTTCCATCGCAGTGAATCCGTGTCCAGGAAGATCGACCGTGACGACAGTGAAGAAATTTGCGAGGTCATCGATT
The DNA here is from genome assembly GCA_036382195.1 of Candidatus Nanopelagicaceae bacterium. Classification (GTDB taxonomy): domain Bacteria; phylum Actinomycetota; class Actinomycetes; order Nanopelagicales; family Nanopelagicaceae; genus QYPT01. Next base: position 2,741 of record DASVIG010000137.1, read on the forward strand.
ATCAGTTGCCAAGCGGTGGACGCAGAGCCCATGCCATGTATCAAGAGAAGTGTGTCCGCACCGGTGGCGTTGGACCGCATAGTCGAATGGAGAATCACGATGCTAGTTCTTTGGGTCTTTTGCCAAGGGTTATACGGATTTCTTGATTGAATGTGATCGACCCATCCGGTTGGGCATATTGTGCAAGCCTGGCCTCGGCCTCGTTACGCACTTCCGCTCGTGCGTGCTCCGGAATGGCCAGCCACAACATTCGCTGTCCAATAGACCAAGTGAAGTCATACCAATGTTGAGTGTTGGCGAAATGCACAGGAACAGAAGTTCTTACCGTTGAAATACTTTCGAAACCGGAAGTGACGAAGATCTTCTCTAAATCGGCATCGTTTGCAAACGGACCGTCCTTATCGGGGATCCTCACATCTCGCATTTGCTTCGGCAAATGAGGTTGAAAAACCTCATCCACATACGCCCATCGGGGATCAATAGTGCCGAATGTCGTAACACCGATCCTTCCGCTTGGTTTGAGAAGGGGAAACCAGTTATGTAGCGCATGCAGTGGGTCAGCCAAAAAGAATAGAACTAGCGATGATGAGATAGTGTCGAATTGTCCGCGAACCGTTGTGGGAGATTGTGCGTCATCAACTTCGCATTCCACATTTCTAAGTCCTACATGCAATGCGAAGCGTCGAGCATGATCGATCATGCCAGTCGAGATGTCGATTCCTAGAGCAAGACCGTGAGGGCCGATCTTCTGAGCGACCGGAAGCAACACGGCGCCACGGCCACAACCGATGTCAAGCCACCGCTCGCCCTCAACCGGCGGCATTACCTCTAGTAGCTTGGCTGCAATCGGCTTGAAAAAATCGACGCCCACTTCGTCATAGGTATCAGACAATTTGTCGAAAAGATTTGCCATCTTCTCTGAATGTCCAAATGTGTCGACCATTTCACCAGTATGGCATTTAGCCCAAATATGCGTCCAGCAAACCTCAATCGAACTATCCATCGGGGTACTCTTTGAATTATGGACTCGGGGTTGCAGGTGCTACTTGTCGCTAGTTCTCGAATTGAAGGAGAGTTGATTGTTGGCCGCCTGAGAAGTGGCGGAATCAGAGCCCACATTTCTGCCGATGACGAGGGCGGAATGAACCTTGCTCTTCAGCCAGGCAGAGTCAGAATTTTGGTTTCATCAGAGGATGAAGCCGCTGCTCACAAGATGCTTGCAGATACGAAGATAATTGATGTGGCCCACGCATCTCCAAATAAATTTCAGAAATGGCTCTGGAAGTTGCTCGGAGGTCGGATTCCTGGCGAAGATTAATCCCCAACTATCATGGGTTTGCCTTTGGTCATCGATTCGAGTGCATCGAACGTTGTTGGGAAAACCGCGTGAGGGTGGCCGGCGGCGGCCCAGATGGTTTCGTAGTCGTTAAGGGCAATATCAATAAGAACGGTTGCTTCATCAGAGATCCATCCCACGGGGCTGACGCCACCAATCGCAAACCCAGACCATTTACGAACGAAATCAGCATCGGCGCGATGAAGTTTCTCGACTTTGAGTTTCTCCGCAACTAGAACTGTGTCTACTCGATGGCGGCCGCTTGTGATAACCAGAAGTGGTAAATCATTTGGAAGACGGAAAACGATCGATGAGGCAACTTGTCCAACCAGGATATCGAGAGCGTTTGCAGCTTCTTGAGCGCTACGAGCAGAGTCGGATAAATGATGAACTTCACCTGGCATTCCAAGTTCCCGCAGCCGTCTCTGGACTCGGAGCACGGATGGATGTTCCTGAGTCATGAGGAAAATTTACCTCACTAACTAGCAAAAAACTTCGACTACAACCGACAACGACGACACTCAGCACTGGGCTATCGAACACCAGTAGAATGCGCGAACCTACAACCTCAAGCCCCAGCCGTGGCATGGGGGTTCAAAACTGTCCGAAGAACGCTGAGCGGATCATTCTGACAACAAAGGGGCATCTGATGCGAATACCTGAACATATTGGAATTATCCCCGATGGAAATCGCAGATGGGCAACGTCACACGGAATAAGTAAAGAAAAAGGATATGCGCCGGGGCTCGAATCAGGGCTGGCCTTATTTAAGTTATGTCAGGAAGTTGGCGTTAAAGAACTAACTTTTTATGGTTTCACTAAAGATAACAACAAACGACCAACCGTTCAGAGAGAAGCTTTCACTGATGCATGCATTATTGCTGCTCAAAAGCTTACGGAGGAGAACGCTTCGTTATTGGTTATTGGAAATAGTGATTCACCAATGTTCCCAGATGAATTACGCGGATATACCACTAGGACAACCTTTGGCGACGGTGGCATAAAAATTAACTTTCTCGTCAATTATGGTTGGGAATGGGACTTAAACCAACTAAAAGTTGCTGACAATAAGAATGAGAACGTAATTCGCAATATTAAATCGTTTGATGTATCGAGAATTGATCTAATTATTCGGTGGGGAGGCAGAAGAAGGCTCAGTGGTTTTTTGCCTGCGCAATCTATTTATGCAGACATATTTGTAGTAGAGGAATATTGGCCAGATTTTGAAGCCGATCACTTCTATCGAGCTTTAGAGTGGTACGACAAGCAAGACGTTACTCTTGGCGGTTAAGAATAAGTTAAGGATTGTGCTTACTCTCCAACCCTCACCGAGATCCGATACACCACGCTAAAGGACGCAACCACTCGTCTTCTTCAGAGTGCCGGAATCGGTGTGGGAGAAAGGCTTGCCATATACCTGTAAATCCGTTGTCTGTTTATATTTGAGCGTGTTTCCAGACAGCGTGAGGGTGATACTAAACGCCTGCGTGAGGTCGTTCTTGAGCATGTACTGGGTTTCGGCCACGCCCTTGCTCTGGGTTTTGAGTGTCATCGTGGTGCCGGCAGCGCCCTCGGCCACGATGCAGACTCCGCGAGGAATGCAGAACGAGTCATAGACC
>DASVIG010000138.1:0-32136 GCA_036382195.1 Candidatus Nanopelagicaceae bacterium
AACGGTTACGACCTCAAGCCTGATATGACCATTGACGAGGTAAATCCTGACGATTATCAACTTCTGATTATCCCAGGCGGTCACGCCGACGGTGCCCCTGCCACTGTTCGAAAAATAAAAAAGGCACAAGAAATAACAAAGTCTTTCTTTCAGAAAAATAAACCCATTGCATCAATCTGTCATGGTCCTTGGACGCTTGTCTCAGCAGACCGAGTCAAAGGGCGTCACTTAACTTCCTATTGGCATGATGGAGTTCCGGAAGATATTCAGGCAGCTGGTGGAATTTGGGAAGACAAGGACGTAGTCGTCGATGACAATCTAATTACCTCTCGATCGCCTATGGATCTGCCTGTATTCATGCGAGAACTGACGAAGACTATGAAAGACGTTGAAAAGACTTCTTAGATAACAATTTCGTAAGACGGATTGAGAATTGTTAAAGAACCATTGGGTTCACCAACCATGCCTTCGGCTAGTAGTTGAGACCCAGTATCTAGGCCGAAGATTGTGTTCATGCCCCCAACTTCAATTGGCATGATGGCTACTGGCTTCTTCCCCAAATAACTAGAAAGCGCATTTACGACGCCAGTGAATTCCGGTCCTGCGGGGACCTTTTCGCTGATAACAGTGGGTGCGCCAATGACAGCGACAGTCAAAACCAGACCATCGGGATCGAGCTCACTCGGTGAGACGATATTTACGGAGCCGTAATCTTCCATGGCCTGGCGAGCCATCAATCGAGCGATATACGGATCACCGCCGCCGCCAGTTCCTAAAAGGGTCGCCCCTAAGACCATTTCATCTAGATCTTCTAGAGTTAACTCATACATCAAGATCCCCCACTTATCCCGTGAAACTTTGGCTACAACTGCTAACTGGTGGAGCGTAGGTCATCACTCAAACCACCGCTATAGGCATATTGCCCACCTCTTTCCCTTTAGCCTGAACATTACGCACACGAATAGTGCCCAAAACTAGGGCAAGATTGCCTCATGTCCGCATCGAACCAGAAGATCACGCGATGATTTCAGAATTTAGCCGAGCATTGATCACGGGCGCCGAGCTGGCCGCAGTGATTCCCCTGCGTCGAGCTATCCAATCTCAACGGGAGGTTTTTGCGGCGCTGGCTCGAGGTCAAGCAATCATGGGCGCACGAGGGGTTGTTTCCAATGGGGCTGACGCACAATTTGCGTATATCGCCCGTGCCTCTGAACTTGGTCCAACAGTCGTCAAATTCGGAAGCGTGACTCCTGGTAACGCACAAAGAGAGTTGCCGATTGTTCAAAGTTATATCGGCGTGATGAATCCAACTAATGGCTCACTTGAATACTTTGTCGATGGAGAGATGACAACAAGAATCCGAACGACAGCTGCAAGCATGCTTGCAGCACAAATTCTTGCTAACCCTGTCCGAAGAATCGCGGTTGTCGGAACGGGGCACACGGCTATCGCCCATATTGAAGCTTGCCTAGAATTATTTTCGCCTGAAAACATAACAGTCCTCTCGCGACGAGAGAACTTAGTTTTCCTGAATCAATTTCCGACCGGATCTCCAATTAAAATTACGCAAGATGAAAATGAAGCACTCGACCAAGCTGATCTAATATTTGTGTGCACAAATTCGAATACCCCCGTGCTTGCATCAACGCTTGCGCCAGGCGCGACACTCATTTCCATTGGATCTTTTGCTCCCAATCGAGAAGAAATTGCTGGCCTGGAAGTATTAAAAGCCAATGCAATCTACGCCGACGATGCACAAACGGCAATGAATCAATGTGGCTCGTTGGTGTCGGCTAATGGTCACGCAAATGCCACCCTTCATGTCACATCAATTGGCGATGTCATTAACAACGTGAGCCCAGGAAGAGTTAACGAAAATCAATCGATCATGTACTTCTCTGTTGGCCTGGGTGTCCAGGATGCTGCAATAGTCGAAACTTTCTTAAGCAAAAGTTAGATGTCCACAACAATTCTTGGTGCAGGACCAATCGGATTAGCCCTGGCTTATGAAATTGCCAAACGAGGCGAAGAAGTAATTGTAATTTCAACATCAAGAAATACTGGCAAGGCCGCAGAAGTGAATGCGGGCTGGATCGTGCCAATCATGGCAGCCCCTGTCCCCGCGCCTGGAATGGTCAAGAAATCACTGGGCTGGATGTTGAAGAAGGAAAGTCCACTAAAGATTTCCATGTTTCCACGGCCTAGTCACGTGTCTTTCATGGCTCAGATGCTCCGAAATACCAGCCAAAGACATTTCGCGCATGGGTTGCATGCCCTCTCGGAATTTGGCAGAGGAACTCTTGAGTCCTTTGATAAATACCAAGCCGAAGGAGTTGATTTCGAACTACACAAAACTGGGCTTCTCATGGCTTTCTTGTCCGAAAAGGAACTAGATGCTCACTTTGCAGAATTTGAGAACTCTGACTTACGTGGCCTCAAGAAAGTAATTAGCTTAAGCGGGGAAGAAATGCGTGAGATTGAACCTGGTCTATCTAGAGCCGTTAAAGCTGGAATAAATTGCAGTGACCAGTACTCAGTTAATCCAACTTCTCTGTTGGTCGGGCTAGCAAACGCCTGCAAGAAACTTGGAGTTAAAATTCACGAAACAGTCTCTCCAATCTACATAAAAGAAGATAGAATTAAAGCCATTGAATTGGCCTACGACAATGTCAGGTTTCCAACAGACCACGTAATTATTGCTGCAGGTGTTGAGTCTAGAAAACTCATGAATCAAGTTGGTTTCGATCTTCCACTTAAATTTGGTAAAGGATACTGTTTAGATTTTCCGCAAGAATCTCGGATTTCCAATGCGTTGTACCTAAGCGAAGCCAAGGTAGCTGTTACTCCAATGGAAGGATTTCTCAGACTAGCCGGGACCATGGAATTTGGAGGTGCTGCATTAAAGATTAGCCAGCAAAGAGCAAATGGAATCCTCAAATCTAGTTCCGATTACTTTTCATTTTCGATCAAGGAGCAAAGAAATCTTGGGATGGGGCTCAGACCAATGACTCCTGATGGCATGCCCGTCATCGGCAAGGTTCCAAATACATCGAACATCTACGTCGCGACCGGTCACGCCATGCTTGGAGTAACCCTCGCTCCGGCAACCGCGAAGGTGCTTGCAAACTTTATTTTTTCTCAAACTGAGTCGGAGCACTTGCTAAATTTCTCTCCGAGCCGTTTCCAATAACTTTAACTGTCTAACACTTGTCTAATACCTCTGCAGATTCCCTATCGTTTCTGAAGTGTTTTCGGCGCAAATTCACGCTCATAGAGACGTTGAGGAACGATCAGAACACGCTGGCGGCTAACTCATAATTCCGTCGTCGTCGGTTCGAGCCCGACCCGCCCCACCACCGCTTTGTATTACTCCACCGTTTGGCTTGTATAGGAGACTCAGGAAACTGGCTTAAGTGCTTCTGCATGCTTCATCAGAGTCGTAGCCAGTTGCGAGGTTGGGTAACTGACAACATCTATTTCGGGTGAGTTCTTGAAGGTAACAATTTCATAGTCCAGCGAGGCCTCGCTGAATTTCACTGTCGCGCCAGATGACGACACAATTGTGGCGGTATTCGGATCCTCCAGTGGATGCATATTCGTTTGATAAACCCCTTGATTCTCATAAGTCGTAACTGTCAAGGCGGATCGATTAACCTCCGTTATACCCGACCCCTCCGGCCAGTAGGTCACGCTTACGACACCGAGGGAATTGTCAATATGGGTGTACTTGTACCCCGAGATAGGCCCGAGCCAATCAGCTTTTATTTGGTATTCCTTCACATGCTGGATGAAATCAGAAGTTGACATCGCGACCACTCCAGAATGCTGCAATTGCGTCACCCGTGAACTAGACGAATGCGTTGACACAAGAGCCATTACACCAACAACCACAATGGAAGTAAGAAGAGCATCTAAACCTAAGTGCCACTTAAAATGAGAGTGATTACGACTATGCCGATGGACAACTCTCTTTTCCTCGTCGAAATACAAAACCGCTTGGGAAACTCCTACAGACATGATCGTCACATTTCCAAACAATCACTATTGACATCAGAGGTTGACATCAAGAACGAACAATTCGATAACTTACATTCGGTCAGAAATTCTGGCGACCCCAAGAGAGAGATTGCTAACTTCGCCGTCGCCGATCAGTGTCGCCGAGATTACGAAACCCCTTTTAGTGCTTCAGCGTTGTTCATGAGGGTCGTCTCTAACTGCCAAGTGGGATAGTTGATTACAACGACTTCTGCCTTGTCCTTGAAAGTCACGATCTCGTAATTGAGTGATGCTTGATTGAATTCCACCGTCGTACCGTTGGCAGTAACAATTTTCGCAGAATTTGGATCCGCAAGAGGGTACAAACTCGTCGCATATGCAACGGGATCCATAAATGTTTCAATCGTGAACTTGCTCTGATCCATCAAATCTGTATTGGAATTCAAGGGCCAATATGTCATTGCAATTCTTGAGGTCGAATTGTCGACATAGGTGTATTTGGTGCTGGACATAGGCCCTAGCCAGTATGCCGTCTTATTCCCATCCTTGAAGTGGTCGGTCATCTCGGTCAAGGACATTGATACCGCGCCGACCTTCATAAGCTGGACGGAGCGGAGAATTGATGTAGGTTGAGATGCAAAGGCCACTCCTCCGTACATGAGAAGTGAGGTGAGTACTGCATCCATTAGCAAATACCATTTATATCGAGGATGCTCGTGATTATATTTATGGGCAATAGTCTCCTCTTTTTTGATGAAGACGAGAAGAAACCGAACCATTCCCAACATGAGAGCCACTCTTCCCTAGATGCGCATGAAGTGGCAGGTCTTGCCATTAGTATCTAGTACAAAGCCATTGATACTCGCAATTGCCTGCTGACAATCGTCAATGCTCGGTCATGTCCAGGCAACCTTTTGGTCAATCTTGAGCGTCCTTTTCTGTGAAACAGATCCAAATGGCAGACATGTTGAGATCGCCGTAAAATCTCTTGTGGCAGCCTTCGGAGAGAAGGTTGTTGGCGGGACCGAACTGCCGGAAAGTTGGTACTCCTTGGAATACTTGCGCAAGATCTCGAACTTGACCTCCTTTTTGCATGCCACAGACCCTTCTTCGGGTTCCATCTCGCGATTTCTAGCATTAGATACCTTTTCTCACTTCGCTCCAACAGCAATCATCCTGGGCGTGCTCCAATCTGACGGCTCAATTTCAATTTCCGGAAATTTTGGAGTGCCCGAAGAGATTCAGAATGAAATTCTGCCCCTGACCACCACTCTGGATAATCCTTTCTCCCAGGCGATGAAGAAAGACAAGATCATCGAATTTGAAGGAGGAAAATTATTCCCCTCCAATGGGAAGGGAACGAATCGTCAAGCAATCAAAGGATTTGACCATGTGATTGCCTGGCCGATCTATTACGTGGGAGCAGGACTCCTCTGCTTTGGAAATGCGTCCCCTTTGACTCCTCTGGACGTACTCTTCTTTCGTGCCGTCGGTGGAATGTTGGCTCTGCATGATGCTCATCTGATTACCTCGTCCGAACTCGAAAATGCTAGAAATGTTCCAGGTCCTGCTGGACTTCCAGGTATTCAAGGTATTCAAGGAGAAACTGGATCCGCCGGAGCAACTGGAGAAACTGGATCCGCCGGAGCAACTGGATCTGCCGGAGCAACTGGAGCAACTGGATCTGCCGGAGCAACTGGAATGCAAGGCCTCGCTGGATTGCGGAGAAATCAACTCTCTGATTCGCCAACGAAAAATGGATCCGAGCTTACATCCCGCCAACTAGTCATTTTGGCCGAACTACGCCGTGGCAATACAAACGCATTGATCGCCAACGACTTGGACTACAGCGAATCTCTTATAAGGCAGGAGACAATCGAGATTTACCGCAAGATGGGGGTAAGCGGCAGAAAAGAACTACTACATAACGCCGACCTGAAAGAAGATGTTACCGAGGCGTAGATTGACCAAGCCCACACATTGACGGAAAAAGGTTTCGAAAAATCAGTGCTTCAAGTCCTGTTTTTAGATACTCTGTAAATGTTCCGAAAATTACTGAATCGTGCGTGGATGGGGAGATCCGTGATGGCGAATTCGAAATGGATAGCTGAGAAGGTTTCGTTAATGTTTGATGAGGCCGTGCCCATTAAGTTCGCCGCCTTTGACGGAAGTACCGCTGGCAACCTGGAGGCCGAGAATGTTCTGGAAATCAAGTCTCCCCTGGCCTTGCGGTACATCCTCACCCACCCTGGCGACCTCGGAATAGCCCGCGCCTATATAACAAATCACCTCGACGTTCGTGGAGACATCCATCAGACTCTAGTTGCGCTCAGTCAATACTTGAAGCATCCCGTTCCCATCGATGCGCTCTCGAAATTGGCTTTGGCTGTTGGCCCGACTGCGGTCGTGAGGCCGGAATTGCCAATCGAAGAGGCGCCTCCCCGCTACCGTCGCGGACTCTTGCATTCGATGTCTCGCGATAGGTCAGCAATTGAACATCATTACGATGTCTCCAATTCTTTCTATTCGCAGATACTCGGCCCCACCATGGTCTACTCCTGTGCAGTCTTCAGCTACGACGAAAGTTCACTGGAAGAGGCGCAGACCGAGAAAATAGATCTGATTTGCAGAAAATTGGATTTAAAACCAGGCATGAAACTGCTCGATGTGGGGTGCGGCTGGGGAACTCTGGCGTTACACGCGGCAAAGGAGTACGGCGTCAAAGCCGTAGGGGTGACATTAAGTCAGAACCAATTGACGATGGCTAAAGAGAGAGTTGCCAAGGCGAATCTAGAGGAGATGGTGGAGATCCGACTGCAAGATTACCGCGAAGTCGCGGAAACGGATTACGATGCCATTTCATCAGTCGGCATGAGTGAACACGTCGGAGATTCAAAATTGGATTTCTACTTCCAGCAATTACATAATCGGATCAAAGATCAAGGTCGAATACTCAACCATTGCATCACGCGCCCACACTCGGAATTACGCGCCCGCACCGGCGCTTTCATTGACAGGTACATCTTTCCCGATGGAGAGCTCACGTCCCCTAGTCGGGTCATACAGGCTATGCATAATTCTGGATTCGAGTTGCGCCACAGCGAGAATCTCCGTGAACACTATGCAAAGACCCTAGCCAAATGGTGTGAGAATTTGGCGAATAATTGGGATGCCGCTGTTGCCGAAGTTGGGATAAACCGAGCCAGAATCTGGAATCTCTATATGAACCTGAGCCAAATTGGATTTGAAACCAACAACATTCAGGTCCATCAATTCCTCGGGGTTGATAATGATGAAAAAGGCCGGAACCTGATGCCCCTTCGGAGCAACTTTGAGGCCAAAAAAATAGCCATATAGTAGGCCGGTGAAAAGCAAAAGCGATCAGAAGTCAGGAACCCTGATCTTTGGGCTCATAACCGTAATAGCGGGTGTACTTTCATCCGTCCAGTCTCGAGCCAATGGACAACTCTCGGTTGATATTCATAACGCCATCGGTGCGGCTGCCATCTCCAACATCGTCGGCTGGGCCCTACTCTGGATTCTGCTATTTGGACGAAAGAGAGAAAGAACCGCGCTTAAAACTCTATTCCGTGCAATCAAGAGCCATGAATTGAAGTGGTGGGAATTATTGGGAGGAATGGGGGGTGCCTATTTCCTTGCGATACAGAGTTTTGCTGTTCCTCAAGTCGGTGTGGGGATATTTACAATTTGCGCTGTATCCGGACAAGCGGCATCCTCCCTGCTCGTCGACAAAGTTGGACTTTCCATGAATGGAAAGCAGCACATCACCTGGCCACGAGTTGTCGCGGCTCTGCTGACGCTTGTCGCCGTGACAATTTCCGTCTATCCCGATCTGGGAAAGATCAACTTTAAGGTTGTCACCGTCATTCTCTGTGTCTTGGTAGGCGTTATCGGCTCGTTTCAACATGCCCTCAACTCACGGGTGAATCATGTGTCGCAGCGCCCTATTGTGACAACTTGGCTGAATTTCATGATTGGACTTGTCATATTACTGATCGTATTGGCGATCAATCTTGCCGGTCACGGATCGCTCGGGAAATTGCCCACAAACATCTGGGTGTATATCGGTGGTCCTATGGGCGTCATCTTTATTGCCGTCGCATCGAATGTCGTGAGACATCTGGGGGTTCTTAACTTCATTCTCTTTAGCGTGACCGGACAACTCATCGGCGCGCTGCTTCTAGATTGGCTGATGCCAGCGCACAAGGGAGCGCTGAGCGGTTACCTTGTCTTTGGCACGGCTATGACTTTGGGGTCAATTCTCCTCTCTCGACTTTTTCCAGATAAGAACTCGAATCCGAACGCTGTGTCGGCGCTCACAGAAGTGGCGTAATACCTCCAGAATCTTTCTCAAATCTTCATAGAAAGATTGGGAGTTCGACCTAGTCGCCAGATCAGACTAGAGACGTCAGGTAGGAGTGCCTACGCTCTGTGGAGGTCTGCAATGAATAAGCAAATTCGTCTAGGTGCCGCGATCTTGGGAATGAGTGCGATCGTTGCCGCCGCCGTGTACATAGTCAATCCATTTGAAAGTGCTTCAAACGCAATCGTGCCCACATCGAGTCAAACATACGTTGGGGGCGACTTGCATACCTTGAGCGCAATTGGAGATCAACTCTTTGTCACCGGCCATGAGGCTGCAGGAATGTCGCGCGATGGTGGAGGCAGTTGGACCTCCATCCCGACACTTAGCAACGCGGACATCATGAGTTGGTCACAGACTGCTGATGGACTCCTAGTAGGCGGTCACGAAGGTCTATATAAATCCACCGATCATGGCGCTACTTTTACAAAAACCACCTTTTACGGTGATGTCTCCGATGTTCATTCAATCGGAGCGGCCGGGAAGATGATCTATCTTGGCTCCCCGCAGGTAGGACTCTTGGCATCATCCGATGGGGGAAAAACCTGGAAAATGCGGAATAAACGGATCGGGCAAGGGTTTATGGGATCAATGTTGGTCGATCCATCCAATCCGCTGCGCTTGATTGCCCCCGATATGCAATCTGGACTAGTTGCAAGCAGCGATGGAGGGCTCACGTGGGGAACTGCCGGCGGACCCAGTGGGGCAATGTCGGTGACCTGGAATCCAAAAAACATTAAAGAGATTGCCGCAGTTGGAATGGGCGGCGGGGCCGTTACCAACGATGGCGGGCAGACTTGGCAGGCGTTTTCATTGCCGAAAGGTTCATCCGCCCTCGCGTATGGATCCAATGGCAAGGAACTTTATGTTGCCTCTTTAGTGGGCACAAATGCGCAAATCTATACCAGCACCAACCTAGGGAAGAATTGGAACATGGCACCGGCCATGTCGCAGAATCCCACCGATATAGCCACAATGGATCCCAGAATGCCGGGCATGTCAGGTACGGCGACTACTCCATCAAGTCGGCCGCTCTCGGCGCTCATCGGCATCTTTGGACTTGGCACATCCTCAGTTCTATTGGGAGCGAGCGCTTTGCGTCGCAGAGACAGGGCCAAGATCATAAGCAAGAAAGCTCTCCGATCCGGCGTTAAGAAGTGAAGGCAGATCTGGAAACTCCAGAAATTGATCTACTCCCCGACGAACCAGAAGGCCGCGACCTGCTCAAGACTCCCCTCATTCGCGGCATTATGCGGAGCAGGTGGTACCCCGGTGTACTGCAGATCCCGATTGCCGCCGTATTCGGGTTAGTCGTCTACGAACTTCTCACCGGCCCATCGAGCGCACATGAGAATGCAGGTACTGCCCTTTTGTGGGTGCTCTGGTGGCCCATCATTCCAATTGTCTTTATCTTCTTGGGACGCTTCTGGTGCGCGGTCTGCCCCTTTGGGGTGCTGTCGGACTTCGTGCAGAAATTGGTCGGAGTCAATCGACCGGTCCCCGTCTTTCTAAAGAAGTACGGAATCTGGATTATCGACGCCACGTTCATTCTTATCACCTGGGCCGACCATGTCTGGGGCATCGTCGAATCGCCTTGGGGATCCGGCGTCCTGCTGCTGATATTGACCTTTGCCGTCATTGTTTCCGGGGCCTTTTTCCAACGTCGCACTTACTGCCGATACCTCTGTTTTCTCGGCGGCATGTCGGGCAACTATGCGCGAACCAGCATGATTGCCCTTCGCGCCAACAGCGACATTTGTGCAACCTGTACGGCAAAGGCGGTCTGCTACAACGGTACCGACAAAGTCGCTGGATGTCCGCTTTTCTCTTTTCCTCGGACCATGGACTCCAATGCCAACTGCAATCTGTGCGCCAATTGCATAAAGAATTGCCCGAACGACGCAATAACTTTGACTGTCCGTAAACCAACGCAGGAACTTTGGTTCTTGCGCTCGCCCAAGATTGAAGAGTCCTTTCTTGCGATGGCCATTATGGGCATTGTTCTCATTCAAAACGTCACCATGCTTAAGGTGTGGACGCAGATATTAAGAGCATTTACCCGAGTTACGGGTATTACCAACTATTCCATCATCTTTACTGCAGTCTTTGCCATCGGAGTCTCACTCCCGGTCGCACTATTGGCCTTGGCGGCGAAAATTGCCTCGCGAACAAACTTGGAAAGTATGCGCCAGAACTTTGCTCGCTTCGGATACTCACTCATTCCCCTGGATGTAGCGGCGCATATTGCTCACAACCTTTTCCATCTGCTTGCTGAAGGCAATTCGGTCGTCTACACCGTCGCTGCACTTTTTGGAAAACACGCAAGCGGATCCACAGCTTTGGTCGGAAATGGGACAATTCAAGTTTTGCAGTTCACATTGCTGGCCATGGGAATCTTCGGCTCCATCTATACGCTGCGACGAATCACCTACAGAATGTATCCGGCCCCAAAGCAACGAAGTTCAACGTTGCCGCCCTTCTCGATCTTGATCGGAGTGTTGGGCGCCCTCAATGTTGCAATGTTCCTGTACCCAATGGCCCATCGAATGTGACCCCAGAAGAATGCGCTCCGTCAATTTGTCTGACCCCTACCCGAGAGATGATTATCAATTAACCTCCTTGCTTGGGCATACTGGGTGACATCCATTTCGCCAGCCGCTTTCATACCAGTTCATCATGGCTACCTCGTGGGTACTTTTGTTACTTTCATTCTGGAATCATGAAATGGAGATCAGGTTCTGGAGGAAGGCGTCGGTTAGATGAATCAAGAGACGAAAGTTCTTTACCTTGGAGCGTTAACTATTCTCGTAATAGGCTTGTTGATGGTAGGGGTCTCGCCTGTCCAGTGTCGATGATATTTATGATGCATGGGATGAGTCACGGTTCCACTAATCACAGTGAGCACGAAGCGGAGGATCGCAACAGGGAAAGGTAAGTTAAATGACGGTTTCAGATCTTGCAGTCCTGATTGGAGCAACTATTCTCTTGGGCGCTCTCGGCTGGTTTTTTCTGGCTCCGCGGCGCGCAACGGAAGCACTGAACAAGGGGAGCGAGCAGAGTATCGAGATCATTGTGAAAGGCGGATACTCCCCCGACACGATTCAAGCAACTGTTGGCGTTCCGTTGCATATCACCTTTGATCGCCAAGAGAGCGGTTCGTGCACCGAAAAGGTGATAATCCCCGCTTTTCGCGTCGCTGCAGATTTGCCCGCAAATCGCCGGACCACAATAGTTTTAACACCCGACGCTCCTGGCACATATGAATTCGCTTGCGGAATGAATATGGTGCACGGCAAACTCATTATCAGCGCTGCTGATACCAGAGCGAATACGGAGACCGAACATAAAAACAGAAATGAAGAGGATGTCAGCCCAATAGAACCAGCAGATGATCTTATAAATTCTGCCCAAAATGAACGCGATGCTGCGATCGGACGAGTAGTAGAAATCCGAGATCTCACCCGTCGAGTAATTATTGGAGCCGTGTTGACTTTGCCTGTATTGATTGCCGTCATGGGCGACGCTTTAGGTATCGGCATGCCATCGATACTCATGAATCATTGGACGCAGTTTGCATTAATTACGCCGGTCATGTTCTGGGTAGGTGCGCCCATACATACCATCGGTTGGCTAACCCTTCGCCATCGCAGTGCAGAGATGAATACGTTAATAACGCTAGGTACTACGGCAGCTTACGGCTTTAGCGTCCTTGTTACATTTGTTCCCACACTGCTACCGACCACGCTACGGGCCGTCTACTTTGAGGCGGTAGGAGTTATCATCACACTCATCTTGTTTGGTCGCCTCCTTGAAGTGAAAGCCAAGGCCGGTACAGGTGAGGCGATTCGCGCGCTCCTTGATCTTCAGCCACCGACTGCCCGCGTGCGTCGAGGTAACGAGGAGATCGAAATTCCGATCGAACAAGTACTTGTTGGTGAGGAAGTTATTGTACGACCAGGTGAAAAAATCCCTGTCGACGGGATTGTTGAGACTGGACGCTCTGCAGTAGACGAATCCATGGTTACTGGCGAATCAATCCCAGTAGAGAAAGTGCCGGGGGACTCCGTGATTGGCGCGACGCTGAATGGCACCGGTTCTCTCCATATTCGCGCTACTAAGGTCGGTGCCAATACTGTCTTGGCTCAGATTATTAAATTAGTACAACAGGCGCAAGCAACCAAAGCACCAATCCAGCGCTTGGCCGATCTCATTAGTTCGATCTTCGTGCCGGCAGTCATTGGAATTTCAATTCTCACATTTGCGAGTTGGTTCATTCTTGGTCCAACTCCTGCATTTACCTATGCGCTGGTGGCGGCCGTCAGTGTGCTGATCATCGCTTGTCCGTGTGCGCTTGGATTGGCTACGCCGCTTTCCATCATGGTGAGCACCGGCAAGGGCGCGCACTCTGGCGTGCTTATTCGCTCTGCTGAAGCATTAGAGACCGCTCATAAAATTGATTCGGTTATTCTCGATAAGACAGGCACTATAACTTCCGGGAAGCCAGTATTGACCGATGTCATCGTGTTGGAAGGGTTTGAGGCAAACACTCTATTAGCGCTCGTGGCAAGTGCTGAAAAAGATAGCGAACATCCCCTTGCCGCCGCAATTGTTGAACGTGCCAGCGAGCGTGCTCTCACACTTTCAACCGTGACAGAGTTCAACTCGCTCACTGGTCGCGGAGTTCGCGCGTCAATTAACAAACAAAGTGTCCTTATCGGAAACCAGCTTCTACTTGATGAAAACCAAATTGATTCAACTGCCCTGGTTGCAATTGCTGATCGGCTTTCTGGTGAGGGCAAGACCGCGATGTTAGTTGCACTGGATGGCGCAGCCGCTGGCGTAATCGCAGTTGCCGATACCATCAGACCAACCAGCGCCGCCGCAATCGCAGCCTTACAACAATTAGGACTGCGCACCCTGATGATCACGGGTGATAATCCACGAACAGCCAATGCGATTGGTGCACAAGTGGGAATATCTGAATCTGACATCCGCTCTCAAATACTTCCAGAAAATAAGGCATCAGCGGTCGCCGAATTACAAAAGCAGGGACACTTAGTTGCCATGGTTGGCGATGGCATCAATGATGCACCGGCGCTTGCTCAAGCCGATGTTGGTTTCGCCATTGCAACTGGTACTGATGCGGCAATTGAGGCCGCTGACATTACCTTGATGTCAGGGTCGCTAAAGGGCGTGGTGACTGCTATTGAATTGAGTCGAGCCACCATGACAAACATCCGACAGAATCTCTTCTTTGCTCTCATCTACAATGGAATTGGATTACCAATTGCAGCTGGCGTTCTTTATCCAGTTCTCGGTTGGCGCCTAAGTCCAATGATTGCCGCTGCAGCAATGGCGCTAAGTTCACTCTCTGTTGTTTTCAATGCAAATAGGTTACGAGGTTGGCAACCGTCGATCACTGTTGATCATTGACCCGATAGCGGCAGCGTCAAGGTGAAAGTCGACCCATGGCCAAGACCCTCGCTCGCGGCGGTCAATGAACTTCCATGGCTCTCGGCAATTTTTCGAGCAATCGTCAGACCTAAGCCTGACCCTGCATCACCGGATCGACGCGCATTGTCGCCTCGATAAAGTCGCTCAAAGATGTGTGGGAGTTGATGCGCTGCGATCCCTTCACCTGTATCCCGAATGGTAAATGTAACTGCCGCACCGGTATTTGCAATCATGAGAAAAACGGATCCAGCTTTCGGGGTATGTCTTAGGGCGTTTTCAAGAAGATTGGAAAGTATTTGGCCGACTCGTATGGGATCGACATTCATAGTCGGAAATGTGCCGTCGGCCTGCATTTCGAGGTGTACGCCCTTTGTGTCAAATCGTCGAGTCCAGGCAGAAATTGCCGATGCGCCAATTTCTAGAGGTTTCACCGGAGCTTTGAGGGTACTGAGCGATTGATCGTAAGATTGCGACACATCGCGAACATCGCGAGAGAGTCTGTTGAGTCGGTTGAGTTGATCGCGAATCGTATTCCACGAGTGCGCGTTACCTTCGACCACACCGTCTTCAATGCCATCCACGAGCGCTCCGATGGTGGCAATGGGCGTCCTTAATTCATGCGCCACATCGCGCAACATTCGGGCTTGCTCTTCCTGAACCTCAGATAGTTCACTCGCCATTCCCGTCAATGCGGTCGCGAGGCGATCTATTTCAGGGGTCGAACCCAGTAATACCGTTTCAGGGGATGAGATTCCCGAAGCCAAGGCCTCCGCCATTACAGCCAAGCGTTCTATAGGTTGCGTAATACGCCGCATCATGTACCACGCAATTATCCCCGCGATAACTAGAGCGCTTGCCATCGCAATCGCCAACGAGATGCTAAATGCTCCAGTAAAGGCCTCCGAAATATGTTTCTGGGCAACACTGGTATCGATTCCTGCTTCGCGCATATGACGAAGAAAAATCGGTGGAGCTAATAAAAGTGCGGTGCCAATAAGAGTCAGTCCAGCAACTCCTATCAGTATGGATTGACCCAACAGCAACTGCACAACTAAACGACGTTTACGCGCAGGTCTCACTACGTTGCCATCCCGTATCCAATTCCGCGAACCGTGCGAATAATTTCTGCGGCTACCCCAGC
The DNA here is from genome assembly GCA_036382195.1 of Candidatus Nanopelagicaceae bacterium. Taxonomy (GTDB): domain Bacteria; phylum Actinomycetota; class Actinomycetes; order Nanopelagicales; family Nanopelagicaceae; genus QYPT01. The sequence goes on from DASVIG010000138.1 coordinate 14,976, forward strand.
GCTAGCCAGCTTCTTTCGCAGGTGGCCTATATGAACGTCAACCACATGAATCTCTCCATACCAGTCGCCGCCCCAAACTGACTCAAGCAATTGCCGACGGGAGAACACAGTCTTGGGTCTTTCCGCCATGATCTCTAGGAGATCAAATTCTGTCCGAGTTAAATCTACGACGGTGTTGTCGACAGTCACGACTCGAGAGTCAGAGTCGATCATTAAATTCCCAAAGTACAATTGTGTCGAGGGTGTTGCAAGTGCACTTCCAGGTCCTTGGTTGCGTGGTCGGCGCAGGATCGCAGTCGCTCTGGCGATCAACTCCCTTGGCGAGAATGGTTTTACCAAATAATCATCTGCCCCGACGGCAAACCCCACGATTTTATCAATCTCCTCATCCCGCGCCGTCAACATCAGGATGTATGCATCAGAGAAAGTGCGAACTTGGCGGCAGACTTCTATCCCGTCAAATCCAGGCAACATAAGGTCGAGAACTATAAGGTCTGGGCTACCAACCCGAGCTTTCTCGACTGCAGAGGGGCCATCAATAGCAGTCTCTACGGAATAACCCTCGCGCTCAAAATAACTGGCGACCACTTCTGCCAATTCCGTTTCGTCTTCAACGACGAGCACTCGAAGTTTCCGACTCACATTCTTCCATTTCATCAAGGTAGAGAGGGTGAGATTGAAGACTACTTGTTCTCTCCCAGGTCAGCGACATGATTCTCAATTAATCGACGTGCCTGCGCGTAGGCAGTTGCGTCGATTTCGCCAGCAGCAAAGCGACGATCCAAGATTTGGCGGGGGCCTTCTACTCGTGCAACAGGCTTCTCCCGACGTGTCAACCAGGTAACCAGCCAAATCCCCAGACCGATAAGGAGAATCCAGAAGAGACCCATAAATATGATCCCTCCCCCGCTCATCCAGCCGTTCCCGTCTCCATACCAATTCATCATGGCATCCTCCATCTCATGTTTACTACCGTCAGGGTAGATCGCAAAAGCAGAGATTGACCAATGGGAATCGTGAAGATTCGATAAAGAAGTATGGCTACTTCTCCAATACCAACGTCGATTGACTAGGCACCGAGATGCTATTGGCACTTTTGAGAGTCTTAATCACCTTTACTCCTGCGGTGGATCCTTGAACAACAACCTGCCACTTATCTTTGGAAGGCAAAGTCGCAATGACCGTACTGGAATTCGGATTGTGGACGACAACGATGGCTGCCCAACTATCCTTTACAGCTGATCCGTTCAAACTGTATTCGATCACATTCTTGCTGGCTTTCAAGAAAGTGAGGTTCTTCTTCACCGCCAATGCCGTGGACATTCTGAAAGCAGGATGCAACTTACGGAGCGAGAAAAGACCTTTATAGTAGTTGACAGTTTCGATGTTCTTAGTTCGCAGAGTCCATTTCAAAGAGTTGACCGAATCAACTGACTTGTAACTGTTGGAATCACCGTTCTTCGAGCGCAAAAACTCCTGGCCTGCTTGCAAAAACGGCACGCCCTGCGCCAAGATGGCGATGGACGCAGAAAATCGATCTAGCCCGGCAATTTTCGCGGCAGATGCACCTGGGACGCTAGCTGTGAGTTTGTCGAAAAGCGTGAGGTTGTCGTGAGATTCAACGTAATTCACTGATTGAGTTGGATCATTGCTTGTCCACTTACCCACGAGATCTTTGCTATAGGCAGTGTTTCCAACGATGCCAACTTTCGTATCAGAGATTGCACTGACTTTGCCAGTCGCATATCCGGTGTCCGTTCCATTAAATACAGAGCCCTTAATGCCATCGCGAAGTTGATCGTTGAACGCAGCAATTCCAGTCAAACTACCTATATTCTGCTGGTTGGCACGATCTGTTGAGGCTAACGTGCCCATATCCCAGCCTTCCCCAATAATTAGTATGGTCGGGTCGATTTTATTAAGTTCCTTCCGAACCAATTGCATTGTCGTGACATCCAGTAGTCCCATAAGGTCGAAGCGGAAACCGTCAATATGGTATTGAGTTGCCCAGTACTTCACAGAATCAATAATAAACTTGCGCACCATCGGACGCTCAGATGCCACGTCATTGCCCACACCGCTTCCATTCGCAAGAGTGCCATCTGCGTTTGTGCGGAAGAAATATCCAGGAACAATCTTCTCTTCACTAAAATCAGGTGCGCTATATACGTGGTTGTAGACAACATCCATCATGACGCGCAATTTGTCATCATGTAACGCTTGAACCGCAGTTTTCAACTCGATTATCCGAGTATCGGGATTATTGGGATTGGTTGAGTAAGAGCCTTCGGGAACGTTGAAGTTCTGCGGGTCATAGCCCCAGTTAAAGGTTGGGTTTGCTTCATCTACCGAGGCATAGTCAAAAATTGGCAGAAGTTCAATATGGGTAGCGCCGAGATCTTTGATGGCATTCACGCCCGTCTTTGCACCCGTCGAAGTTGTAGTTTTCGTGTCCGTGAGAGCCAAGAACTTCCCTTTATGCGTCGCTGGAATCGAACTGGAGGCATCCATAGAAAGATCTCGCACATGCAATTCATAAATGATTGCATCGGTGGACTTCCCGCTAAAGGCCGGCTTGTTGTTAGACCAGTTCTTAGGGTTAGTTTTGTTTAGGTCCACAACAACTCCGTGCTGTCCGTTGATTGTTGCAGCCCTCACGTAAGGGTCTACCGCCTCTCGTTCAGTGCCACCAACCGTGACGCGATAGTTGTAGATGGTTCCGACACGATCACCCTTAAGAGAGACGACCCATGTTCCATTGAGATCTGAGGTCATTGCCGTTACAACTCCGTCGCCCGCAGCGGAATCGGGCTTTGGATACACCACTAAGTTTACGGCAGTGGCAGTTGGGGCCCAGACCCTGAAAGCAGTGTGGTCGCTCGCATAAGTATTTCCCAGATCATCACCAGCGTAAGTGTAACGGGCATTGAATTCCGCCGAATTCATGATTTGTCCGGGCGCAGTTTGGGCTTTTCCAAATATGGGATGGGTGACGGTATACGACTTGCCAAGCGTGAGATCAGCATCGAGGTTCAATTGGACTTTACTTGCACTTGACGCGGTTCCATTAATTGCAGTCACCGACGTCACATTCATTCCATCAGAAAGAGTGAAACCTTCATTTCCTGAACCAGTTAGACTGAGTTTTTGACTAAGGTCAAGTGTAATCTTTCGAAATCCGTCAATGGAGGCGGTCTTGATCGTTGAAACGTTGACGGGTGCAGCCGTGTAAATTTGACGATCGCCTTGTACCAGCCAGACCTCCGCCTTTCCATTCGCATCAAAATTGGTGATAAATCGGTCGTCAGCAATATCTTTGGCAGCCCAGTTGTTCAAGCGAATAATTATTCCAACATTGTCAAAATTTTGCATATCAGTAATGTCCAACGCCAGGACTTTGCCAAAGGAATCGGACCCGTTGAACTCGACTCCGGAAGTTGAAATGGTCACGTCCTTAGAGTTATCCGGCACGTTTTTCCAGAGCCACAGATTCCAACCCGTGTAATCATCACCGGGACGCTGGTAATGAATAACAAGATGAACAGTTGAAGGAGTTGCCATTGCCTGCCACGGCAATCCAACCGTAAGCAGAACCGTTGCCAATCCAAAGGAAAGAACTCGTGTAATGCGTTTCAATTGAAGCGACATGAATAACACTTTCTTAGACGATGAGTTAAAAGGGTTCCCTGGCTGAGTCTCCTGAGTTTAAGCACGCGACTTGGAGAATATTGGATGAAGCCCCTCTTAGTCACCCCTCTTTATCGGATTGTTACGCATTTCAAGGAATTACAGGCGGAGTTGCTTGAATCGTGTGCCTAGAAACCTTCATCATGTGCCGATAGACTGAAAGTAATTACTTTACTAAAGAATTGCGATGAGAAGATGCAGTCTGATACTTGGAAAATATGGACGGCGCACGATGTGCGCGAGAATATTGTTGCCCCCTCGGCAGATGACCATAAATACTCTCGAGGCGTCTTAGGGGTTATTACGGGGTCCAATGAGTATCCGGGAGCCGCAGTCCTTACCTGTGAGGCAGCCATGCGCACCGGGCTTGGGATGGTTCGCTATTTTGGGCCCACATATCCGCAAGACTTGGTGTTGAGGCAACGCCCTGAAGTTGTGACCGAGTCCGGGAAAGTGCAAGCGTGGTTGCTCGGATCGGGTATCGATCCTGAGAATCGTGGATGGTTTCGAACTCGTGCAATGAGGCACGCTTTAGGTCAAGGATTGCCCGTAGTTCTTGATGCTGGGGCTCTGTCACTCGTCACGGAGGCGCAAGGGCCAACTCTAATTACGCCACATTATCGCGAGTTGCACCGACTCTTCTTATCGCGAAAGATTTCAGTAACCGCCACAGCAATTGAAGGAGACCCGAAGAAGTGGGCTCAAATTGCCGCAAAGGAATTCGGTGTTACAGTATTGTTGAAGGGGAACGTCACCGTTATCGCTTCGAATGAAAATCGGATTCAACTTCCAGCATCGCCAACTTGGCTAGCAACTGCAGGTACAGGAGATGTGTTAGCTGGAATACTTGGCGCACTTATTGCCACACAGGTAGTTGAGATTGAAAAGAATTCAGAAGCGTTATTATCGATTGCCGCAACTGGTTCGTTTATTCATTCTCGTGCAGCCGAATTAGCATCTGAAGGTGGACCAATTACAGCGATGGATGTCGCGCAGAACATACCGAAAGTTGTTGCAGAGTTTTTGCTCAAGTAATTTGTAACTCATACTTTTCCGACTCGGAAAAATCGTTCTAGGGGTGGCCCCAGACTTCCAAAAAAATTCCGAAACGATGGAAATCGCCTCAACTCGCTTTCGCTTACCACCTACGCTAACTTCTATTATGACCGAAAGAGTGTTACTCATTAATGATGACGCCTTTGAACTCGCCACCCTTGCGGCCGCGATGCGTTTACACGGGGTAAACATAATCGGTGAAGCAAGTAGTTATGCGGTCGCAACAAATCTTTTCAAAAAATTGGGACCAGATGTGGTTGTCATTGACGTGCAATTCAATGCCCATGGTGGCGTTCCCTTTGCTCAAGAACTGCGAAAGTTATCCGGAGGCGTCGGCTTGGTTCTCACCACGGCTTGTCCCGATCTACGTCTACTAGGTCTTAGTGACAAAGAGATCCCTATGGGAACTCAAATAGTTCTCAAGCGATCCGTCGGCGACCTTGGCGTTATTTGCGATGCAATTCCCGATTCAGTTCAATCAGTAAAGCGGAATGAGAAGATGATGTGGATGAATCATCACTCTTCTCTTCACGAGAATGCTTTCATTTCGATTCTGCATCACTTAACCGATATCCAAATTGAGACATTACGACTCGTGGCCACTGGAATGAGCAATGCGGAAATAGGTCGTACCAGGTTTGTCAGTGAAAAGTCTGTGGAACAAATTGTCGCCCGCGTCGCACAGCATCTGGGAATCATCGCTGACCGCAAACACAATCTCCGCGTAATCATGGCAGGCGAGTACTTCAAGTGGATTGGCGCGCCTCGCCATTAATTGACCCTCCCATTCTCGGCTACGGCGAGTATGGTGATGATTATGGATATCGACCATCTCCGTGCCAATTGGGTGGATGTACTTGATGTGCTTGAACGTGAAGATCGCATCGCATGGATGGCCTTCTTTGATGCCCGATTGGCAAACCTGGATGGGTCGAGACTTCTTTTGGATTTCTCAGATAGCCGAAAATTCGCCACGGGGCATGACTATGGCGATACCCGGAAAAACCTCCACGCCTCACTTCAAAGAGCGATACACACGATTTTTGGAGTAGATCTCACGGTGATTGAATCTCCATGAAGTTCTCCTCTTCCCCACTCCGGATACTCGTCGCTTTATCGGTTGTTGGCGTCATTGGAGCAGGGCTCTCCCCTGCCAGCGGAACAGGTTTCGCGCTCTCCATCGCAGTGCGTCAGACTCCCAGTGTTACCGAACCAGTTGTCACACTTTATGGTCAACTCAAACCTTCGAGAAAGGGCCTGCAAGTATCTGTCCAAGTTCAATTGAAGAACGAATGGAAATCCACGATTCTCTCAACGAAGACAACCTCCAATGGGACGTGGCGGATAGAGGCCGTTGCAACTGCGCTTAGCGCAAAGGTAAAGTACCGGGCCCTCACCAAAGTCGGCGCCACTGTCATCTACTCCGCGGCTCGAACAGTCACCATTCAACAGATCCCGCAGATGAGCAATGTCGACCCGACCTCGTTAATCAAGGAAGCGGGTCCGGGTGGACGCATTCATGGGATTGATATCAGCCGTTGGCAACATCCCAACAATGCGCCAATTGATTTTGCAAAAATGTACGCTGCCGGCATTCGTTTTGTCATGATCAAGGCCTCCGATAGCCATGACGTCGCCGATGCAGAAGCACTCAAATACTTAGTCATGGATCAGAATGCCGCGCAAGCGGCAGGAATCTATACCGGCTTCTATTACTACTCCACATTGCCAGATTCAATCGATTCCACCGTGATCATTGCAGATGCACAAGCTCAAGCGCAGAAAGCCATTTGGCGGCTGGCGAGTTTGGGAGGTTACACAAACCGAGACCTGCCGTACGCATTGGACCTCGAAAACAATTGCATCAGGGTGGGCAGCAACGGTGCATGCAGTAAATATGCCGCTCGAGCCAATGTCACTTTATGGGCGACGACCTGGCTCGCGGCTGTTGCAGATAAAACCGGTCGCTTACCGATTCTTTACTCTTATCCTCAATTTCTTGAAAATGGCATGGTTCGTAGCGCCGATCTAGTGAAGTACCCACTCTGGATTGCGCATTATGGGTTTGATCCCGCTGACCCATTGGCCCAACCTGGACTAAAAACTGCAGGTTGTTTTGTTCATTCGTGGACGAGCGCCGACTGTTCATCCCTCTGGATGGTCTGGCAATACACCTCTTGCGGCATTGCGAAGAAATACGGAGTACCAGGAACGCGGGTGGACCTTAACGTATTTCGCGGGACCCCGAGTTCATTCCTGGATTTGGCGAAAGGGACTTGGACACCCGAGGTTTCAGATCTCATGCCGGTGAATGAGCCGAGTCAGATGAGTGTTGATTCAACGAGTTCCACTACGGCAAAAAAGCCGGTCACTTTCTCGGTAAATGTCACTCGCCCTACAGGAACCCCAGTTGTGACTGGAACCGTGAAGTTCATTTCCGATGTCACGACCCCGCTGCCTGCCACTCTCAAACAAACCGCGGTCCGCTCGTCCAGCGGCAGCTGGCTTCTTACCGTCAATGGAGTTCCCGCCGGAACCTGGTCTGGGTCAGTTGTTTACACGGATATTTCCGGCACTCATGCGACGAGTTCTGCCCCGGTGCTCTTTACCGTAGCGCCAGGACCGACACCTACTCCGACTATTACCCCGACACCTACTCCGACTATTACCCCGACACCTACACCGACACCAAAACCCACAATTACTCAGAAGCCAACCTCTGATCCATGTCAGTACCAGATTAAGAACTAACTGCCTTCTTCTCGCGTGATGCCAAATTGCGGTAGCGCTCGATTGATTCTCTCTTCGTCGCTTCATCCCATCCAAGGACGGGAGCGATGATGTCGGCAACGTCATTTGCCAAATAAACCCCTTCATCAACTGCTTCAAAGGCCAGCCGAGTACGGCGAGTAATTACGTCCTCTACCGAACGTGCTCCCTCGTGGCTGGCCGCGTAATGTATCTCTGCACGAAGGTAGGGAAGATTCTCGGTTAAAGGTCTACCTAAATCCGAGTCAGCGACAATAAGTTCGAGTACTTCATTGATAAGAGACCCGTATCTATTGAGAAGATGAACAATTGTCTGTTCAGAGAAATTCGTTTCAAGCGCGATAATGGGTATCTGCCGCACAAGGGCGTGATAGCCATCGGCTCCGACAATCGGCAAGTTATCAGTCACAGAGTCCGCTGCCTTTCCTGGGAGTTCTTTCAAGGCCAGATCGACGACATCCTCCGCCATGATGCGGTACGTCGTGTACTTGCCACCAGCGACACTTACAAACCCAGGTGCTGGGCGGTCTACAGTATGTTCGCGAGATAATTTTGTAGTTGACGACTCTGATTTATTTGATACCAGCGGCCTCAAACCCGCATAGATGCCGATAATGTCCTCATATCGCAATGGCGGCTCCAAGACCCGATTGGCTTCAGCCAGGATGTAATCGACATCTTCACGACTGGCCAACGGTTCATTGCGATCACCGTCATATTCGGTGTCGGTTGTACCGACTATCCACTTGTCGAGCCACGGAATAACAAACAGAACCGAGGTTGAGGTTTTGAGAATGATGCCAGCGTCAGACTTTATTGCCGATCCGGGTAGTACAACGTGTACGCCTTTGCTCATACGTACCTCATAGCCTGCTTTGAGACCAAACTGCGCATGCAGTTCGTCGCTCCACACGCCCGCACACATAACCGTCACCACCGCAGATACTTCAATCATGCGGTCAGTTTCCAGATCCCTGACGACCGCGCCCAATACTCTCTCGCCATCCTTTAACAACGACTCACATCGGACGCGCGTCGCGATCACCGCACCATGACGGGCTGCCGTCCGACCAATCATCATGGTATGACGGGCGTCATCTACTTGCGCATCAAAATATCTAATTGCACCCATCACGATGTCCTGCCGTAACGATGGGGCGATCTCGGCGATGGCCTTCTGACCGATATGTTTGTGCCAGGGCAGGGCGCGCTGAAATCCTCGCAAAGCATCGTATAAAACCAGGCCGGCGCCTACATAAGTCCGTTCTTTCACTTTCTCCTGAAGGGGGTAGAGAAAGGCGACTGGTTTCACCAAATGTGGGGCCAAAGTCGTAACCATTGCCTCGCGCTCTTGAAGGGCTTCGCGGACCAATCTGAAGTCATATTGTTCGAGGTATCGCAGTCCACCATGAATCAATTTGCTCGAACGGCTCGACGTACCGGCTGCAAGATCCTGAGCTTCTACAAGTGCAACTCGCAATCCCCGAGATGCGCCGTCAAGTGCAGCACCAACTCCAGTGACTCCCCCTCCAATGACAAGTAGATCAAATTTCTGGTTAGCCAGGGCATGCAAGGCATCTTGATGTTGTTTGGGATCCAAACGCGAATCAAACATCTATGCCCTTTCTACATCTCGCCAGTAGAGTAATGGTAACCGAGAAGCGAAGGCGAGTAATGTCCTATATCGGAAGTTTAGATCAAGGAACCAGCAGTACTCGCTTTATGATCTTTGATCATGCCGGCTCTGTCGTAGCCCAGCATCAACTTGAACACCGCCAGATCCTCCCTCAACCCGGCTGGGTGGAACATGACGCCTCTGAAATTTGGGAGCGCACGAAGGAGGTCATTGCCACCGCGTTGAAACAGTCCAACCTCAATGGCGTCGACTTGGCCGCCATCGGTATTGCCAATCAACGCGAGACGATAGTTGCCTGGGATATTGGAACAGGAATCCCATATGGGAACGCCATTGTCTGGCAGGATGCAAGGACTACAGATTATCTGTCGACGTTTACTCCAGATGTTCAAGCGAAGCTTCGCCACCGCACGGGTTTAGAAGTCACCCCTTACTTTTCTGCTAGCAAAATTCGTTGGGTAATGGAGAACAATTCGACAATGCAGGAAGCCCTTACTCGGGGCACTGCCAGAATTGGAACAATGGATTCTTGGCTCCTTTGGAATTTATCCGGAGGCGTCAATGGTGGAGTTCATCTCACCGATGTCACAAACGCCAGTCGTACCATGCTCATGAATTTGGAGACCTTGGACTGGGATGAAGAATTGCTCTCAATCTTTGATATCCCCCGCACACTTCTACCAAAGATTTCTTCATCATCGCAGATTTATGCCCTGACTGATCCGAATGGTCCGTTTGGAAGCAGCAGACCCATCGCTGGAATGCTTGGAGACCAACAGGCGGCGATGGTCGGCCAGCTCTGCTTCAATCGTGGAGAATCCAAAACTACCTACGGAACGGGCAACTTTGCTCTGTTGAACACCGGAACCGAAATTGTTCGATCCAAGAACGGTTTATTAACTACCGTGCTCTTCAAGTTCGGTGACCAACCTGCATATTACGCACTTGAAGGATCCGTAGCCGTCACAGGTTCTGCAATTCAATGGCTCCGCGACCAACTATGCATCATCCAAGATGCAGCAGAAATCGAGGAACTTGCAGCATCGGTTCCTGACAACGGGGGCGTCTACTTTGTTCCCGCCTTTTCAGGGCTCTTTGCTCCTTATTGGCGCAGCGACGCCCGCGGCGTCGTCGTCGGGCTTACCCGCGCATCCACAAAGGCACACTTGGCCCGCGCAACTTTGGAATCCATCTGCTACCAAACCTGGGACGTTTTAGATGCGATGAGCGCCGACAGTGGGGTGCAAATCGGCGAGATGCGGGTGGATGGAGGGATCACGGCCAACGAATTATGCATGCAGATGCAGGCCGACATCATGGGGATAGAAATAACGCGTCCAGTCATTGGCGAAACAACTGCATTGGGAGCGGCATATGCAGCGGGGTTGGCCGTCGGATTCTGGTCCTCTATAGATGAACTCCGAAATCATTGGCAGATATCGCGACAGTGGAAATCCACGACCTCTGAGCGCACGCGTGAAGAAGGTTACCGGCAGTGGAAAAAAGCGATCGAGCGGAGCCTCGATTGGATCGAAGCTACTCCACCGGAATAATTGTGATGACTACTACTCCCCCGATGTCGCTCAAGATGTTGAGCAAATCTGTGGGGTCGCTACCTGGAATTGCGACAGTAACATCGTCATAGCCTCGGCCATCTTCACTCTTCATCACCACAAGGCCTCGGATATCACCTCCAGCGAAACCGATAGCCGATGCTACGGCGCCGAGTGAACCAGGTCGATCGGGCAGAGAGAGATGCAAACGGAATAGCCCCATGGGTCACCTTATCGTGACAGATTACAATCTTGTTACTGCGAAGGGGCCGAGCCTAAGATCACTTTGAAGGTTTTTGAGCCACCGGTAGGAAGATCCACCACTACGGAAACGGTTGCACCAGGAGCAAATGAACGGATCCGGACAATCGCCGCAATCTGATCTGCAATTCTCATTCCGTCGATTGAGCGCACGATCGAGCCAACCGGAATTCCCGCATTCTCTGCCCCTTCTTTCGGACTCAATTGGGCAATTAAGGCGCCAACACCGGTGTAGTTCGGATCGAAGAAGACGCCAAGGACGGGCCGAGTTGACGTATGCGATGGAGAATCAATGATCTCGTTCGCCGTTCGCTTAGCCTCGTTGATAGGAATCGAGAAGCCAAGACCAATGCTGCCACTTTGACCTGAAGTGAGCGCTGCAATCGCGGAATTAACGCCGACGATACGGCCTTGCGAATCCAGCAATGCTCCGCCTGAATTCCCCGGATTGATAGCGGCATCAGTTTGAATCGCATCGATATAGGACTGTGACGTTGTCGTGCCAGTTGTGACCGGACGATTGAGGGCAGAGACGATGCCGCTTGTGACCGTACTTGCCAGGCCCAATGGCGAACCAATTGCAACTACCGGGTCACCAATACTCAGGGTCGAAGAATCTCCAAAGGAGATAACGGGGAGGTTTCCTATCTTTACTTGTACGACCGCCAAGTCATACGTGGTGTCCCTTCCGATAATCGTCGCCGGAATTGAGTCACCGTTATAGAGTTCCACGGAAATAGTGCCGCCATCTGTTACAGCGGTTTCAACAACGTGGTTGTTGGTAAGGATGTAGCTGGATGTCGCATTCGTCCGGATGATGGATCCAGATCCAGTATCGCCACCCGTTGGAGTAGTCACATTGATTGAAACGACGCTGGGTGTAACAGCCGCAGCAATCGCCCTAACGCTCATACCACCTGTACCTAGGTCAACCAGAGTCCGAGTTTTTGCGCACGCGCCATTAACTGCGAGATACATTGCTTCTGTGCGTGTGTCGACGCAGGCTTTCACGGCTGACGAAGTTGGCGTCACTGCGGTCGCCACGCCGCCCACCACCATCGAACCAACGACGAATCCCATCCCAATTTTCATCCCGGTTGAGCGAGCAAAAGATCTTTTCAAAGAACGCAACGACAGCTTCATAATCGCATCGAGCCTTTCTACGTGATCTGGCAGGGTTTGAGCATCCGCCCGCTCTCTGAGTATTCACTTAGAATCTACTTAGATAACAGTTAATAATTATGCTACGACTACCCAATCTCCGCTAATGGCCACTTTCACCGGTGGAAGTGGGGTAGGCGGCGGACCCCCGACCACCTGAGCATGATTAAAAGGATCATATGCTCCGCCATGACATGGGCAGAACAACACCTTATCTGGAGCGGAATATGAAACTGTGCAGCCTTGGTGCGTGCAAATTTCGGAATAGGCGAAGACCCCATTCTTGGTGCGAAAGACAATGGCAGGCTGTCCATCACTAGTTGAGAACTCGTGCGTCTGACCGACGGGAAAATTGCTCAACTTAATAATCCGATTGGCAGTAGATGCGCCCCCCGATGTCGAACCCGCGGGAGCCAGACCCACTAGTCGCGTCGCCGAGGGCCTAGAGAAGATCCGCCCGAAGATTGCCGCAACAATTGCCGCAGCCCCCAGAACTCCGACCCGAATAGCTCCGCGGCGATCGAGCGAAACATCCACCTTCCTGCGCTTGCCGATCAATGTCAGAAGATAGGAGAGCCATAAAACTGCATAAGCAGTGTCGCTCCCCAAGAAATAGGGTTTTACATGCCACGTCGCTGCAACCCATAACCCGAGGGACATGGTGAAACCCGCAAAAGCCATGGTTGTGGGCGCAATCCAGAGAAGAGTCGCAAGACCAATTGCAAACTCGGCGACCATGACCACAATCCCCACAAATGTTGCACGTTCGATCAAATGGCGGAAGAAGAATCCCAGGGGCGACGAATGTGCATACCCCGTTAATTGTCTACCGATGTATGTAGTGCCGGTCTTGCTGAGAAAACCCGGGTCAGTGGCCTTATCCCAGCCACCAAAAATCCAGGTGAATCCCAACCATAAACGGATGACGCGAACTGCTGGGGACTGAGTCCGCCACGATGCAACGGTCGCTCGAACATGGGATTGCATAGTAGACATGGCGGGAAGAATAAGCGTGATTGCTGAGAATTCGTTGAGGTTTATACCTAAAGTTGCGATGAAAGATCCGCGCTGGAACCCCTTGCAGGAAAAGCTCCCTGACTTGGACTCGAACCAAGAACCTGCCGGTTAACAGCCGGCTGCTCTGCCAATTGAGCTATCAGGGACTATGCAATTTAAACGGGTACGGCAGTCGCAAACTCTAGCGCACAGGTGGGAATGCTTCTAAATCCCCATGGCTAGAGTTCGCCAATTGCCACATCGTGGAGCGTGCGCCTGGCAGCTTCTAGCCTGACGAGATCGGTGAAAAGCGAGGTGTACTCGGCCTCATTCGTCACGGGATTGAGTCGCTGCAAGGTCGATTTCAGTTCGGCAATAGCCCGACTTTTTGTCACTTCTCGAAGGCGCGCGACGATACTTTCAACGTATCGCTCCGAGATTTCCCCATCGGCTCGTATGGGCTCGACTGATAACTCTGCAATGAGCGCCTTCATGTTGACATCATCGATCTGATCCATGCGAAGTGTCGAAGGGTCGTGCGCATCAATGACAGTTCGCAACTGACGATAGGCAGGATGGGTAAATGCTTCACCTTCAATCTCCTCCCATCCCTTCACCAGGTCCGGCATCTGTAGACGTGATTTAAGGACCTCCCTTTCAAGGGCCAACCGCGGTTCATTGGGGTTGGGTCGCCAGTTGGATACTGATTCGACTATCTCGGTTGGCGCAAGGCTGCTGACACCTCGCCCGACAAGGGAAACGACCGTCTCGACTTCGACACCGATCCATCCGGCAAGCAGCCTGGTGTACTCAGGACGCAGGGACTTATCGCGAATCTGGGCAACCAAAGGCGCGGCCGCATTGAGCGCATTAACTCGTCCTTCTGCGGTCTCCAATTTATGTTGCTTGATCTCGGTTCGGATTGCGAATTCGAAAAGGGGCACACGCCGGGCAATAAGATCACGCAGAGCCAGGTCTCCCTTTTGTTGGCGCAAATCGCTGGGATCAAGTCCATCAGGTTCAACCGCGACAAAAGTCTGAGTCACGAATTTTTGATCTTCACCAAAAGCGCGCAGAGCTGCTTTCTGTCCGGCGGCATCCCCGTCGAAGGTGAATATCACTTCGCCTCGGAATGCATCATCATCCATAAGAAGACGGCGAAGTATTCGAATGTGATCGGCACCAAAAGCGGTACCGCATGTCGCAACCGCCGTGGGGATTCCTGCCAAATGGGCGGCCATGACATCGGTGTACCCCTCGACGATGACCGCTTGACGCTTTTTAGCAATCTCTTTCTTTGCCAAGTCCAAACCATAGAGAACTTGACTCTTCTTATAGATCGGGGTCTCTGGCGTGTTGAGATATTTTGGACCGGTATCTACGTCATCCTTTGCCAACTTGCGAGCGCCAAAACCGACGACGTCGCCGGCGACGTCTCGTATAGGCCAGATCAGTCGGTTGCGAAAGCGATCTATCGGACCACGTTGGCCCATCTTGGACAACCCAGCCACTTCAAGCTCTTCGATGGTGAATCCTTGAACCCGCAGATGCTTTGTTAACGCATCCCATTCGTCTGGGGCATAGCCCACGCCAAAGATTTCACAGGCTGCTTTATCGAAGCCACGATTAGAGAGAAGGTCACGTCCAAATCGCGCTTGCGAGGATTCATTGAGTTGAGATTGATAATATTTTGCTGCGGCCGCATTGGCTGCAACCAATCGAGAGCGCTGTCCCGAAGGGGCTGGCTTTCCGCCGGCGGAATCCTCATAGTGCAAGGTGTAACCAATTCGTTCAGCCAGACGCTCAACTGTTTCAGTAAACGAGAGATGGTCCATCTTCATTAGAAAAGCAATGACATCTCCACCGGTTTGACATCCAAAGCAGTGAAAATACCCTTTGCTCGGCGTCACATGAAATGATGGAGACTTCTCGTCGTGGAATGGGCAGAGGCCTTTCTTCTGGCCTCCTCCGGCATTCTTGAGTTGTACATAATCTCCCACGATTTCATCAATGGGCGCGTGATCGCGGATGTATGCGACATCTTCATCTTTGATCCGCCCGCTCATAACGCTCAGTCTACCTGCGACCGAAGTCGGGCATGAAGTGCGTAAGCGCCGGGATCGGTCAAGCTCGCGATCTGGTCGATGATGACTCGTAGGCGGGCAGCATCCGTCGATGCACGATCCCAGTCAGCTAAGAAAATGAGATCGAGAAAGTCTGGGACGCTGTCTAGGACCATCTGCACGATTTCGGCTATGACGACCCGTTGCTTGCGATACCTCTCCTGAGCCACCGGCGCGTTAATCAAATAATGACCGGTCACCGATTTGAGAAATCCGACTTCGATTCTCTGATCGCGTGGCACCTCGAGATCCGCTTCATAACGTACCAGGGGTTTGTCTCCATGAACGTTCCGGGTCTCCACTTCGGCAGAGAGAATGAATCTTCCGATCAACTGACTGGCGAAATCCTTCAACCGTGCAAGGGAACGGTGAGTGCCGTCATAATGTGTCGGCCAGCAAGATAGTTTCTGCAGGCGACTCAGCGCCGCTTCCGTCTCATTCTCAGTAGCGTCAACACCGTAGTCACTCATCATCACCTGGTGTAGGAATGGCAGGTCGTTTGAGAATTGACTTACTTCAACCTGACCTGCGACCAGGGCATCCTCCAAATCATGAACGCAATAAGAAACATCGTCCGACCAGTCCATAATCTGCGCTTCAATACAGCGACGAGCATCCGGCGCGCCTTCACGCATCCATTGAAAGATTTCAAGGTCATCTTCGTAAACTCCGTATTTGCGAAGGTTGGTCGCGTTCGACCATGGATATTTCGTTACTGCATCTAGGGAAGCTCGGGTGAGGTTAAGGCCTACGGAGCGCCCACCACTATCCAGAGTCTTCGCTTCAAGGCGGGTCAACAATCGAAAACTCTGCGCGTTTCCTTCAAAACCCCCGCAACTGGTTGCGAGTTCCGCCAAAGCGCTCTCACCATTGTGCCCAAAAGGTGGATGCCCAAGATCATGGGCCAAACATGATGAATCCAGGAGGTCAGGGTCGGCGCCTAAGGAATCGCCTAACTCTCGGCCAATTTGGGCTACTTCTAGCGAGTGCGTCAAGCGCGTGCGCTGGAAATCATTCTCCCCCGGCACTGCCACTTGCGTTTTCGCTCCCAGTCGACGGAGGGAAGCCGAGTGAATCACCCTCGCTCGATCTCGCATGAACTCAGTACGCCCAGCACGCTTTGCCGGTTCGGAAACAAACCGTTCCAAATCCAGTGCGCTATATCCATTGGTCACGGTTGTAACCCTATTACTGGTTGAGGTGATCACTCACATGAATTCCGCGGCGCCCTAGAGTGATATAGGCCAGATAGGCCCCTGCTTCTCGAACGAGGTAATGCGTATTCAAATGAGTCAAAGAATTTGGACCGGTACGAACCGGCGAGCAGCTGCTGATTGCGCCAAGATCACGAGCCATAGTCAGCGCTCGCAAGCAATGATAGGGATCGGTGACGATGATGACGCTTTTCCAGCCACGCCGCTTCATTTCGGCGACATAACTCTGGGTGCTAACCAAAGTGTCGCGACCCTTTTCAATTGCGGTCACAGCCGAGGATTTTATCCCGTTATCAACCAGCCAATGTTTGCTGGAGGCCGCCTCGGTTGTTCTGTCTCCAGGCGCGCCTGCGCCGACCGTAATGATGGACTTGGCTAATCCCAACAAATAAATTCTTTTAGCCTCGACCAAACGGGCTTTCAGAGCATCACTGGGGCGTCCGTTGAATTGCGCGGCCCCTAAAACAACTATTGCATCGGCTTTGCGAACCGTCGGGTTGTGCCCGGCGATCCATGTTTTACCAACAATAAAGATCGGAAAGACCAAGGCCAGTAAAATGACACCAGTAATCACTTTTCGAAGAATCCGGAATAGAAACATCTCACCCGCCCGAAAATGCGTCTTCGATATCAATTTCTGCCAATTCTTCTGGGTCGTTCAACCAGCCAGCTGGCAGGGTCACGGGACGACCATGGCTCGTTCGC
>DASVIG010000139.1:0-3928 GCA_036382195.1 Candidatus Nanopelagicaceae bacterium
ATGTCGTTAAAAGCCGTGACAAGATCAGTCTGCGCGGTATTTGCCAGGGTATCGGCAATGTGCTGCGTCCCAGACATGGTGACTGTCGTGCTCCCAGTAAAAGAACTACCTGGGAAGAGTCCCACGTCTCCGCCAGCCGTACCGCTGATAACGGTCGGACCGGTATTTGTGATGGTCGTGGCAGCCAGAACACCGAATGTCGAGGTGGCACCCGGACGGATCGTCGGGGCGACGGCCGAGGATGTCGGTGGATAGAGGAATATGGTCAGCAATGGCAGTACGCCGATTGCTGAGAAGATCCTTACTTTGTTTATTTTTCTCATAGTATTCGATTCTTTTGAGTATTAAATTTTTCGCCATCGAGGCTCGATGTCTCGTTTTTCATGATAGACCCATAGGCCTGAGCACGCTCTCTGGATTGATTATGAGTCTCGCCCCAAAGTCCTGTCAATCCTCTGTGTTTCCTGAGGGATAATCCTTTTTTTACCTCACAATTCATACCGAATACACTTACCATGCTGGCACAGACTGCACCTGACGGCTGAAGAATTAGGGAAAAGGGCGCTTATTCATGGCATACACAGAGCGGTTGAAGGCGCATGCTGAACGTCTAGGCAGAGAGATCTGCGTCGCACTTGTTGGCGCGGGACAGATGGGCCACGGATTTGGTTGCCAAGTCGATCGCATCCCAGGAATGAGACTTGCGTTGGTCGTCGATATTGACCCGGCTCGCATTTTGAGTCTTTTTAGCGACATCGGCGTGGAAGATGTTCTCATCAGTACCGATCCCAAGGCCCTCTCTGCTGCAATTCTCGCGGGCAAGCCTGCCGGAACGACGACGACCGAGTTCATTGCGGATCTACCTTTTGATGTAGTTGTTGAAGCAACCGGTATTCCAGATGTCGGCGCTCACGTGGCATATTCATGCCTTTTGGCCAAGAAAGACGTGGCGGTGCTCAACGTCGAGATGGATGTCACGATTGGACCACTTCTGCATAAAACAGCGGAGTTGGGTGGTGCGGTCTACACCGTCTGCCATGGAGATGAGCCGATCGAGGCGAAGGTGCTGGTTGATTATGCACGCGACCTGCAATTTGAAATTGTCGCTGCTGGAAAAGGTAAGAACAATCCTTTCGAGCCGTTGAGTACCCCGGACACCGTGAGGGATCGGGCCGTATCAAAACAGATGAACCCCAAGATGCTCTGCTCTTTCACCGACGGTTCCAAAACGATGATTGAGATGGTCGCACTGGCAAACGCTACCGGTCTGGAAATATCCAAGCGGGGGATGTACGGTCCTGCTGCAACCGTGAAGACATTGCCGGACGTTTTCGCCCTCCAAGCAGACGGTGGTGTGCTGGATCGCACCGGCGTGGTGGATTATTGCACTGGGGATGTAGCCCCTGGCGTTTTCGTGATAATTCGAACGGACGCCCCTTATATCAATCAGGAGATGACGTATCTGGGAATGGGTGCTGGTCCCTACTATGCGCTCTATCGCCCGTTCCATCTGGCTTCAATCGAAGCTCCGCTCTCTATTGCTCGTGCTGTATTGGATCGCGAATCATCTCTATTTGCTCCCCATCTTCAAGCAGAAGTCGTTTCTATGGCGAAGAAAGATTTGAGCCCCGGCGAGAAGATCGATGGGATTGGTGGCTACACGATCCGCGGCTATGCCGACAATGCTAGAGACGCCCAACGCGATAACCTGGTGCCAATCGGGTTGATGCAGAATGCAATCGTGACTAAAGAGATCAAGGTGGGCGAGTTAATAACCTATGATCACGTCCAGGTAGATGAATCTAGTCTGATCGTCCAATTGCGTCGGCTCCAGGATAGTTTGGGGCTCACTTACGCATGATGCGGATAGCAGTCGTAGTTCTTGCGGCTGGTAGCGGCTCGCGTTTTGGCCATCCCACCAATAAGGTCTGGCTCCGCCTTAACGGTCGGAGCATCATCTCAATCTCGCTCTCAAACGCTGTCAAAAGTTTTCCCGGCTGCCGAACCATCCTCGTCATCAACCCCGCAGAGGAGGCACTGGCCCAAGAAGTCTTGCGTCAGGAAATGCCGGATGTTGACGTAGAGATAGTCAGTGGAGGAGATACTCGGCATCAATCTGAGTACAACGCATTGATGCACTTGGCGCCAGCGATCGAAGAGGGGAGCATTGATGTTGTCCTCATCCACGACGGTGCCCGTCCACTTGCTACTGTGAAGTTATTCCGTGAGATTGCGGCGTCGGCATTTGAGCACGGGGGCGCCTTGCCTTCGATTGTGGTGGATCCTCGAGAAATGGATACCGTCCAAGAAAATGCAGTTGTGCGAGTTCAGACCCCGCAGGCTTTTCGAGCTCGAGAGTTACTTGCTGCCTATGAGAAAGCCGATCAGGAGAAATTTGTCGGCACCGATACCGCCGCCTGCATGGAGAGATATTTTCCTGACATTCACTGTGTTGCGGTAAAGGGCGAAGTGGAGAATGTGAAGATCACATACGCCCAGGATCTGGCGATAGCCGAACAATTGTTGGAAACACAACCAGGCAATTGAGGGACGCTAGTTGTGATTAGTTTTCCAATGTAGGAAAGATTCCAAGAGCTGACGCTCTGCGAGTGAATTCATCCGTATGGATTCGGGGTTACCCTCGATAGTTCGAGTGTGGGCATTTTTCTTCAATGGGAGGAACCAGCTTTGATCTGTGCCCTCTAAGTCGACCGCTGATGTTCGGATCAGTTCGGGTGTCGAAATTCGCTTTACTTTGGTGCGGTCCAGTGTTCCTTCAATGTGTGAGTTTGGTCCCAAGACTTTGAGGGTTTCAGTGAAGGCAATTGCCGGTCTCACCGCGTCAATGTCCGCAGTAAATTCACCAACGACACGATCGATCTGGTCTGTACTGGTCAGTGGCCGGCATGCATCATGAAGTAGTAATGCTTCGCAGCTCTCGATGATTGGCGCAAGAGCTCCCGCCAGCTCTTTTGGTTTATTGGGATCGCAGATCACCAGTGAATGATCAATAAGATTCCTCTTCAATAATTGCGATACAGCGGGTTCATTGGCTGAATCAACGGCGATCGTAATCGATTCTCCGGGGAAAACCTGGAGGAGATCATGGATTGCCCGAATCAAACTCGGAATTCCATCGACTTCTAAAAGAGCGCTGGCCGAGGTTACAGCGACAATGACTCCCAGATCCATAGGTGCATTCCCCGATTCAACTAACGAAACCCGAGGGTATCCCACATCTATAGAACTTCAGAGAACGTGAAATACCGTCGTCGGCTGGTAGGAACCGTTGGCGCTATGCGCGGCGCCTTCTTAGCGTCCAACTCCAACCGCCTATGAGAATCAAGGTTGATCCAAGAGCCAGAAGGTTGTACCAAGGTGAGCCTGTCTTAGGAAGTTGTTCACCGATTACCGTTGCAGGGGGCGTTGGGGTGGGCGTTGGGGTGGGCGCAGGTGCGGGAGTAGGAACGATGACTATCTGCGTCGTAGCCTCAGTATTCGTTCGTGTAATTGTCACATCCGAACCTGCTGCCAAAGTCACAAACCCATTGCTGATGTTGATGCCAGAAAAACTCCCTAGGTATCCAGCAACTGCATCTTCGCTAACGACATAACTACCAGTGGCCAGAACGTAGGTTCTTCCAGCACCACCCATACCAGCTGCAGGAGATCCTGCAACATCAACCCCATGAAGTCTCACATGAAGGGTGAAGTCGGAAGAAACTGCAGTTCCACCATTATTGTTCACAACGACCTTGACGACATGGAGAGTTGCCATTGGTGTGGGAGTGGGAGTGGCAATTACGGTTGGTGTGGCAATTACGGTTGGTGTGGCAGTCACGGTTGGTTGCGCAGTTGGAGTTGGTGTGGCAGTTGGTGTGGCAGTTGGTGTGGCAGTTGGTGTGGCAGTTGGTGTGGCAGTTGGTGT
>DASVIG010000140.1:0-4737 GCA_036382195.1 Candidatus Nanopelagicaceae bacterium
TTGCCCAAGCCCTCAGCATCGCTATAGGCCCAGACATCCATCTCATCCAGGTCTATGGCCCGTATGCCGTGGAGGGACAGGATGTCTGCAATTTGTGCACGATGCTCGGTGGCATGGTGGATGGACTGGCCGAGAATGGTCGATCTCGCGCGGTGAATCGTCTTGCCCTCGCGCTGGAAAGTAGTCATGCCCTCGGGGTGGCTCGCCAATTCGCGGAGCATTTCGTCGAATTCACCGCAGCGTCTAGCCTGTTCACGAAGGTTCTCCCGAGTTGAAGGGATTCCAACTCCGACCTGGGGTGCCTCCTCTTGCGAAACTCTCGCACCATAATTGCCGGCAGCTCGCACCAAATGTTCCACGATCACAGCGACCGTCCATTCCTCGTTCTCGGAACTCAAGGCCAGCGCATCTACTGGTACCTCTTGCAGTTTCTGTAACAAGATTTGATTCGCCCACGCCATATGTCGAAATAGGCGATCAAGAGTTGGGTCCGACTTCGAGTTATCCATGCACGGATAATAGATGTTCTCGTTAGACTCGCATCGTGCTTGAGCGATGGACGCGCAGGGTAATACGTTTTCGTCTCGTCGTGATCCTCGCGTGGCTCGTACTTATCTTGCTCGGGCTACTGGCGGGTTCCAAGCTCAACGAACACCTGACTACATCCCTAGCGGTGCCGGGAACCGAGTCGGCCAAGGCCGATCAAATACTCTCCGAGAAGTTCAAGGAGAATATTGAAGGCACTTTCACTGTAATTTTGAAATTCAAAAATGCGACGAAAGCCGAACTCGAAACTCTTAAATCCAAAGTCGCCGCGGCCGCATCCACGATTCCTACCGCTAAAGTCGCTCAACAGCGTGCACTTGGCGGCATTCTCTTCACCAACGTCAGCACTTCGTTTAGCCTTCTCCAATCTGCTGCGTATACGGATCGCTTCAGACAAGCCCTAACAGATGAAGGGCTAAGCAATGCCCTTGTGACTGGGCCCTCCGCCATCAACAAAGACGTTACCCCTGTACTTGCATCGGATTTGAAGCGCGGTCAGGCAATCGCAATTCTCCTTGCACTTCTCCTGCTTATTTTGGTTCTGGGAATCTGCTGGGCCGTGCTCGTACCATTTCTTTTTGCCGGCGCCACTATTTCACTTGTCTTAGGAATTGTGTATCTCATTGCTCAAAAATTCTTAATGGTGCTCTACATACCCAACATCGTCGAACTCATTGGGCTCGGACTGGCTATCGACTACTCCCTCCTGATTGTTCACCGTTTCAGGCGAGAGATTTTGGATGAGACATCATCCAATGTCGATGACGCGATCTTAAAGACGATGGAAACAGCTGGTCGCACGGTAATTCTTTCAGGTTTGGTCGTTTCCATCGGCCTGGCAACATTATTTCTAGTTCCAATCCCCTTCGTTCGCTCTCTTGGTGCGGCCGGGCTATTAGTCCCAGTCATCTCGGTGATTGCGACGTTGACCTTACAACCGGCGATGCTCTCCTACCTTGGACGGGGCGGCATCACACCAAAGGGTTTCAAGGGTCTGCTGGCAAGACGAGACCTCATGACTGGATTCTTTGCTAAGGCATCGCACTTTGTCATTCGCCGCCCTAAATCCGTCCTCCTTTTCGCTCTGGCCGTCCTCGCAATAGCGGCGGGATCCGTGCTGTGGTTGCAGGTGACTCCGAGCGCACTCACCGCAATTCCAGGTAACTTAGAATCTTCGCGCGCTATTTCGATGGTTACCGACAGAGTTGGCCCGGGCATCATCACCCCCACCCAATTAATTATCGATCTTGGCAAACCAGGTCTTGCCACAACTCCAGCGATATCTAAAGCCCGCATGGACTTGGCCCAAAATATCTTGAAAGATCGCGAAGTCTTTGTTGTAGCGAGCGGTCAAAAGCCTCCATATGTGGACGCCACTGGTCAATACCTGAGAATTTTCGTCGTCGGCCGCCATATCTTCGGTGCCCAAGTATCACAACAATTAGTGGACGACCTTAGAAATAAGTACATCGCGAAATCTGAATTTCCAACAGATACCAAGTTCTATCTGGGTGGAGTGCCACCTCAAGGAAAAGATCTTCTCAAAAGCATTCTCGCCTCATTTCCTCCCATCATTTTCCTAGCGCTATTACTTGCCTACCTTATTTTGGTTCGAGCATTCAGGTCAGTAATTCTTCCCTTGAAAGCAATTGTCATGGACTTGATTTCCATTGCCGTGGCGTACGGATCGATGGTCGTGGCGTTTCGGTTCAAAGTTGGTTCGGCGATATTTGGGACCTATCAATTGGATCAAATTGAAGCGTGGGTTCTCATATTTTTGTTTGCCGTTCTGTTTGGACTATCGATGGATTACGAGGTCTTCATCGTCTCAAGAATGAGGGAAGCAAAGGACCGCGGAGCCACGAACGCAGAAGCGATCACCGAAGGTTTGGCGCACACCGGGGGCGTCGTTACTGCCGCAGCGATCATATTGATCAGTGCTCTAACGGGATTAGTTATAGGCCACATTCCAGGGTTGCAACAACTTGGGATTGGCTTGGCTTGCGGTGTCTTTATCGACGCCACGGTAATCCGTGGGCTCCTTTTGCCTAGCGCAATGGTCCTTCTTGGGCGCTGGAATTGGTGGCTACCTGCTTGGGTTGCGAAATTAGCAAAAACTACGGCCTCGCCTCTGGAAGAGAGAGGCGAGGCCGTAGTTTTGGAGCTATGAGTTACTTCGTTATGGTGATTGCGAAGTGAACTGCAGGAGGCTGATATCCAAGAGCTAGTCCTGGCAAATCAGAGTTATTTGAAAGTACTGGAAGTCCTCCGCCATAAGGTGTGTTGGCGAATGACGGCTGGAATGTGTACAGCACTGGATGCAAATCGATGATGTGCGTTCCTGGAGCGCCTGTCGCGACCAAGTGAACGACCATGTATCCATTCGAGTTAAATCCACAGCCGTAGCCGATATAGCTGTTGTCATATGTGACAGCCATTGTGTTATCCAGCTGAGTCCAACCGACACCCTTCATAGCGATAGTAAATTCTTCGCCCGCTTTGAACTTTGATTTTGGAACACCAGAACCATCTCGTAATTCAGGCGTTGGTGATGGATCGGCTTTGGCAATACCTGCGCTCAGCACTTTCCCTGCTTTGTCGACGTAATTGAAGATACTTTGTTTCACATAGAACGGAATTTGAGCCTCAATAACATCACCTTGCTTAACCTGTATCACGTGCCATCCGCCTAGGTGGTCTGGAACCGTTATTGCTTGGCTAAGGGCGCCGTTCGTTGGTGTGGCGTTTCCCAAGGGTAGGTAGTTGTAGACCCAGCATGTTCCGGTGCAATTTACGCGATTGCCTACGACGGTGGCCCACACTAATTGGTGGTCGCCAGTCGTTGACAGCCCAGTGACATTGACGTTGACCTTGGCCCCGACAATTCCACTGTCTTGAGACAAAGTTACAACGGCTTTGGTGTTCGGATCTACGCCAACGTCAGAGAGTGTCGTACGCAGTGCAGAAGAAGGTGCGACTGAAGGGGGATATTCAATAGAAGCTTTCGGGGCTCCTGCATCCTTAGTTACCTTAAATGAAACGACAGATCCCTTTCCCCACGGGACAGGTGATTGCTTGATGTTCATGTATTGAACGCCAATACCTGCCGTTGCGGCAATATAGTGCGTCCCCACTGGCCCAGCGGCGCGAATCTTAAATACCGAGGTGCCACGAGTCCAAAGTGCAGTTGCTTCGCCGGCATAGTTGTTGTCCCAGAGAACGGAAACCCCTCCGATGTAAAGGCTTGCACCCATTCCTGTATAGGTAACCGTGATCGGCGTGCCAATTGGACCACTCTTCGGCGAAATTGAGAGCGTCGTGCTCAACTGATATCCGCCGTGGGCTACTGCCGTACCGTCCTTTACAACATAAATGTCATGCAATGCGCCGAAATCCCGAGGGATCTTGGTCTTAAAAGTGAAAGCTCCGTTCGCGTCTGTGGTCACAGTCGCCATATCGACGTTGTACTTGGTGTACTTAGTACCCATGTAGTTAATCGAAGTTGGTTGTACGTCAGCAAGCCATGCACCGTCAGCAGTTGACCAGGTCATCGGCATCGTTGCACTTGCTGGAAGTCCAACTCCTGTAATAGTGATTGGCGTTCCCTCTGGGCCCTGTTGTGGAGTCACGGTCAGAGCGACCATGGTCGCGGGCACTGTGAAAGCTGCCGATTTGGTGCCGGTGAAGGGCAGCGCCGGAACTCCAGGGAGGCCCGCAGGCGCGGAAAGAGCAATTGGGGCGGACGGTGCTGGGTCTGCGCCCATGGCCGGGGACATCATTGCAATTGGCAAGATAGAGGCGACTGCGGCTCGAAGGAGATTGGATCTCAGATTCTTCGATAGATTTATTTTTTTCATGATTACTCCTACACTCTCCGATTCTAAAATTAAGGAAGTTTTAGTTTGAAATTCTTCAGGGTCTTGGTTCTCGAAGTCCGAGTCGAAAGACTTAGAATCGACTCGGACTTCGAGAACTTTGACATGGTCTAGATCAAGCCGTTGGAACTGCGTATAGCGTCAATTGTGAAGCTGCCGTGAAGTTCGATGACCAAGTGGCAACTGCGCCTGGCATTGCAGGATCTACAACAATGGTGCGGTAGGCAGGAACGCGGATATAAATGTTGCGTCCGTTGCTGTCCTTGGCCTGTACCCCATTGACCATCTTGCGAGTCAACTTGGTTGTCAGGACCTT
>DASVIG010000141.1:0-13150 GCA_036382195.1 Candidatus Nanopelagicaceae bacterium
TGCGTGCTAATACAAAGAGAAGATCCGATAATCGATTGAGGTACTTTGCTGTCAAAGGATTTACGCCAGCGCCAAATGCGTGGATGGCTGCCCAGGTACAACGCTCTGCTCGCCGCGTGACTGTCCTTGCCACGTGCAGTAATGCGGCTGTCTGAGTGCCAGAGGGAAGGATAAAAGAACGCAGTGGCAGCAAATCCTCGTTATATCTGTCGATCTGCTCCTCTAAATATGTAATTTGTGATTCGACTACCCGCAGCGGCTCGAAAGCGGGTGCCTCCGAAACGGGTGTGCAGAGGTCGGCGCCCACATCAAAAAGATCATTCTGTACTCTCACCAAGAGTGCATGGAGGGCCTCTGAGAGCTCCTGCGAGGCGAGTGCCACGCCGATTGATGAATTGGCCTCATCCACCGTGGCATATGCTTCAAGGCGGGGATCATTCTTTGAGGTGCGACTCATGTCCCCCAGGGATGTCGTGCCGTCATCGCCAGTCTTGGTATAAATCCTCGTCAAGTGAACCATGCGTAGAGCCTATTAGGACAGTTACGATGAGACCAGTATTTAATATCAACAAGGAGTGCCACCTCGCATGACCTCAGAGCGTTTCCGGATTGTTGGTGGAGTCAGGCTTCAAGGCGAGGTCTGGGTCTCGGGTGCAAAGAACTCCGTGCTGAAATTGATGGCCGCGACCCTCCTGGCTCCCGGACGTTCGATCATCCGGAATGTGCCCGAGATCGTCGATGTCGAGATTATGGTCGACCTTCTCACGCGTCTGGGATGTTCGGTAGAGCGCGAAGCCGATTTCGTTCTCATTGACGTACCTGAAGTGCCGGGCCATCGAGCGGAGTATGACTTAGTGCGAAAGATGCGTGCCTCCATCAATGTACTTGGACCCCTGGTTGCCCGTCTGGGAAAAGCCGAGGTGGCATTGCCCGGTGGAGATGCAATTGGCTCGCGAGGTTTGGATTTTCATATTAAAGGTCTGGAATTACTAGGAGCCAGTGCGTACAACGAGCATGGTTATGTGATTGCCTCTGCACCCAATGGGCTTACTGGCGCTGATCTCTCACTGGAATTTCCGAGCGTGGGTGCGACAGAAAATCTGCTAACCGCCGCCGTCTTAGCAAAGGGAATTACAACCATAGATAACGCGGCTCGCGAACCAGATGTCGTGGACCTGGGAAGATTTCTCATCAGTATGGGTGCGAAGATCGAAGGGCTGGGTACTCCAAAACTGACCATTCATGGCGTCTCAGCGTTGCACCCCACAGATCACACGACCATTCCAGACCGGATTGTGACGGGAACATGGGCATTTGCCGCCGCTATGACACAAGGTGACATAACGATCCACGGAGGAAGGCCTGAGGATCTGGAAGTGCCGCTCGAAAAATTAACGTCTGCTGGTGCCATCATCACCTCCACGGATGACGGAATAAGGGTACGGATGGATAGTCGCCCGCAATCTATTGATATTGCGACACTGCCTTATCCAGGTTTTCCCACCGACTTGCAACCGATGGTAATTTCTCTCAACGCCATTTCCGAAGGCGATGCAATAGTGACTGAGAATGTCTTTGAAGGTCGGTTCATGTTCGTCAATGAACTGATCCGTTTGGGCGCGCAAATTAACGTGGATGGTCACCATGCAGCAATACGCGGAATCCCGCAACTTTCCGGTGCCCCCGTGGTAGCTACCGACATCCGCGCTGGCGCGGGGCTAGTCTTAGCAGGATTGGTCAGTGAGGGCGTTACATGGGTAGAGGATTCATTCCATATCGATCGTGGCTACCCACATTTCATAGAACAATTACAATCACTAGGCGCAGAGGTGACTAGAGAAAGTGGAGACTCGCATTGACGATTGACAATGGACATCCAGATCGCAACTTGGCTCTCGAATTGGTCCGAGTCACTGAAACCGCGGCCATAGCCGGATCAGCCTGGGTTGGACGCGGTGATAAGAATTTGGCCGACAACGCCGCTGTTCAAGCGATGCGGAGCATGATCAACACCGTCGATATGGCTGGAGTAGTAGTCATCGGCGAAGGCGAGAAAGACAACGCGCCAATGCTTCACAATGGTGAGCATGTCGGCAATGGCCTAGGACCTCACTGCGATGTGGCAGTGGATCCGATAGATGGAACATCCTTGACCGCTAATGGCATGAGCGGCGCGATCAGCGTTATTGCTTTATCCCCCAGAGGAACAATGTTCGACCCATCGGCCGTTTTCTATATGAACAAAATAGTGACGGGTCCAGAAGCCGCAGACGTCATTGATATCACGATCCCGCCTGCTGAGAACGTCAGAAGAGTCGCAAAAGCAAAGCGGATATCGGTCAGTGATGTCACGGTCGTCGTCCTCAACCGTCCTCGTCACCAAGGACTGTTACAAGAGTTGCGCGATGCGGGCGCACGAATTCGTTTGATACAAGATGGAGATGTAGCCGCAGCAATTGAGGCGGCTCGTCCCGGGACCGGCGTTGATCTGCTGATGGGAATCGGCGGCACACCTGAAGGCGTTATTGCCGCAGCAGCAATGATCTGTCTGGGCGGGGTTATTCAAGGACAACTCCATCCCAAGGACGATGCCGAACGCGAAGGTGCGATAAGAGCAGGTCATGATCTGTCAAAGATTCTGACTACGCGGGATCTCATCAATTCCGACGATGTTTTTCTCTCTGCGACTGGAATTACCGATGGGGAATTTCTCGGCGGAGTTCGATACACAAGTTTCGGGGCAATCAGCCATTCCATCGTCATGCGCGGTCAGAGCCAGACCGTCCGGATCATCGAGACCGAGCATCATTTAAGAGATTAGAAGATCGGATTCTGATGATCGCCATATATCGCTGGATATTGCGCCTCACGAAGAAAGAGCATGTTCTTGTAACCAACTATCAGAGATCTCACCCACATTTTCTTCTTTACATTGGCCTAGATGCCGTGCTTTCGTTTGCGTTGGTATTTGTAGGGATTCAAATCGCCAATTCGCATTCATCGGTCTCACATAAGTTGGTGGAAGCCGGGGCGGCAACGATATCGGCGGAACAACTGTCGAACCTGGTTAAAAATGAGCATATAGATGCTTTCTGGCTCGGGCCCATGCCAGAGGACGAGTACACCATTAATCATGAGATATCAGGTATTGCCGATGTCTTCTATTTGCCCAAGGTTTCCGACCAATCCAGCGGGAATCTCTACGTGTATGAAGTAAAAACCTATGAGAACAAGGGAATATGGGACGCCCATACTCACAGCCTTCTGTCCAGTGCAAATACTTCGACGATTAGGATCAACAAGGATCTCTCAATAAAAATCAACCGCGCCTCGATGAAAGGGGAAATCGCAACCCTGGCTAACAAATCCGAAATTGTGGCGATTGCCTATCCAACGGCACAGACTCTCGATACGATGATAAAGAACGCCGAGAGGATCACATCAATTCAGTGAGTGGCCCTTATTCGCGTTAGTGAGAACTTTCGGTCAGGATAGATACTCGATCCTTTGACACAGAGAGAAAGCCCCCTTGAACCGAGAACTCAATCACCTGATCGTCCATGCCCTTGATACTGACATGACCGTCGACTAGGACACCAAAGAGCGGCGCGTGACCGGGAAGAATTCCCAAATCGCCTTCAACGGTGCGAGCAGAGACCATTTTCGCCTGCCCGGACCAGATCCGCTGCACTGGTGAGACTAGTTCGACGTTGAGAGACATGGAACTCGACCTTAACCCTTAGCCAATTCCGCAGCCCGGCGTTCGACATCATCGAGACCACCGCACATAAAGAAGGCTTGTTCTGGAACATGATCGTATTTGCCATCGGCCAAGGCCTCAAAAGCTTCGATTGTTTCAGCAACTGGGACGAAGGAACCGTCCAGACCTGTAAAGGCTTTTGCGACGAAAGTGTTCTGCGACAAGAAGCGCTGAATACGACGGGCTCGTCCGACGAGGATCCGGTCCTCTTCAGAGAGTTCGTCGATACCAAGGATTGCGATGATGTCCTGCAAGTCCTTGTACCGCTGCAAGATCTGCTTGATCCGGTTTGCAACGCGGAAGTGATGCTCACCGATGTAGCGAGGATCCAAGATGCGAGAAGTTGAATCCAGAGGATCCACTGCAGGGTAGATACCCAATTCGGAGATCGGACGAGACAAAACTGTCGTTGCGTCCAAGTGCGCGAATGTTGTATGTGGAGCCGGGTCGGTGATGTCATCGGCCGGTACATAGATAGCCTGCATCGAGGTAATCGAGTGACCACGGGTAGAAGTGATGCGCTCTTGTAGTTGACCCATCTCATCCGCCAAGGTCGGCTGGTAACCCACGGCCGATGGCATACGACCCAGGAGAGTCGATACTTCAGATCCGGCCTGAGTAAAGCGGAAGATGTTGTCGATGAAGAGCAGTACGTCCTGCTTTTGAACATCACGGAAATACTCAGCCATGGTGAGTGCTGATAGGGCTACGCGGAGACGAGTTCCTGGTGGCTCATCCATCTGGCCGAACACCAAGGCGGTCTTATTGATAACGCCAGTTTCTTTCATCTCCAAGAAAAGGTCATTTCCCTCACGAGTACGTTCACCGACACCAGCGAATACGGAGACACCACCGAAGTTTTCAGCAACGCGGTAAATCATTTCCTGGATAAGAACTGTCTTACCAACACCGGCACCACCGAAGAGGCCGATCTTTCCGCCTTTAACATACGGAGTCAGAAGGTCGATGACCTTTATGCCTGTCTCAAACATCTCTGTTTTGGATTCCAATTGGTCAAAGGGTGGTGGATTGCGGTGGATAGACCAGCGCTCTTTGATATCCAACGATGAGGTTGGAACATCCAGCGACTCACCAAGAGTGTTGAAGACGTGGCCCTTGGTCACGTCACCAACTGGCACGGAGATTGCCGAACCAGTGTCGGTCACTTCGGCACCACGAACCAGCCCATCCGTTGGTTGCATGGAGATTGCGCGCACCAGGTTGTCACCAATGTGCTGGGCCACCTCCATCGTCAGCATGCGAGTCTGACCGCTCATCGTCACATCGACGTGAAGCGCGTTGAAGATCGATGGCATCGAATCAGCGGGGAACTCAATATCCACCACTGGTCCGATTACTCGCGCAACGCGACCTCTACTGGTTGTCTCTACGGACATCATTCACTCCCTGCACTAGCCGAGGCGAGCGCGTCTGCGCCGCCGACGATTTCACTGATCTCTTGGGTAATTTCGGCCTGACGGGCCGCGTTCGCAAGTCGGGTTAGGGACTTGATCAAATCATCAGCATTGTCGGTTGCCGACTTCATCGCACGACGGCGAGCGGCGTGCTCAGAGGCCGCCGATTGCAACATCGCGTTAAAGACTCGAGCCTCGATGTACCGTGGTAATAGCGCGTTGAGCACTGTTTCGGCGTCGGGTTCGAATTCGTACATTGGCAATAAGCCCGTTGGTATCGGTGTTTCACTCTCGACAACTTCAAGGGGCAGCATCCGTTTTGCCAGAGCAGTCTGCGTCAGCATTGACTTAAACTCAGTGAAAATAATATGGATCTCGTCCACACCGGAATTGTCAATCACGGAATCAGCCAAAAATGCTCGGATAAGGGAATCAGCGACCTCTTTAGCATTCTCATATGTGGGGCTGTCAGAAAATCCCGTCCACGATCCGGCCACGGGTCGATTGCGAAATCTGTAATAGTTCACCGCTTTGCGACCGACAAGGTAGGCGCTGGTTTCCAACCCGCGCTCTCGAAGAAGTGCAGCTAACTGCTCCCCCTCTTTCACCGCGTTGTTGGAGTAGGCACCAGCCATACCTCGGTCGGCCGAAATAATAAGAATGGCCGCACGCTTGGGATTTTCCGATGGCGTTGTCAGGGGGTGATTTGTCGAAGAGTACGTTGCCACCGCGGATACAGCACGTGTCAACTCATTTGCATAAGGAGTTGATGCTGTAACCCGTTGCTGCGCCTTGACAATACGAGAAGCAGAGATCAATTCCATTGCTTTCGTAATTTTCTTGGTCGCTTTAACGGACCTCATCCGTCGGCGATAAACGCGTAATTGGGCACCCATTTTTTACTTCTTCACCGCCGGCGGAACGTACTTAGTAACCTGTTCGTTCGATTCACTATCGAGGGCCTCGGCTGGTGCTTCATTAATTGCTTTGGCAGCTGAAGTGACGAATTGCGTCTTAAAAGCATTAATTGCCTCTACCATCGAAGCGATGGTGTCATCGTTAAGGTCCTTAACCTCAGAGATGACATCAAAAATAGCTTTCCGCTCGCGGCCAATGAACTCCAAGAGTTCGCTTTCAAAACGGCGGATATCAACCACGGGAATATCGTCAAGGTTGCCCGAAGTTCCGGCCCAGATTGAAACAACCTGGCGCTCCAATGAATAAGGTGAGTACTGCCCTTGCTTAAGCAGTTCAACCATCCGTGCACCCCGCTCGAGTTGAGCTTTAGATGCGGCATCGAGGTCGGAACCAAAAGCGGCAAATGCTTCGAGTTCGCGATATTGAGCCAAGTCCAAACGGAGGCGGCCGGCAATCTTCTTCATTGCCTTGGTCTGTGCTGAACCACCAACCCGCGAAACTGAAACGCCGACGTTGATGGCCGGACGGACACCCGCGTTGAAGAGATCGGTTTCTAAGAAGCACTGCCCATCGGTAATTGAAATTACGTTGGTCGGAATAAATGCCGAGATGTCATTGCCCTTGGTCTCGATAATTGGAAGCCCGGTCATCGATCCGCCACCGAGTTCATCGGAAAGCTTTGCGCAACGCTCGAGAAGACGGGAGTGTAAATAGAAAACGTCTCCAGGGTAGGCCTCACGACCTGGTGGACGACGAAGCAACAGTGAGACCGAGCGATATGCCTCTGCTTGCTTGGAAAGATCATCAAAAACAATGAGCACGTGCTCGCCTTTGTACATCCAGTGCTGGCCAATAGATGAGCCAGTGTAAGGAGCTAAATACTTGAAGCCGGCAGGATCTGATGCAGGAGAGGCAACGATGGTCGTGTACTCCATGGCGCCGGCCTCTTCCAGTGCACCCTTGACTGCGGCGATGGTCGAACCTTTCTGACCGATCGCAACATAGATGCACTTCACCTGCTTCTTGGGGTCACCGCTCTTCCAGTTTTCAAGTTGGTTAATGATGGTGTCGATTACGACTGCGGTCTTGCCAGTCTGACGGTCACCAATGATTAACTGGCGTTGTCCACGGCCGATTGCCGTAAGTGCGTCGATGGCCTTGATGCCAGTCGCAAGCGGCTCTTTAACGGGCTGGCGCTCTACTACCGATGGTGCCTGCAATTCCAGCGCACGACGCGCATCGGCTTTGATCTCACCTTTTCCGTCAATCGGACGGCCCAGCGGATCAACCACGCGACCTAGGAAGGCATCTCCAACCGGAACAGAGAGGACTTCACCAGTGCGGTGAACCGAGGTACCTTCTTCGATCCCAGCATAATCACCGAGAATGACGACACCGATTTCGCGGACATCCAGGTTAAGGGCCAGTCCGAGGGTGCCGTTCTCAAATTGCAATAACTCATTGGCCATGGTTGAGGGCAAGCCTTCGATACGCGCGATGCCGTCACCTGCCTGAGTGACAGTACCGACCTCATCGCGTGCTGCGACACCTGGATCGTACGACTTAACGAAATTCGCCAGCGCATCACGAATTTCTTCGGGTCGGATCTTGAGCTCAGCCATCTTTTTCTCCCTTATTGGTCCGTTTTAAATTCTTTTTACTTAAGCGTTCTGTCCGACTAGTCCACGGCCAGCCTGCGCCAACCGATGGCTCACTGTGCCATCTACAAGTTCGTCCGCAAATTTCACTGACATTCCACCGATCACTGTGGGATCGACTTCAATATTGACGCGTACGGGCTGCCCCATCTCTTTGGTGAGGGCGCTGACAAGTCGTTCACGCTGCGTGGCGGACATCTCTACGGCTACGCGAACGTGCGCGATCATCCGATCACGACGAGCCGCAAGAGCGTAGAAATAATCTGCGAAAGCGGCCTCAATACTTCGGCCCCGCAGGTCCTTTACCAAATGGGTCATGAGTTTGATCGTAGAAGCCGAACGACCCTCACCTAGAAGATCTTCGACAAGAGCCGTTTTGGCTGGTTCAGCTCCGAGGGAGAGGAGGGCTTTCCGGAGTTCAAAGGAATCGGCCACCGCCCGGGAGGCTGCAAAGAATTCATCTTCAACTCGATCGAGTTCATTGGAAATAATCGCCGCCGAGGCCTCGGCTTCGATGGCCAGTTGCTCGATAACGGGAATGAGATCTCCTGAGGAGGACCACCGCAATGTGGAGATATCAGATACCAATTGCAGAGTTACCGAATCCAGCGACTTTCTAAATAGGTCTGACACTAGGGCGATCTTGGAGTCCGCATCACGAGAAGGATCGGTGATCGCTCGCCGCAATGAAATTGCACCGCCCAGAACTTCGGCGACAAAGAAGAGCTCCGAACTCAGGGCAGCCGCACGCTCTTGAGTCGCGCCTTTTACGGCAGCATCCAGTTTGGCGCGGGCAATCTCTAAAGATTGCCGGCTGCTGCCGCCAAAGTGCACTCTCATGTTTCCAACTCTCCTAATTCTGTTCTATCGCTACTTTGAGGCTTCAAGGTCATCGAGAAAACGATCAACAATGCGCGACTGACGGGCCTGGTCAACAAGAGATTCCCCGACAATCTTGGAAGCCA
The DNA here is from genome assembly GCA_036382195.1 of Candidatus Nanopelagicaceae bacterium. Lineage (GTDB taxonomy): Bacteria > Actinomycetota > Actinomycetes > Nanopelagicales > Nanopelagicaceae > QYPT01. Next base: position 8,717 of record DASVIG010000141.1, read on the forward strand.
ACTCAATCGCAATGGCACCTACTTCATTGCGGAGGGAGGTGATTGCCTGCTGCCTTTCGGCTTCAATTGAGACATGGGCTGAGGCAGTAATTCGAGCTGCCTCCTCCTGTGCCTTTGCGCGCAACTCATCCACAATGGCAACGCCCTGTACGCGAGCTTCCTCACGCATAGTTTGCGACTCTTCGCGAGCTCTTGAGAGCTGCTCGTTGTACTGATTCAACGCACGTTGGGCTTCGAGTTGAGCCTTCTCAGCACGCTCCAAGCCGCCTTGAATTGCTTCAGTACGAGCAGTAAATGCCTTTTCAAACATTGGCACAACGCGACTACGCAGCACTAAGAACAGGAGCGTGAACGCGATGGCACCAACGATCAATTCTGCGGTATGCGGAATGAGCGGGTTGGCACCTTCTGCTGCCAAATTCACTGAGTGAATCACTTTGTACCTCTTATCTGTTCAGATCTAGAGGACGAATGCAAGGACAAGGCCAAAGAGTGCAAGAGCTTCAGCAAGTGCGAATCCAAGGAACGCAATTGGTTGAAGAACACTACGTGCTTCTGGCTGACGTGCGACGCCACTGATATATGCGGCGAAGATCATTCCAGTAGCAATCGCAGGTCCGATTGCAGAGAGGCCATAACCGACCAGGTTGAGCGTGCCTTTCATGTTTCTTACCTTTCTAGCCATAGATCAAGCGGAGTGCTTGACGAGAGTTTTGCCTTAGTGCTCGTCGGCAAGGGCGCCGGCGATATAAAGAGCTGTAAGCAAAGTAAATATGTATGCCTGCAGACATTGGACCAGGAATTCAAAGAAAGTTAGCCCAATCCCGAAAGCAAAGGCAAATGGGCTGATCAACTTCAAACCGACGACGCCTTTGAGCAGATGATCTCCACCCAAAATGAAGACCAGAAGCAACAAGTGGCCGGCGAACATGTTTGCAAAAAGCCGAAGCGAGAGAGTCAAGGGGCGAACAATGAAGAAAGTCGCCAATTCCAGCGGCGTAAGCAAAATATAAGCTGCCTTAGGCACGCCAGGCATGAACATGATGTCTTTGAAGTACTTGCGGATACCTTGCTTGCGAATGCCCACATAATGAAAGACCAAGAAGGTAAATATGGCCAGAACGTAAGGAAAACTGACATGGGACATGGATGGAAACTGGAGCAGCGGGATTATGCCGAAAACGTTATTGACCAAGACGAAAGTAAAAAGTGTGAATAAGTACGGGACAAAGCGCATAAATTCCGGACCAATGTTGTCTCGCGCTAAATCGTTGCGAACGAAAGCGTAGATGCCCTCTCCGGCAAATTGGAGTTTGGAAGGCACGATGGCAGCCTTCCGAGAAGCCAGCATGAAGAACACAGAAATAAGGAGAACGGAGAAAAAGACCAAAAGTATCGGCTTAGTTGTATAAACATTGTGACCAAAGACTGGAGGGAGGTTGAAGTCATTGGTGCTGGGGGGCACAAATCCGCCACCTTCAGCGCTAAATAAGTGCAACGAGCGCACGCACACTCCTCGTAAATTCGTATGGATCTATGTGTGCCAACGTCTCGGGCGTTAGCGAGCCAACCTTAAGGGCAAAGGTTGGCTGCTGTGAAATCCGAGAGAAATCCGAGAGAAACACGCTTGTTACTCAGGTCTCAGTCCATCGCGGACGAGAACCTATTCTCGTCCGAAGCGGAGCCAGATGAGGTAGATCGAAGCCCCCATGCCCAGCAAGAGTCCCCCTAGGAGGAAGTAGTGGGTCTTGAGCCAGTGATCCATCAGCCAGCCTGCGCCACCCCAGAAAATGAGACCTGAAAGAAGGTAGCCGAAGATCGACCAGGCAGCGCCTTCGTCCTGTTTCATTGCTCCTCCTGCCTAGGGGTTTTGGCTGGAACTGGCAATGGTAGATGCATCCGGAGTTTTAAGAAACTTCGAATTTCCCCCCCCAGCCAGCCAACCGTTATCGCAATTGCCACCACTCCGAAACTCCCGCGGTCAATGCTCTGACGGGAGGTGTAATTTGTCAGCGCCCAGAGAAAGAGGCCAAGGATCGCGATCTTGGCAAAATAGGAGAACATCGCCAGAGCCATCGTTGTCAGTGGATCGAGTTTGCGCGAAATCGCCGACACACCCAGATGCACTGCGAAGAAGATCACAACGACAAATTGGGCCAAGAGGGCACCGAAAAAACCAGCCTTGCCGCGAACGAGAGTGGAAACAACTATCCCGACAATTCCAATTGCAAAGGAGGGAATCAAGGCCCCTCGAATCAAGTTCCGCTCAGTGCTGGACGTCATGCGTTTCCTCAATTCTCAATCTTTTTCCTGCAATCCAATGTTGTGAGACCGCAAAACTTAGCAATGCGAGAGTGATTGCGGTTGCCACCGCGACCCAGAGCGGGGTAAAGGCCATGACAGTAATTGGAATAGCCAACGTCGCAGTCCAGAGGTACATGATCACAACCGTGCGCTGATGAGAATTACCAGCACTCAATAAGCGATGGTGGAGATGTTCTTTATCCGGTGCAAATGGTGAGCGCCCCGAAAATGTTCGTCGAATGATGGCAAGTACGAGATCCATCAGAGGAATTGCCAAGACAGCAAAGGGCAGCAAGAGCGGGAGGAAGGTTGGGTAGCCATTTTCGGCAGAGATAGCGTTGGCATCCACCTGTCCAGTCAAAGTGATGACTGCTGCAGCAAATAAGAGTCCCAAGAACATGGAGCCCGAATCCCCCATAAATATCCGTGCAGGATACGAGTTGTGGGGGAGAAAACCAATGCACACGCCGATCAATACTGCCGTCACCAATGAGGGAGAACCTGCGCGACTGAATCCATACACGACTGCAAGCAGATAAGCGAAAGCGAAAAAAGAAGCTGCGGAGATCGCAACAATTCCGGCAGCAAGGCCGTCCAATCCATCAATAAAATTCACGGCATTGATTGTCACCAGGACGATCAAGACCGTCAGAAACTGGCCGATACTCGGCGGCAAGGTAAGTACTCCGTTGATCGGCAGCCAGAGAATCTGAATTCCATAGAGCAACAAAATTCCTGCCGCTAGAGCTTGACCGGCCAGTTTGGTGAGTGCATCCAGTTGAAACCTGTCGTCGGCCATTCCCAGCAAAATAACGAAAGTTGAAGCCAGAAATATGCCTTGCAATTCATGGCCGGAAGATTTGCCAACTAGCGAGAGATGACGGACGATGAGAAAAGTGAGCGCCATAGCAATCCACATCCCGACGCCGCCCCAGCGAGCGGTGGGCAGAATGTGCACATCCCGACTTCGTATTTGAGCAACTGCACCAAAGCGCTCAGCCAATTTTTTCACCGTAGGGGTGATGACATAACAGAGCACGGCTGCCAAGAGTGCAGTGATCAAATATTCGCGCATGGTCTAGAGAGATCCAAGTAGTGACTTATGCGGAGTAAATAGGAAAACGTGCCGTGAGCTTATGGACTTCCCCGCAAATGCCCGCCAAAGCTTTCTCGTCATCGGTAGCAATAGCTCTGGCTATCAATGAAGCAATCTCCTTCATTTCAGGAGCGCCCATGCCCTGCGTAGTTGTCGCAGCAGATCCGACCCGAATTCCACTCGTGACCGCTGGCGATTCAGGATCAAACGGAATCGCATTCTTGTTAAGGACGATGCCGGCAACTCCACAGCGTTGATCTGCAACTTTTCCGCTGACATTTGTGCTACGGATATCAATAAGAGCAAGGTGGGTTTGAGTACCGCCTGATACTGCCCGCATCCCTTCATCTTCCAAAGATGCCGCCAGAGTCTGGCAATTTGCGATCACGTTCTTTGCGTATTGCTGATATTCGGGTTGAGCGCACTCTTTGAGTGCGACTGCTTTACCTGCAACAGCCGACATGATTGGTCCACCTTGCATACCAGGAAAGATGGCCTTATCAATTGCAGCCGCATGTTCTGCTTTTGAAAGAATCATTCCGCCGCGAGGTCCACGTAAAACTTTGTGCGTGGTAAATGAGACTACGTCTGCGTATGGCACGGGTGACGGAATTGCCTTACCTGCCACCAGGCCGATGAAATGTGCGGCATCTACCCACATAATTGCGCCCACTTCATCGCAGATCGCCCGCACCTTTTCGAAATCAATCAAACTGGGATAGGCGGTGGCCCCCGTACAGATCATCTTGGGTTTGTTCTTGATGGCCAAGTCTCTGAGTTCATCGTAATCAATCAATTCATTATCTTGACGGACTCCATAGGAGACAATGTTGAACCATTTGCCGGAAAAATTTACTTTCGACCCATGCGTCAAGTGGCCGCCGTGTGGCAATGACATCGCAAGCACGGTGTCACCAGGTTTGGTGAACGCAGCATAAACCGCAATATTTGCACTGGCTCCAGAATGAGCTTGGACATTTGCATGGTCTGCTCCAAAGAGTGATTTCGCTCGATCAATAGCTAGCACCTCGGCC
>DASVIG010000142.1:0-2975 GCA_036382195.1 Candidatus Nanopelagicaceae bacterium
CGCATGTAGGCACTTCCTACGCCCGAATAGGCCTAAAATTGCCCTTTACCGACCTCACTGGCGGCTTTAGGGTTTATTCCGCGAAGATCATCGACCAACTTCGCATGGATGCAATTAGCTCCAACGGATACTGTTTTCAAATTGAAATGATTCTGGCAGCACACGCAGCAGGTGCAACATTTGCCGAAGTTCCGATCACATTTATCGAGCGCGAACTCGGCCGATCCAAAATGAGTCGAAGAATTGTCCTAGAAGCATTAGGCAAAGTAAGTCTCTGGGGTTGGCAGACCAGGCTCAGTCGTAACGCCGATAAGTTACATTATGTTAAGTAAGTAGTAGATTCACTCCCCGAAGACAATTCATCAGTTATCGGGGCTTTTAGGGTTAGTGATCGCGCCAGGAATGTTGCGGTGCAAACCCAAGGATTCGCCTGGCTTTATCAATCGAGAGCAACGTTTCATGTTCGGCGAGTTCCTTGGTGAGTTTTACCTCTGGGAAGACTTCTGCCGCTAGTTCGGTACTGGATCTGCTCATGACGGTGTCAGCGGCTGCGATGATGAAGGCTTCAAAACCTGGCTGGGCGTTTTCTAGCGCCCGTAAGACCGCTTGTGCCCCATCGCGACCATCGATGTATCCCCAGAGGTTCCACTTACGTAATGTGGCATCTTCGTTGAATGATGCGAAGTTTGCATAGTCTCCTGGATCCATCACATTGGAGAACCGCAGAGCGCTGATGCTCAACTCGGGATCCCAACGCGTCAACTCCATAGCCATCTGCTCTTCCAAGTGCTTGACCAGAGAATAGGTACTTTCCGGTCTGGCCGGATATTCCTCATCTACGGGAATATAGGGCGGATCGATATCGAAAGGGAGCCCCAGTACGGTCTCACTGGATGCGTACACGATCTTCTTGATGCCGGCGCGACGTGCGGCCTGAAATACGTTGTACGTGGAGAGCATGTTGTTATGAAACGTTGCGACATCTGGCACTATGCCAGGTGCCGGTATAGCCCCCAAATGGACGATGGCATCAAAGCCTGAATGCCGGTCATCGACACCCAAGATTGCATCGATGACCTGTCCGTAATCCTTGAGATCGACCACAACCAGACCATCACTTCTCTCCCCCGCACGATCAAGGTTGAGAACTTCGTGACCAGCATCTGCAAGACCTCGCACAACATTCTTGCCGAGTTTTCCACTTCCGCCCGTGACAGCAATTTTCATTGCAGGTTTTCAGGCGTAATCAGAAACAGGTGGACACGCGCAGATCAAATTCCGATCCCCGTAGGCACCGTCGATGCGGCCAACAGTTGGCCAGTACTTGCCACGTCGACCGATGATTTCGCCAAGGTTCATCCCAACCGGAAACCCCGCAAGTTCACGCGAATATGGGTGGTTCCATTCGCTAGAAACGATTGCCTCACTTGTGTGAGGTGCATTCCGTAGAGGTGAGTTATCGCTGGTGTAAACCCCTGAAGCAACGTCTTGGATTTCGCCGTGGATGGCAATCATGGCGTTGATGAAGCGATCGAGTTCGACGATATCTTCGCTCTCGGTCGGTTCCACCATCAGGGTTCCGGCAACCGGGAAGCTCATAGTTGGGGCGTGGAAGCCGTAGTCCATGAGTCGCTTAGCAACATCGTCAACAGTTACACCCGTGTCATGGGTCATCTTGCGTAGATCCAAGATGCACTCGTGCGCGACCAGTCCCCCTTCCCCACTGTAGAGAACCGGGTAGAAGTCACGGAGTTTGTTGGCGATGTAGTTGGCCGACAAGATCGCAACTTCGGTTGCGTGGGTCAGGCCCGCACCACCCATCAGGCGGATGTACGCCCATGAAATCGGCAGGATGGACGCAGAACCAAAGGGCGCAGCACTGACAGGGCCAGGACCCGTCGCAGGGCCAGCCAGAGCATCCATCGGATGGTTTGGAAGGAACGGTGCCAAGTGAGCACGGGAGATGACAGGACCTACCCCTGGTCCTCCTCCGCCGTGAGGGATGCAGAAGGTTTTATGCAAATTGAGGTGAGAAACGTCGGCGCCGAATTTTCCAGGTTGAGCAAGGCCGACGAGTGCGTTCAAGTTCGCACCATCGACGTACATCTGCCCACCGACGTCGTGGACCATTCCGCAAATTTCTCGAATCGCAGTCTCGAATACGCCGTGTGTTGATGGGTAAGTAACCATCAGAACAGCGAGCTCTTTTGCGTGTTCTGCAATCTTGCTTCGCAGGTCATCCAAGCTGACGTTTCCTTGATCATCGCACGCTACGACCACAACTTTGAATCCAGCCATGACAGCACTCGCTGCGTTCGTCCCGTGCGCACTCGATGGGATCAAACAGATTCGACGGTGTTGCTCATTGTTGGAATCATGGTAATTGCGAATAGCAAGAAGCCCTGAGAACTCCCCCTGGCTTCCCGCATTTGGTTGAAGCGAGACAGCGTCGTAGCCCGTAATGGAAACTAGCCACTCGGAAAGTTGCGCAATCAATTCACGTGAACCCTCGCTCTGATCAGCGGGTGCAAATGTGTGCAACGATGAGAACTCCGGCCAAGTAATCGATTCCATCTCAGTCACTGCATTTAGCTTCATTGTGCAAGACCCAAGTGGAATCATCGTGCGGTCTAGCGCCAAATCCCGATCCGCCAAATTCCTCAAATAGCGCATCATCGCGGTTTCAGAATGATTGGTGTTAAAGATTGGATGAGTGAGAAATTCAGAAGTCCGACCCAAATTCAAGGGTATGGAAGCAGCACTCCCCTGGCTGGGTAGTTCAATAGAAAGGATCTCTGCCAGCTTGTTTAATGTCTTCTCTGTTACAGTCTCGTCGAGTGAGATGCCGATCTGGCTAGCGCTTATGACACGCAAATTGATGTTAGCTTCTTTGGCCTTTTGGATTATTGAAATATTGGACACGTCATTTACCGAAAAAGTAATAGTGTCAAAGAAATGCTCTGGCGCAACTACAT
>DASVIG010000143.1:0-2593 GCA_036382195.1 Candidatus Nanopelagicaceae bacterium
CAAACATTGGCAGGTCTGACTTTTGTATTGACCGGATCCCTGGCTTCGTACACTCGTGACGAGGCTGCCGAGTTGATCACAGCACATGGGGGCAAAGTCTCCAGTTCGGTCTCCAAGAAGACGAGTTATCTCTTAGCCGGCACAGACCCAGGCTCGAAATTGGCTAAAGCCCAGGAACTTGGCGTGAGCGTCATCGATCAGAGTCAATTCCAGAAGTTGCTAGGCTTGGCACCATGATTTCGTTAGCCGCAGAAACCCTCCGCAAACTCCCTGCACCCCCAATTTTCTTCGGTCTTTTCGCCTTCGGGGTTCTGGCTGTTCTCTTGTTTCTAGTCCTTCGACTCGACCGGGATTAATTGTCACATCCGGCGCGCATAGGGCTCTATGGCGGGACCTTTGATCCAATCCATAACGGCCATCTCCATCTTATTGCGCAACTGTTGGAGCGACACCTGGTTGATGAGCTGATACTTATTCCAGCTGGGCAACCGTGGCTTCGAGCTAACTCTCCAATGGCAAGTGGAGTAGATCGGCTGGCTATGGCGCAATTGGCGGTCAAGGATTTGCCGCCAGAGATTCAATCGCAGGTGAGCGTGAGCGATATAGAAGTGCAACGCAGTGGACCGACCTACACGATCGACACTGTCGAACAATTACAGAAAGCACGACCGGATGTGAGGTGGGTTTTGATTCTGGGATCCGATGCCCATCAAGCAATGGGCCAATGGCACCGAAGTGAAGAGCTGCAATCACTTGTGGAAATATTGATCGTCGCCAGAGATGGCCATGGGTTGGATATCCAAGCTCTGCCCATATCGGCGACAGATTTGCGTGCATCTTTGCAATCGCAACCCTCACAACAACATGAACTACCAGAATCAGTCTGGACCTATATCAAGGAGCACAAACTCTATGCCAGCAAGTAAAGCAGCCATCGCCAGCACTCAGATCGCAGCCCATGCGATAGTGGAAAAATCCGGGCGTGATCTTGTCGCTATCGACCTCTCCGAGCAGTTGGTACTTTCAGAGGTCTTCTTGATTGCGACCGGCCAGAATGTGCCGCAAGTGAGTGCGATCGCGGAAGAAGTAGAACGGAAGATGGCCGAAGCCGGACAGAAACCCGCTCGCCGCGAAAACGGTTCGGAATGGATTCTCATTGATTACAGCGACTTGGTTGTCCATATCCAGAGTGAGGAATTGCGTCGCTACTACATGCTCGACCGACTCTGGAATGATTGCCCCACGATTGCATTAGATGCAGTGAAGGAAGCCAAGAGCCATGCCTAGCGGTAACCGCGTAGTGCTCTGGCGCCACGGCCAGACCGATTGGAATATCAAGAACAGATTTCAAGGACATTCGGATATTGCCTTGAATGATGTTGGGCTGTACCAAGCCCAACATGCTGCGCGGTTGTTGGCCGGCATGAAACCCACCGCCATTATTTCCAGCGATCTACAAAGGTGCACTGCGACGGCACAGGCTCTGGCTGATCTCACGCACCTGCCCATCACACTTGATCGCGATCTGCGCGAGACCAATGGTGGCAACTGGGAAGGGCGAACTGGCGAGGAGAATCGCGCCGAGGATTGGGCCAACTTCGTCCGTTGGATCGACGGCGACAACAACCCCGCAGGAGCAACGGGCGAGCGACGGACCGACGTTGCCGACCGGGCAGTGGGTGCAATAGAACGTGCACTTGCTCAAGGTGGCGAGAATCAACTGCTGGTTGTAGCAACGCACGGCGGGACTTCACGGTGCGTCCTGGGAAAGTTGTTGGAATTGCCCCAGTCTCACTGGGCGGTCATCGGCGGACTATCTAACGCGGCGTGGTCCATTCTTCAATCCAATCGCCGTGGTTGGAATCTGATGGAACATAATGCGGGGTCGATCCCTGAGCCCATCTATGGCGAAGAAAGCGGTGCCGAGCCCAGCGAGGGCAAGTAATCAATTCTATTTTTGGGCCGAACGTGCGATAAGGTCGGCGACTTAAGGGGCTGTGGCGCAGCTGGTAGCGCACCTGCATGGCATGCAGGGGGTCAGGGGTTCAAATCCCCTCAGCTCCACCATCGACGATATTCATCGTCATGAGATAATCGAAATATGAAAAGTACGAATCCTGAGGTGGATTTATTTTTAAGTAAAGCCAAAAAGTGGCGGGAAGAATTTGAGCAATTAAGAAAGATCATTCTTGAGTGTCAGCTGACTGAAGAATTGAAGTGGGGTAAGCCTTGTTACACGTTTGAGAAAAGCAACATAGTTTTGATACATGGATTTAAAGAATACTGTGCGATTCTGTTTGTCAAAGGTGCCTTGTTACATGATGCCAAGAGCGTTCTGATCCAACAAACGGAGAATGTACAGGCAGCGCGCCAGATTCGGTTTACCAATGTTCGAGAAATAATTAAGATGAAAGCCATCTTGAAGGCCTATATTTATGAAGCCATTGAAGTGGAAAAATCCGGTTTGAAAGTGAATCTCAAAAAGACCGAAGAATTCAATATTCCCGAGGAGTTTCAAAATAAATTGGTCAAAAGTCGTGTCTTGAAGACTGCTTTTGATGCTTTGACTCCGGGACGGCAAAGAGCCTACATT
>DASVIG010000144.1:0-6095 GCA_036382195.1 Candidatus Nanopelagicaceae bacterium
CGCGTCGCAAAGCGCGAACGGTTAGGTCAGCAGTTAGAAATATTTTCAATGCGGCATCAGGTGCCACGACGGTTCCGATATCTCGGCCTTCGACCACGATGCCTCGCTCGGCCTTAGAGATGATCTTGTGCTGAAGTTCTAAGAGTTGGGCGCGGACCGCGGGATATGCGCTTATCTGGCTTACTTGATCTGTGACTTCCTGAGAACGGATCGCCTCGGTGATGTCGACATCGGCGCAAAAAAGTCTGGGAGATTGCGGGTTAGCAACAAATGTGAGGGGAAATGACTGGAGGGCTTCGACGATTTCGAGAGGTTCGGTGATTTTTTCACGCTGGGCCAGCCACGTGGCGCCACGGTAGAGCGCACCCGTATCCAGATAATCCCACTTTGCGCGCGTGGCTACAGCCCTAGATGTACTGGATTTTCCTGCTCCGCTTGGGCCATCTACCGCTACAACAATGCCCATACGGGTAAGTCTAGTCGCTCACGCGGATTGCACTTCTCCACACGCTTTCGTCTAAAACATGTGCATCTAGTTCGACTGGCGTCTAACGAGGAGGGTGAACATTCCAACCCTTTGTTGCCAGATGCTCGGCCAGCCGAGTGGCATCATCTTTCGATAGCGCCAACGTAACTAGACCGGTGAACTGACCGGGTGAGTGTTCAATCGAGAGATCTTCAATATTGACCCGAATGTCCGCGCATTCTTGGAAGAGGGCAGCGAGTTGCCCAGGCTTGTCCTCAATCACGATCGGAACGAATGTGTAGTCCCGGGCGCGCCCGCCGTGCTTGCCTGGAATTCTTCCCCGACCCTCTCGTCCTTCTTCAATGAAAAGTTCAACGGCGTCGTCATTGTCGAAATCGGCAATGAGGCCGGCAAGATCGCGGCTCATATCCTTCAATAGCGGTCTGATGTGATCTCGATTCATGGAGATTATTTCTCGCCAAAGCACGGGGTCAGAAGCTGCAATCCTCGTGGTGTCCTTAACTCCCTGACCGGCCAGGGCTAACCAATCCCCTGGACCAAGGAGCAGTTGTTTGGCAATCAAGGATGCACCGATTTGCGGTAGGTGAGAGATCAAGGCAACTGCCGAGTCATGCTCTTCAGCCGTCATTTTTATAGGGATCGCCCCGAGTAAATGGATCAATTCGATAACTAGTGAGACCACATCTGTGTCGCAACCCGGTGTCGGCGTATAAATCCATGGCCGTCCCTGAAATAGGTCCGAGCGGGCGGCCTCTGGGCCTCCAATTTCGCGCCCGGCCATCGGGTGAGTGCCACAGAAACGGCTAGCCAGCCCGGAGATTCGCTCAACTTCATCTAAAGGCTTAGTTTTAACGCTCCCAACATCTATAAAGGCCGCCTTTGGGTGTAAAGAAAACTGGTGGGTTATGACTTGGGATAGGTGGGAACTTGGGAGCGCAAGAACAACAAGATCTACTTCGCTTAAATCAGCGCTACCGACCAAATCTTGAGCGAGGGCCGCTCGCCCATCATCTGAATCTGCCATCTGGACGGCAATTCCCTTCGCAGAAAGAGCGAGAGCGATCGACGTCCCAATAAGCCCAGAACCGACAACTCGAACACCTTTCATTGGGCCAAGTCGCGACGGAGAGCCACGGCACCCTTTAAGTAAATATGAGAAATTTCCTGGCTAGTTCGGGAGGTATTGCAGTGAAGCATTACTCGAATAACCCGGGAAAGGGAACCCGGAACATTGATTTCAGATGCGCAAATAAGTGGAACGGCGCCAAAACCAATCTCTCGGGCCGCCGCTGCGGGAAAGTCTGCATTGAGGTCGGGGGTGGCCGTGAAAATGACCGAGATGACATCCTCGGCACTTAGCTCATTGGCCAGAAGTATCGCGCCCAAAAGCTCCTTCACGCCGGCGTGAATTTCGACAACGCCATTTGCCTCGACCTGGATTGCTCCTCGAATTGCTCGAACACTCATAGCCGAAGATTACATTGCATCGAGATTGTGGCGTCCAATTGAAAGGGTGTTTCTCTTTATAGATTTATACAGATATGTCGATATAACCATTCACCTGTTTAATCACTTTCCTCGGATGGATGGCGTTAACTTCAATTGTCCATAAAGTCGATATATCGCTTTTAAGCCCAGAACTATGCGGGATTTGAGAAGTAATTATCGATTAATCGTTATTTAGAATTGCTAAATAAGTCGATATATCCGTAAAACGCTATTACTCGAGTAGGTACTAAAGTCGGCATATCGTTAAAGATCTAAAGCCTTACGTAGGTTTATCAATTCAACTTCATTGAGGTCTCGCCATCTTCCCTCGAGAACATCGCCCAAAAGGATTGGCCCGAACCGAGTTCTGATCAGTCTCAAGACATCGACCCCGACAGCTTCCATAAGACGGCGGATGATGTGATACCGGCCCTCGTGGATAGTTACTTCAATCCAGGTTGGAGACAGAGACTTGAAATCCAAGACTCGACCCAGACCATCCTCCAATTCGATCCCCTTAAGCAGCGAGTTCTCTGCATTTCGCGGAAGATCTCCGGCGTACTCAATCAGGTAGGTCTTCTCCAATCCGTAGGAAGGATGGGTCGCACGGAATGTCATCTCTCCGTCATTTGTCAGGAGAATTAGACCTTCGCTCTCTTTATCCAGCCGCCCAACATGGAAGAGGCGCTCTGTGCGGAGGGAAATAAAGTCAGAAAGTGAAGGCCTTCCCTCGGGGTCATACATGGTGGACACAACACCTCTAGGCTTATGAAGTGCTAGATAAGTCTTAGTTAAACTAGCCGTAATTGTCTCACCATCCACCATTACATGAGACTTTTCTGGGTCCACTTTGCTTCCGAGTTCGCGAATAACCTGGCCATCCACGCTCACTCGACCTTCTTGGATCAGTTCGTCGGCGCCACGACGGCTGGTTATTCCAGCGTCGGCAATGATTTTATTGAGGCGAGTGAGGGCCATAGCGGGCAAATTCCAATCCGGCCGTAGCCGTTACATCCCTAAAGAGGGTTAATGGCCTACTCTACTGCCCGCCGAAGGATCCGGATTAATCGGTTAATGCCCCTAAAATCTCATCAAGGCGGTCTAGATCGGGCAGATACGGTGCAAGTGCTGGCAAATCTCCGAGTGAATTTAAGCCCAATCGCTCTAGAAAATAGGTCGTCGTTCGATAGAGGATCGCCCCAGTTTCGTGTTCAAGTCCGAATTCTTCAACCAGGCCGCGAGTAACGAGGGTTTTCATGACGGCTTCCACATTCACTCCCCTGATTGCAGATACCCGAGCCCTGGATACGGGCTGGCGATATGCAATAACGGCCAATGTCTCCAAGGCTGCTTGGGTGAGCCTGGACTGCTGACCGTCGAGCACAAAACGCTCGACCGCGGTGGAGTACTCGGGGCGACTGTAGAAACGCCATCCCCCAGTGATATGGCGAAGCTCAAAACCGTGATTGGAGGAGTTCTCGACGATTGCTGCAAGTGCATTCTCGACATCTTCGAGAGGACGATCCAAAACTTTAGCCAGAACCTCCTCGGAAACTGGTTCATCTACCACCATGAGAATGGCTTCAATAGAACGCTCAAGTTCAAGGTCAGACATTTAAACCCTCCTCTGTCTCATCTGATTCCACACTCACGGGAATGTCGAACTCATATCCAGCTTCAATCTCTCCTGAGTCTGGACCCACCCAGCTAATCTGAAGTTCTCCAAGGGAAACGACTTGGTCGAACCGGAGTGCTCCTTGCCTGTAGAGATCCAAAAGGGCCAGGAAGCGCGCCACGACAACCAAGGTGCTCTCAGCTTCGGCTACAAGGTGGCGAAAACTCATGCTGCGGGAACGTCGCAAAGCATCAACCACCCAACGGGACTCTTCAGCCACGCTGACGAGAGGCAGGTGGAGATGCTCCATAGCCACAGTCGGCGTGACTTTCGGCGCCAGGACACGTTCGGCAATGGCTGCAAACCTTGATGCGCCAACTCCGATCAGAACCTCGGGCAAGAGCGAGGAGAGGTGAGAATCCAGGGCTACGACGCGGGGAAATACCTTGTCTTGAAGGGTAATGCGATCATTGAAGGTTGCTGCGATCTCCTTGAAAGCACGATATTGAAGCAATCGGGCAAAGAGCAGATCGCGCGCCTCCAAAAGCGCCAAATCGGTCTCATCTTCAACTTCCCCACTGGGCAGCAATCGTGCCGCTTTGAGGTCCAAAAGAGTCGCGGCTACCACTAGGAACTCTGTGGCCTGATCTAGGCGCCATCCCTCGCCTGATACCTCTAAAGCACGGATGAACGAGATGAACTCATCTGTTACCTCGCTGAGTGCAACCTCAGTGATGTCCATCCTGTGCTTTGAAATGAGTTGAAGCAGAAGATCGAAAGGTCCGTCGAAGTTATCTAGGTGGACAGCAAAACCTGGCGTGATTTCAGTGTTGATATCACTTGCTGCTGTTTCCACCTGCGAACGGTACTTCACATTCGCCAGCAATTCTCGCACTTGCTTAGGCGTCGCCCTTCTGCGTAGAGTCCGACCTTAAAGCAACAGAGAGGTTTCTCGATTGAGCGTTAAATCGACATTTGATGATGATGTGGCTACCACGTCAACCCTGCTCAAGAAGACCCCTAAATATTGGCCGGTTCCGGCACCAATAAAAGAGCACGGCCACGCCAAGATCATTCCGATCGTCAACCAGAAAGGTGGCGTCGGCAAAACGACGACCACGATCAACCTCGGTGCAAGTTTGGCCGAATACGGTCGTCGCGTGCTACTCGTTGATTTTGACCCGCAGGGGGCCCTTTCGGTTGGCCTTGGAGTAAATGCCCACGAACTCAAGCTTCAGGAAACCGTTTACCAAGTCCTCATGGATCCACACTCCGATATCGATCGCATAATTCTCAAGACCTCGATCCCCGGTATGGATCTCCTCCCCGCCAACAAGGAATTGGCCACGGCGGAGGTGACCCTGGTTAACGAAATGGGTCGAGAGAATTTCTTGAAACGCACCCTCGCGACAGTCAAGGACTACTACGACGTCATTTTGATTGATTGCCAGCCAACGCTAGGGCTATTGACCCTTAACGCCCTTACAGCGGCCGACGGCGTCATTGTGCCATTGCAATGTGAGTTCTTTGCTTTGCGCGGCTTTGCCCAGCTTCAAGAGAACTTGGAAAAGGTTCGAATAAATCTCAATCCTTCCCTCAAATTAATCGGGATCCTGGCGACCATGTATGACAAGAAGACCCTGCATAGCCGTGAAGTTCTGGAGCGTATCCTCCAAGCTTTTCCAGAGAGCGTATTTGAAACGGTCATTGCCCAGACCGTCCGTTTCCCCGAGACGACAGTCGCCGGCGAACCCATTAACACCTACGCTTCCAACTCTGGAGGCGCCGCTTCATACCGACGTTTCGCACGAGAACTAATTGCCCGAGGAGGATTGCGATGAGTCGCAGAGCAAGTTTGCCAGGAGCCGACGAACTATTTCGCTCCACTACTCCCGCGTTGACTGCAGTTAGAGACACTCCACCCGAAATCGACCCGGCAGCCATCATTCACAACCCAACTGCCCCTGTTACCAAACCACAGGGAAAAGGTGTTAGAACAACGCCCCGCCGCCGAGTGAGCAACCTTGATCGCTCTCCATCGGGTCGCGAATCCCATGCTGAGAAAATTACGGTCTACCTATCCCCCGAAGAACTCTTCGATTTGGATCAGGCCAGACTGCTGTTACGTGGAGACCTCGGTCTTGCCGCGGATCGCGGTCGAATTGTCAGAGAATCCATCGCGGTACTCATTGCAGATCTTGAATCAAAAGGCGAGCAGAGCATTCTGGCAAGGCGACTTCGCGGTCAGTAAGAATTTCAGCGAGCTCGAGGGTGAGCCAAACTGTAGGTCTCTCTCACTTTATCGATCGTTATCAACGTGTAAATTTGGGTTGTCGTAACTGAGGCGTGCCCAAGCAATTCTTGAACTACGCGAATATCTGCTCCGCCGTCCAATAGATGTGTCGCGTACGAGTGACGAAAAACGTGCGGAGAAACTTTGCCTTCAACTCCAGCAGCCTTGGCCGCGTTCAAAACAAATTGCCACGCGGACTGCCTGCTTAGGCG
>DASVIG010000145.1:0-5179 GCA_036382195.1 Candidatus Nanopelagicaceae bacterium
ATCTGGCTCGTGGTACACCTATGACGGTGATCAACTGGGACAAGGTAAGGAAAATTCACGTAACTTCCTGCTAGATAATCCTGATCTGGCTAACGACATTGAGAGCAAGATCCGCGCGCACTATGCTCCAACGCCTGTTGACCCAGATCTAGTCGCTGCTGTTAACGAAGCAACTGCTGAGGTTGATTTCTAATTTCCACAGCGCATATTGATGAAAACGCCGACCCTTACTCCGTAGCTCAGACGATTGCGCTCATCGCACTCGCACCTCGAGCAAAGAGTAGGGGCGAGCTCTTTGCCCACCTCAAAAAGCGCGGCATAACAGAAGATGTTGCCAATGCCGTTCTTTTTCGTTTGCAAGAGCAGGGTCTTATCAATGACGAGGAATTCGCTCGGGCCTGGAGCGAATCCCGCCAACGAACTAAGAAACTTTCCAAGCGCGTGATTGCCGACGAACTACGTGGAAAAGGTGTCTCCGGTGACATCATTGAAATCGTCACCGCCGAAATAGATCAAGACGTCGAATACGCCATCGCCCTTGAATTGGCAACTCGTAAGCATCGGCCCATTGCCCATTTGGATAACGAGATCATTCGCCGGCGGGTTCATGGCGCTCTGGCGCGACGTGGCTTTTCTATGAGCATTATTACCGCCGTTATGCGCGAAATTGGGATTTAACTAGCCCACTACTATTGCCCCATGGCGCGCACCTACACAGTTGAGACATATGGCTGTCAGATGAATGTGCACGATTCCGAGCGCATTGCAGGCCTGCTGGATGAGGCTGGCTATATCCCCGTGACTGAGGGCGAACAGGCAGACGTTGTCGTTTTCAACACTTGCGCGGTCCGCGAAAATGCTGACAATAAGCTCTATGGAAACTTGAGTTTTCTAGCGCCCGTGAAGAAAGCCAATCCGCAGATGCAGATTGCGGTCGGAGGATGTCTGGCACAGAAGGATCAAGCATCCATCATCAAACGAGCGCCATATGTAGATGTGGTATTTGGTACTCACAACGTTGGGTCGCTGCCGGTTCTTCTGGAGCGGGCGAGAATAGAGGAGCAGTCGCAAGTAGAAATTCTCGAGTCGCTCGAACATTTCCCGTCTACTTTGCCAGCTCGTCGTTACTCGGCGTTTTCTGCCTGGGTCTCAGTTTCTGTCGGCTGCAACAACACCTGCACTTTCTGCATTGTCCCAACGCTGCGCGGCATTGAAAAAGATAGAGAACCCGCCGACATTATGAAAGAAGTACGGACGTTGGTCGATCAAGGGGTCATTGAAATAACTCTGTTGGGCCAGAACGTCAATGCCTATGGTGTTGATTTCGGGGATCGTGAGGCTTTTGCCAAGTTGGTCCGCGAATGCGGCAAGGTTGAGGGCCTGGAGAGAGTCCGCTTTATGTCGCCGCATCCGAGGGATTTCACGGATGACGTGATTGATGCGATGGCACAAACCCCCAATGCGATGCCACATCTGCACATGCCACTGCAATCGGGCTCTGATCGGATACTGCAGCAGATGCGCCGTTCGTATAGGGCCGATCGGTATTTAGGGATTATTGAGAGAGTCCGCAGCGCTATTCCGGAGTCTCAAATTACGACCGACATCATCGTGGGTTTCCCGGGCGAGACTGAGGCTGATTTCCAGGCAACCTTGGATCTCTGCACCCAAGCGCGATTCTCGGCGGCCTACACCTATCAATATTCCAAACGACCCGGAACACCTGCCGCCACGATGGCCGATCAAGTACCTGCGCACATTGTGGGAGAGCGTTATACGCGTCTGCATGCCCACCAAGAGGCGCTCTCGCTCTCTGTCAATCGCGAGGCAATCGGGAAGAAGTTGGAAGTTTTGGTGACTGATCACGAGGGCCGCCGAGATGCCGAACGCGAAAGATTATCGGGCAGAAGTCGAGATTTTCGTTTGGTGCATTTCACCTCACTTACCGAGAATCTGCCCCGCCCCGGTGACACGATCGAAGTGGAAGTAACCGACGCGGCTCCTCACCATCTCTTAGGTGAAGGATCTGTAGTCCGTCGCACGCCAGGCGGGGATGCGCATTTTGCCCGCACTCGCGAGCGCGAACCTTTGCTACTTGGAATGCCAACCTCTCGCGCATGAGCGTTTATGTTATTTGTGGTGCAACGGCAACGGGGAAGAGTGACGTAGCAATCGAGTTAGCCCAGCACCTTGACGGTGAGATCATCAATGCCGATTCAATGCAGCTCTACCGCGGGATGGACATCGGCACCGCTAAATTATCCCATCAAGAGCAGATGGGCATTCCGCATCATCTCTTGGATGTTCTAGATGTGAGTGAAGACGCAAGTGTGGCTTGGTACCAGCAGAGTGCTCGGGATCTCATAGCGCAAATCGAAGTCCGCGGGAAGAATGCAATCATTGTCGGTGGCACAGGTCTGTACATCAAAGCCATACTCGATGATTTGAATTTTCCTGACACTGATCCTGCAGTGCGAGGTGCTCTGAATTTGCAGGCCGAGAAGATCGGCGCTGAGGCCATGTTTGATCGTCTTCAGAAACTGGATCCGGCCGCGGCACTTGCAATTGATGCCAAGAATCTCCGCCGAGTGATTCGTGCTCTCGAAGTAATTGAGATAACAGGGAAACCTTTTACCGCCAATTTGCCACGAAAAGAGAGTTCGCAATTTCCACAAGCGCGCCAATTCGGTCTGGCAATGAGTCGCGAGGCGTTGGCCGATCGGATCAGTGATCGGGTGGACCGTATGTGGGAGCGTGGGCTGGTTTCTGAAACGGATGAGTTGATTGCTCGGGGTATTCGCAACGGCCGGACCGCGCAATTGGCACTGGGCTACGCTCAAGTTCTCAAAGTAAGAGAAGGGTTGCTCTCCGAAACGGAGGCAATCGAAGAAACCAAGCGCGCCACACGGCAGTACGCCCGACGGCAGGAAACGTGGTTTTCGCGCGATGCCCGGATTCAATGGATTTCACCGGTGCAACCACGCCTTGAGACGATCCTGGAACATTTGAGTAAGCCTGCACCAAGCGTTAACGGCTAAACTTCCAGATAGATATGGACACTCCACTAGTTATTTCGGCCACGTATGGCCATGGCACTGAGAATGATTTTGTTCTTGTGTTTGACCCTGATGAAAAAATTTCTATTACCAGCGCACAAACTGCGGCAATCTGTGATCGTGCAACCGGAATTGGTGCAGACGGCCTGATCCGGATCACAAAACGGAATGGCCAATGGTTTATGGACTACCGCAATGCGGATGGATCTATTGCCGAAATGTGCGGTAATGGGATCCGCGTCATGGCCCGGTACTTAGTTGATCGTGCTCACCAATCCGAGGGCATTTTTGCAATCAATACCCGGGATGGAATCAAGCATTTACGCGTTCCTGCCGCAGGAGATATCACGGTCAATATGGGACAAGTGATGCAAGAGGAAGAGACGATCACAGCCGCAACCAATGGTGGTCTCTGGAACGGGTACAACATCAGCATTGGCAATCCACATGCCGTTGTCTTCGTGGATTCGATGTCACAAGTGGGGGACCTCAAGGACCCACCAGTAGTGCGGCCCAAAGACGCCTACCCTGAAGGCGTCAACGTGGAGTTTGTGGAATTTCTTCCCAATCATGAGTTGAAGATGCGGGTATACGAACGAGGTGTGGGTGAAACCAGATCTTGTGGTACTGGGACATGTGCGGTCGCGTTGGCAGCGACCATTTCGCGTGGGGAGAAGTTACCTGCCCGCTGGGTGATTTATCCACCTGGCGGTCGCTTGGAAGTCGAGATCGATGCACACTCCAATGCGATCCTCACTGGACCGGCCGTATTGATCAGCGATCATGACATCACTTCTTACTTCCTCTCTTAATCACTATGAAAAAACGCGAGACCGACGACGAGTTTGAGGCACTTCTGCGTGAAAGCGCGCAAGTGGCCGCGGATTACGATGCTGGCGATGAGGAAATTCAGCCTGAGTTGGCCGAGCGTCAAGCTCTCCGTAGAGTGCCGGGTTTCTCCACCGAATTGCAAGATATTTCCGAAGCCGAATACCGCCAACTTCAATTGGAGCGAGTTGTACTCGTCGGCGTATGGACTGAAGGCAGCGTTGAAATGGCCGAGAATTCTCTGGCGGAGTTGAAAGCCCTTGCCGAAACCGCAGGCTCTGAAGTTCTGGATGCGTTGATTCAGCGCCGCGATAAGCCCGATCCCGCCACGTACATCGGTTCAGGAAAGGTAGCCGAGCTCCGCCAAATTGTGAAGGATTCAGGTGCCGACACTGTCATCTGCGACGGTGAATTATCACCTTCACAGTTGCGACAGTTGGAAGAGAAAGTGAAAGTGAAGGTTGTTGATCGCACTGCTTTAATTCTCGACATTTTTGCCCAGCATGCAAAGAGCAAAGAGGGCAAAGCCCAGGTTGAATTGGCGCAGATCTCTTACTTACTTCCCCGCCTACGTGGATGGGGCGATTCGCTCTCACGTCAGGTTGGTGGCCGGGCAGCAGCTGGAGCTGGTATCGGCGGTCGTGGCCCGGGTGAGACAAAGATTGAAACCGATCGTCGCCGCATCCGTGACAAGATGACAAAATTGCGGCGCGAGATACTGGAAATGAAAGTTTCGCGGGACACCAAACGACAAGAGCGGCGCCGCCATAACATTCCGGCGGTTGCCATTGTGGGTTACACCAATGCCGGTAAATCCTCACTGCTCAACAAATTGACCAACGCTGGCGTGCTCGTTGAGAATGCGCTCTTTGCCACCCTGGATCCAACCGTGCGACAGTCCCAGACCAGCGACGGACGTATCTATACCTTGACCGACACAGTGGGTTTTGTCCGCCATCTGCCTCATCAGTTGATAGATGCTTTTAAGTCCACACTTGAAGAGGTCGAGGACGCCAACCTGATTGTCCATGTCGTCGATGGATCGCATCCGGATCCTTTTGAGCAGGTCCGTGCAGTGCGCCAAGTCATTGCTGAAATCGGCGCCTCGGATATCCCGGAGATTATTGCGATTAACAAGGTAGATGTGGCCGATCCTCACATTGTTATGGAGATTCTCCGCAAAGAGCCACATAGTTACGCCTTCTCGGTGCGCACGGGCTTTGGTATGGAAGGGCTCATCCACGCCATCGAGAATTCACTTCCACGACTTGGCGTGGAGATCGATGTTGTCATCC
>DASVIG010000146.1:0-9905 GCA_036382195.1 Candidatus Nanopelagicaceae bacterium
AAGGGCATCCAAGGCAGCCCGGATCGTGCGTCCCGAGAAGAAAACATCATCAATCAATATGACATCCCGCCCCTGTATTCCGGCTGGGGGGATCATCGTCGGCATCAATGCCCGTGGGGGATGCATCCGGAGATCATCGCGGTGGAGCGTGATATCCAGGGTTCCGACCGGTATCTCGTGGCCTTCGATGCTCGACATAATGGCGGCGATGCGCTGAGCCAGATGCGCTCCCCGCCTGGGAATGCCCAGAAGAACGATTGAATCCGAACCACCATTGCGTTCGAGGATTTCGTGGGAGATGCGAGTAAGAGCGCGGGAAACATCGGCCGCGGACATAGCAATGCTCATAGATACTCCTTCCCCGCCTCGCAGGACGGGTCGTTAAAGGATTTCGGCCAGAGCCTATCACGGGAGAACTACCGGGCTGGCGAGGCGAAAATGTGGATAACTCGAGGCTGCTACGAGTCGACCTGCCTAGGCTGGCGAGATGAACTTCGAGAAACCTAGTCCCCTCTTTACGCAGACCTCACCCGCGGACATCGCTACCCGCCTCCGTGCGATCCGCAAGGGGCGGGGATTGAGCCTGGCTCAAGTCGAGAAACTCTCCCACGGTGCCATAAAGGCGGTGGTCCTGGGATCATATGAAAGGTCGGATAGATCTTTAAGTGTCACCCGAGCAATCGAAATAGCAGATCTCTATGGGGTTCCGCTCACTCATCTGCTGGGGTCCTCGCAAGAGCAGTTGCTCCCGGATTCACAGAGAAACCGAATCGTCATCGATCTTCGCAGAGCATCACGATTGTCATCTCTTGCGGTCGAGGACAGAGAGAAAATTCGGATCTTTACGACTTTCATCGCATGGATCGCAAGTCAGCGATCGGATTGGAACGGTGAAGTCCTCAGTTTGCGAAGAAATGACTTGTCGACCCTTGCACTACTGACTTTCACGAGCGAATCGGCAGTAATTGATTGGCTCGTGACGGAAAAACTAATTCTTACAGAGCCAGTTCACTCTTAATCGACGAAATCCGACCGAGTACACCGTGAATATATCCGGCCGATTCATCTGTGGAGAGTTCTTTTGCCAGGTTTATGGCTTCATCTATTGCGACGGCATCGGGAATAGATTCACACCAGAGGAGTTCGTAAATCGCCAGTCTCAGGACATTTCTATCGACCGTCGGCAGGCGATCCATGTCCCAACCGCGAGCATAGGTGGCAATAAGTTCATCGATTTTCCGGCGATGATCACTTACGCCCACGATAAGTTCTCGGGTGTATTCCCGGATGGGTCGAGCATCTTGGCCTTCGTCCTCGACAGAACGTGTATTCAGAAGATCGATAGGCGAAGTACCGCGGATATCGGTTTCAAACATGATATCCAGCGCCTGTTTTCGCGCTTTACTTCGGGCTGACACTAGTTGGCGCGACCCAGATACGATCCGTCGCGAGTGTCAACCAGGACTTTCTCATCCTGCTTAATGAAGAGTGGGACCTGAATTTCGATACCGGTCTCGAGCGTTGCAGGTTTGGTGCCACCTGAAGATCGGTCGCCTTGCAGGCCGGGCTCAGTGTAGGTGATCGTGAGAGGCACTGATGCCGCTAATTCAATATAGAGCGGTTGGCCCTCGTGGACCGCCACGATTGCGTCCGTGTTTTCAAGCATGTACTTAGCGGCATCGCCGACTACTTCGGAAGAGATAGAAGTCTGATCGTAGGTCTTCTTGTCCATGAAGACGTAGTCTGCGCCGTCATGGTACAGGTACTGCATTTCACGTTTTTCAAGAATGGCGATATCAATCTTAATTCCTGCGTTAAATGTTCTGTCAATCACCTTGCCGGTCATGACCGACTTCAATTTAGTGCGCACAAAGGCTGGACCCTTGCCTGGTTTCACGTGCTGAAATTCGACGACATTCCACAACTGCTTGTCAATCTCCAGGGTCATGCCGTTCTTAAGGTCGTTCGTCGTTGCCACGGAAAATCCAATCCAATATTGAGAGAGAGGTAAGGATACCCGTTCCTAAAGGCCTACTTCTCCACCAAATATTTCATCGCTTGCAAGGCTAAAACATAAGAATTTGGACCAAAGCCTGCGACGGTTCCCGTGGATACGCCAGATATCACCGAGGTGTGTCGAAAGTCCTCACGTGCCATGGGATTGGAAAGGTGCACTTCGATAAGCGGAGCTTTAAGTAATTCGGCTGCATCTCTAATCGCATATGAATAATGCGTAAACGCCGCTGGATTTATGATCACGGGTAACGACGCATCAGCGGCTTCGTGCAACCAGCCGATTATCTCCGATTCCTCATCACTCTGTCGCACATCGACCTCAAAGCCCAATTTTTTACCGGCTTTGTCAATCAAGTCGACCAATTGAGGATAGGTCAGATCGCCATAAATTGCAGAATCACGGATGTCGAGTCTTGCCAGATTCGGACCGTTAATGATCAATATCTTCATGAACTAACTCTCTCATACGCACTGGATAATTCATCCGGAGTTAAACCTTCAAGACGGAGCGTCTTGCCGATATCGGATATTGCCACGAATCTCACAGTGCGACCGCGAGCTTTCTTATCTAGAGAGATCAGTTGAAACAACTCCGGCCATGCTTCAGCGTCGTAGGAAGTTGGCAGGCCCAGTCGCGAAAGCACCTCACGGTGGCGCGCCAGGATTTCGCCGCTGAGTATCCCCTTTTGATACGCCAATTCAGCGGCATAGATCATGCCGATCGCTACGGCTTCACCATGTCGAAGGGCGAACTTCGTATGCAACTCGATTGCGTGCCCCAACGTGTGGCCGTAGTTGAGTACTTCTCTGGCGAAACTCTCCTTGAAGTCCGCACTGACGACATCTGCTTTGACCTGTACGGAACGCTCGATGAGTTCAACCGTGACATCGCGCGAATTGCGTAGATCCGGAACATCTTGGCCTTCAATCAAATTCAAAATCTGACCGTCTGCTATGAAACCGCATTTGACGATCTCGGCCAGGCCTGCAGAAAAATCTCGATCCGACAACGTTGCTAGCCAGGAGACATCTACTAGCACCGAGATTGGGGAGTGGAAAGCACCAATGAGATTTTTCCCGAAATCACTATTTATCCCGGTCTTGCCACCAACGGCCGCATCCACCATTCCTGCCAGAGTTGTCGGGATGGCGATCCAATCTATTCCCCGCAACCACGTCGCAGCAGCAAACCCTGCTGCGTCAGTCGTGGCACCACCACCGATGGCAATTATTAAATCGCTCCGGGTAAATCCCTCCGCACCCAATGAATTCCAGAGCGCCTCAACAGCAGAGGGAGTCTTGCCATATTCGCCATCGGGGATTTCGAAGAAATGGATCGCGCTATCGACGGCAGGCAGGTTCCCAATATGTGCCCGGAAGGAGGTCGAAACCACAATGGCCACGCGAGATCGTTCGGCAACTATCCGAGGAAATTCGTCTCGCCAATCACAGTCGATGAGCACGTCATAAGAGTGTTCGGCGCTGACGCGCACAATTTCCGTCATGGACCGACCTTAGTCATAAGTTCCTTCACAATATTGGAAACGGATCTGTCACCAACGTCCAGGATCATCGAGGCAAGCGCTTCGTATGTGGGACGGCGCACGTCCATCATTGTCTGCCATTGTTGTCTGGGATTCTTCAAAAGGAGTGGACGATCTCGATTGAAACCCACCCGTGGCGCTGCTACTGTCAATGGGACATCAAGGAAAATTATCTCGCCATCGCATTGGCGTAATTTTTCCGCGACGCTCTCTGTCATCGGGGCGCCCCCACCCAGAGCCAGTATCCCCTTGAAATCCTCGAGCGCGGCCAGGCAGACCCGTTCCTCTATCTGCCTAAAAGTCGATTCTCCATCATCGACGAAGATCTGGGAGACACTCCTACCTTGCTCAGCTTCAATCAAAATATCAGTGTCAGCAAAATCGATATTCATCGCCTTGGCCAATGCTCGACCGATGCTGCTCTTGCCTGCACCAGGTGGTCCAATCAGGACTATACGAGGAGTCATATAAAATTATTTGAAACGAAGATTCTGCATGTACGACTCAAAATTGCGTCTGGTCTCGCTGACGCTATCGCCACCAAATTTCTCCAAGACCGCCTCCGCAAGAACCAGAGCGGCCATCGCTTCGGCGACAATGCCGGCAGCGGGAACAGCACACACATCAGAACGTTGATTAATCGCTTTTGCTGGCTCGCCGGTGGATAGATCCACAGTATCCAGCGCCTTAGGTACTGTAGAAATCGGCTTCATGGCGATACGGATGCGTAAGACCTCACCGTTGGACATCCCTCCTTCTGTTCCACCTGCTCTGTCGGTTCGTCGTTGCAATGTTCCATCTGCGCCACTTTCGATCTCATCATGAGCGACCGATCCGCGCCGTCGGGCTGATTCAAAGCCGTCGCCCATTTCGACGCCTTTTATTGCTTGAATCCCCATCATGGCGCCAGCCAATCGAGCGTCCAATCGTCGATCCCAATGAACGTGAGAACCCAACCCCGGCGGAAGATTAAATCCAAGAACTTCAACTACTCCGCCCAATGTGTCTCCATCGATGCGCGCCGACTCAATCTCCTCCAACATTTTGATGCTTGTTGCCGGATCGGCACAGCGCACGGGGTCACTGTCGATACGCGACATGTCACCAACCAACGGCAAAAGTGAGCCATCTGGAACACGGACCATGCCAATGGAGAGCACATGGCTGAGGATCGTTATACCGACACTCTGTTCCAAGAAATTGCGAGCTACCGCTCCAAGGGCAACTCTGGCAGCCGTCTCACGCGCACTAGCGCGTTCAAGAACCGGGCGCGCATCGTCAAAATCATATTTCTGCATTCCCACTAAATCCGCATGTCCCGGTCGAGGTCGATTCAAAGGAGCATTTCTCCCCAATCCCGCCAGCTCTTCTGCGTTCACGGGATCCGCAGACATCACCGTCTCCCATTTGGGCCATTCAGAATTTCCCACTTGGATAGCGATGGGTCCACCTTGCGTCAGGCCCAAGCGGACTCCACCAAGAATCGTGACTTTATCTATCTCAAAATTCTGTCGTGCTCCACGGCCGACGCCCAGGCGACGACGGCGCAGATGTTCATCGATTTCGGCAGTTGTAATGGAGACTGACGCTGGAATTCCCTCCACAATTGCGGACAAAGCTTGGCCATGTGATTCTCCGGCGGTCAACCAACGCATGTGCTTATTGTGGCAGAGAACTCGATATTCCCATTGCCAAATATGTGACCGTGCCAGCGATTAGGGCGGGCGCAAAGGCAATTCTCCGGTGCAATGTGCGCCATTTCAGTACCGAAAAAAATGCGCAGGCCCCACCCCATGCCCAGATGATGCAGACCCAAATCATCAATTCTCTGATCGATCCCAACCCTGCGAGTGCAGCCAATATGGGAGCCAGTTTCACATCTCCTGCCCCCAGAGAGGATCCAGAGAGCCAGTAAATCGCTAGAAAGAGCGCCGATGCCCAGGCCGCATCCTGAAATACTCGGATTAAAGTAGTGAAACCAAGAAGAGATTCAATGATTTTGATGGCCAGA
Organism: Candidatus Nanopelagicaceae bacterium; assembly: GCA_036382195.1. Classification (GTDB taxonomy): domain Bacteria; phylum Actinomycetota; class Actinomycetes; order Nanopelagicales; family Nanopelagicaceae; genus QYPT01. The sequence continues at coordinate 5,572 of DASVIG010000146.1, forward strand.
ACAGCGGACGCAAAACGGCGAAGCGAAGAATTGGTGATCAGGTGATGGCGCAGATCATGGAGAACGATGGGGACACCGGCCAACACGAGCAAAAGAAGGTCGAAGCTTGCAGAGTGGGACATAGAAAAAGACTCTCGCGAATTCTTGACCCACTCCCCTGTGACGATGGTTGATTGTGGATTACTTGGCTAAAGCGAGCAATCCTGCAGCTCGCAGGAGAGGGGCCAAGAGATCGCGGTCGACCGCGACTTGGCACATCAGCGCTACTTGATCGATCCCCTGATGCACCAGAAGATCCAGCCCGTCGATTGTCTGCCCACCATACGCTCTCCAGCCAGCCAGAAGTTGGGTCGGCCACGGATCGTAGAGAGCCTCGAAAAATACGCCTGTTGGCTGGGAAGTCACTTGCGGAAGAAAAATGTCGGCAACGCCCGAGGGAGTTGTGTTGATGACCAGATCGGCCGGGAGTAACTCTCCACTCCATTCGATGAAGGAAATTGCAGATTTACTCGCCGCGGATCTCATAGCATCGTCTCGATTGCTCGAACGGCGGATGATGGCAATTTGACGTCCGGAATCGTCGCAGGCAGCAGCGGCAGCTCGGGCCGTTGCACCAGCTCCAATAATCAGGACACTCTCGAATTCCATAATGTGATGTGCTGCTAAGGCATGTTGAAAACCACTGACGTCGGTTGTCAACGCCCGCCAACCAGAGCCGGAACGCAAGAGCGTATTTGCGGACCGTATGTGAAGTGCTAGCGGATCAACGCTTGTTGCAATTTTCAAAACTTCTTCTTTGAGAGGCATCGTCAGGGAGAACCCGGTCCAGGTCTGATCTCGCGTGGCAATAAACTCCGCAAGGTTTCCCGCCTTTACTTCAATCGCTTCATACTCTCCGGCCAACCCGAGAGTTTGATAAGCAGCCCGGTGCAGCGCAGGTGAGAGCGAATGAGAGATGGGTGAACCTAAGACGGCGGCGCGAATCATTATTTCTTTCCAAACGCGCCGGCAGCGAGATTCCTCTCGTACTCGCTCTTCCAGATCAAGAATTGCGCGTTGGATGAGGTAAACCGGGTATCCCCTGGTTTCACCGTGATGAAATATGTCCAATCCCCCGCTTCTGGATGGAGAGCAGCCTCCATCGCCGAGCGGCCTGGATTATCAATCGGCCCCGGAGGAAGTCCATAGTTCTGGTAGGTGTTGTACAGAGAGTGGATCTTGGTCGCCTCGAAACTCAAGAAGACCTGTCCTCGAGACTGCTCGATGTAATGAATTGTGGTGTCGAGTTGCAATGGCATCCCGATCTTCAAGCGATTGCGAATCACTTGTGAGATTTTTGCAAAATCACCTGGATCACCCTCGGCTTGCGCGAGAGAGGCAATGGTCAGCAGCTGCCTAGGCGAGAAACTCCCCGAGCCTGCCAACAGACCTGAATCCTTGGCCTCTATGGCGAACCTATCCATCATGGCTTGTAGGACGGTCAGCGCACTTGTTCCATGAGCGAAACTGTATTGAGCAGGAAAGAAGACTCCCTCTAGCCCGGTGAATCCCACTGGAAATATCCCGTCGATTCCGAATCCTGGGGGGAATCGCAGCCGAGGTACAGCCTTATCAATCTCGTCTTTCGTAAATCCTTGGGCAATGAGTTGGGCAAAAATCTCATCGGTCCATTCACCTTCTGTGACCTTGATTAAGTTAGGAATCCGCTTGTTATCCAGCAATTGATCAAGAGCCACTTTGGCGGGAATCCTCTGCTGAACCCGATGCGAACCTGGAGCAATCGCAGTCGCACGCTTATCTACGACCGCCAATTGAAAGAAAACGACGGAGGATTTCACCACCCCATTAGCAAATAGCAGCCTGGCAATCTCCGAACCAGTGGCTCCTGTGGGTACTTCAATGAGAACGTCCTTGCCAGCGACGCCTGGCGCATAATCTGCCGGTGAACTTGAACCCCTGTTCAGAAAGACAATGCCGCCAGCCGTCACCGCAACCACCGCGATGGAAACTAGCAAATTTCTGATCGCCCGTTTACTCATTGACCCGGCTCTGATTCTTTTCAATGCTTAAAGCCAACTCCAGAATTGCAACGGCTGCAACTTGATCGATTACAGAGCGGGATTGCCTTGCGGTCCGACCGGCCTCGCGCATCTGCCTCTGGGCCGAAACCGTCGAAAGTCGTTCATCCACCATCGTCACTGCAAGATCGAATCGCTCTCGTAATTCCTTGGCGAAGAGTTCGGCCTTCATTGTCGACTCACTCATGTGACCGGCCAGATGAACCGGACGTCCGACATACAGCGCAACCGGCTCGTACTCAGCGAATAGATCAAAGACCCGGTCCCATAAGTCTGGTTTCTTGGTTTCAAGGGTGCGAACCGGCGTGGCAAGAATGCCATCACGATCGCTAACAGCAACCCCTATTCGCACGTCGCCATAATCAAAGGCAATCCGTCGACCCTTTAACACCGCTATTCACCAGCGATTGCTGCGAGAATGGCATTGAGAGCCGAGTTGGATTTTCCTGCGTCCACTCCGCCGCCTTGCGCAAAATCATCCTTACCGCCGCCTCCACCACCCAGCACGGTGGATCCAATCTTCACCAGGGCACCGGCTTTGATTCCCTTTTCACGGGCGGAATCGCTGACTGCGGCAACGAGTACAGGTTTGCCTTGAGAAACACTTATTAACACCACAATTGAATTATCCGCGCGATTGCGAAGATCCAGTGCGATCTTCCGCAAGTCCTCTCCTGCGATCCCATCTGCGAGTTTCACTGCAACAACGGAAAATCCTCCGACATCACGCGCTGAATCTGCGATTTTAGAAACTTGGCTCAAGGCTTGCTGCGAACGTAGGCCGGCAAGTTCTTTCTCAAAATCTCGGACCTTCGCGACGAGTTCGGAGATTCTCTCGGGTAATTCTTCAGGGCGAGCTCCTTTAATAATTTCGGTAAGAGAATTGATCAGAAGATGTTCGCGCGCCAGGAAGCGATATGCATCGGCTCCCACCAGTGCTTCGACTCGGCGTACTCCAGCTCCGATCGATGATTCGCTGAGCAGTTTTATGACGCCAAGCTCTCCAGCGCGGCTCACATGAGTTCCGCCGCAGAGTTCGCGAGACCAATCACCCACGCTCACCACTCGTACATGCTGACCATACTTCTCGCCGAAAAGAGCCATTGCGCCAATCTTCTTAGCGGCAGCTTGCGACATGACCTCCGCTGTGACTTCCCAGTCTTCAATCAAGAGCGTGTTGACCCGGGACTCAACGTCGCCAAGGACGGATTGCGACACCGCACCGGTAGCGGGAAAATCGAAGCGAAATCTGCCTGGAGAATTCTCAGACCCGGCTTGGGTTGCCGTCTCGCCAAGGACCTCTCGAAACGCTTTGTGGACCATATGAGTTGCGGTATGAGCCCGCGAAATTGCATGCCGGCGTTCAATGTCGATCTTTGCAAAAGCATGCGCACCGACGTCCACCGACCCACTCACAACGCGTCCACGATGTATCGAAACTCCAGGTACCGGTGATTGGACATCGTCAACTTCAATATGGGCGCCATTTCCCAGAGTGATGTATCCGCCATCAGCCAACTGACCGCCGCCTTCGGCATAGAAAGGCGTGCGATCTAGGACAATTTCAACCTCATCCCCCGCCGAGGCGCTCTTCACTCCGATGCTATCCATCACGATTGCTTCAACTCGTACTTCGGCTTCATCATGTTCGTATCCAATAAATTCGGTCCGTCCGACTGCATCTGCGATCTTGCGATATTCAGAGAGATCAGTGTGGCCGCTCTTTTTCACCTTCGCATCTGCTTTGGCTCGATCGCGTTGCTCTTTCATCAATCGACGGAAGCCCTCTTCGTCCACTTGGAGCCCCTGCTCCTGTGCCATCTCTAGAGTTAGATCAAAAGGGAACCCATAGGTGTCGTGCAATTTGAAGACCGACTCACCTGACAGGGCGGAGCCTTTGGATTTTTTCACTTCCGCGCTTGCCACATCAAATATTTGTGTGCCGCTCTTGAGGGTCTGAAGAAAAGTCTCTTCCTCGGCTACCGAGACAGTCAAGATTCTCTTGCTCTCCGACTTGAGTTCGGGGTACTGAGGGCTCATAGCTCCAATTGAGGCAGTAATGAGCTCTGCCATGATCGGTTCGTGCGATCCGAGTAGGCGCATATTTCGGATGGTACGACGCATCATCCGACGAAGCACATAGCCTCGGCCCTCATTTCCAGGAGTTACCCCGTCGCCAATAAGCATTGCCGCAGTGCGGGCATGATCGGCAATAACGCGCAATAAGACATCCGACTTGTGGTCTTTTCCATAGGA
>DASVIG010000147.1:0-2391 GCA_036382195.1 Candidatus Nanopelagicaceae bacterium
TTGCGGCCAAAGGCTTGGTTGATGCCGATGCAGATGGCATCATCATTGAGACAGCACAAGATCTTCTCCAAGCAAAAGCAGCAATTAATGGTTCGCGATTGGCGATAGAAGAGGCTGGCCGAGATGTCGTGCTTATTGTTCAAGTTACGGTCGAAACAACCGGAACGATGTTGTTGGGTTCTGAGATCGGCGCCGCTCTCAACGCCCTAGAGCCATTAGGCATCGACCTGATAGGACTGAACTGCGCAACTGGCCCGGCCGAAATGTCGGAACATCTTCGATATCTCAGTAAGTCTTCTCATGCGGCAATTTCGGTAATGCCAAATGCGGGATTGCCGATATTGGGACCCAACGGCGCGGAGTATCCATTATCTCCGGAAGCCTTAGCCAGTGCACTGGAAGGTTTTGTCAACGATTACGGCGTTTCATTGGTGGGTGGTTGCTGTGGCACAACTCCAGAACATTTACGGCAAGTTGTCAATGCGATCACCCATAAAAAACAGAAAATTCGCACTCCTGAAATTGAGCCAGGATCGTCCTCCCTCTATCAGTATGTGCCATTCCGGCAGGACATTACCTACTTGGCAATCGGAGAGCGGACCAACTCCAACGGATCACGAGCATTTCGTGATGCGCTTCTTGCCGAAGATTGGCAGTCCTGCGTAGAGATCGCGAGAGACCAAATTCGCGATGGCGCGCACATGCTGGACCTATCCGTGGACTATGTGGGACGTGACGGCGTCAAAGACATGATCGAGCTCGCCAGCCGCTTTGCCACTGCTTCCACTCTGCCGATTGTTCTTGATTCGACCGAGCCACCAGTAATCAAAGCTGGGCTAGAGCATCTAGGCGGTCGCAGCGTGATCAACTCGGTGAACTTCGAAGATGGTGATGGACCCACGTCGCGTTTTGCCCGGGTTATGCCCCTGGTTAAGGAGCACGGAGCCAGCGTTATTGCTCTGACTATCGATGAGGAAGGCCAAGCTAGGACGACCGAATGGAAGTTGCGGGTTGCCCGACGTTTGATCGACACATTGACCAAGACATGGGGTTTGGCCACCGGTGACATTCTTATTGATTGCCTAACTTTTCCCGTCGCCACTGGCCAGGAGGAGACACGACGAGATGGAATCGAGACCATCAATGCAATCCGCCAACTAAAGATTGAATTTCCAGAAGTACAAACGACGCTAGGGGTCAGCAATGTCTCGTTTGGTCTCAATCCGGCCGCTCGCGTGGTACTCAACTCCGTGTTTCTTCACGAAGCGGTCGAGGCTGGATTGGATTCCGCGATCGTTCATCCATCGAAGATCACACCGATGGCGAGAATTAATGATCGGCAAAGGGAAGTTGCTTTGGATCTTATTTACGACCGTCGAAAGTTTGACGGCGAACAGTGTATTTATGATCCTCTGACTGAATTTCTACAACTCTTCGAGGGAGTCGAACTCACATCCTCCCGTCTCACCCGGGCGGCAGAGCTGGCTGCTCTTCCTCTCACCGAGCGTCTGGCCCGGCGCATCATTGATGGTGAGAAAGTGGGGCTAGAAGCCGACCTCCAGATCGCTCTTGATGATGGTATCGAGCCACTGGCGATTATTAATGACTATCTTCTCGACGGAATGAAGACGGTTGGCGAACTCTTCGGCAAAGGCGAGATGCAATTGCCCTTTGTGCTGCAGAGCGCAGAAGTCATGAAGAGTGCCGTTGCATTCCTAGAGCCCTTCATGGAGAAGGCCAACGAGGATGGTCGCGGGATTATTGTTCTGGCCACGGTACGCGGAGATGTGCACGATATTGGGAAGAACCTGGTGGATATCATTCTCTCCAACAACGGTTACCGCGTCGTCAATCTAGGCATCAAACAGACCATCAATCAGATAATCGAGGCTGCCACCAATTCCAAAGCAGATGCCATCGGAATGAGTGGTCTGTTAGTCAAATCCACTGTGATCATGAGAGAGAATTTGGAAGAAATCACACAGCGTGGACTAGATCAAAAATGGCCGATTGTTCTGGGAGGCGCAGCGCTCACCCGTGCGTATGTTGAACAAGATCTCGCCGGTCAATTCCCCGGACAAGTTCGCTATGCACGTGACGCCTTCGAGGGTTTGAGTTTGATGGACACCATCATGGCGATCAAACGTGGGGAGCCAGGTGCTGCACTGCCTCCGCTACGCGAGCGACGAGTGAAGGCAGTTAAACGAGAGGCTTCTCCGCTTATTGTCGATACCAAACGAAGCGATGTAGCGACCGACGTGGATATTCCATCACCTCCCTTTTGGGGGAGTCGAATCGTAAAAGGAATTCCACTTGCAGATTACTCAGGGATGCTCGACGAAAGAGCACTCTTTATGGGTCAGTGGGGGCTCAAAGGGGCTCGCGGCGAGT
>DASVIG010000148.1:0-4121 GCA_036382195.1 Candidatus Nanopelagicaceae bacterium
CCGCATAGTTGGCATCGACTTTCAGGAACCCATTGGGAGCAAACATGTCATTGGTTATTTCTTCACCTTTGAAATCAAATGCCTTGAGATCAACACCCCGAAATGGAGGAAGCAACATCGCAAAATCAAAGTTCACAGTATTTTTGCTGCCATCGAGTTGCTCATAATAAATCACACCCGGTTCAATTTTCTCAACGTGGGCTTGAAGGATCGCTTTAACCCCACGCTCACGGAAGAGCGACTCAGTCCATGTTTTACTTGTGGTTTCAAAGCCACTCTGGGTGAATGTCATTCCTCCAACCCCGAAGTCGCCTAAGTCAAACTCGTTTGTCAGGTAGATGACATCTGCCAATTCGCGGACCCCGGCTTCGCGTAGTTCATGCTCAACATTGAAGGTATATTCAAAAGCGGCACCTTCACAGGTGCAGGTGCCATGGCCTACTCCTATTACCAGAGTCTGGCGGACGCCTTCCTTGAGTTTTGCGATCACCTCTTTAAATTTGTTCGCGGCCTCAATTGCGTGCTCCGGTGTGCAGACAGAGACCGTATGACCGTCGGGACCCAGCCCCGGTGTCGCTGCAAAATTCAGTTTTGGTCCAGTCGCATTGATGAGATAGTCATACTCAATTGTTGCGGTCTGACCCAATTTCACTGAATCCGTATAGCGGATGTCAACGTAGGGTTTCGGATGGTTGGATCCACCCTCAGGGTGAATTGCGGTGCCTAAAGCCTGATGAAAAACAATCCCTTTGCGGCTATAAATCGGTGCCAATGGAAAAGTCACCTGATCTACCGTCATTTTGCCAACGCCAACCCAGATATTCGACGGAATCCAATTCCATTTCGAATTAGGCGTTACAACAACGACTTCGTCGTCCTTCGAAAGCATTCGACGTAAATGCAGGGCTGCCGTATGACCGGATATACCAGCGCCTAGGATAACTACGCGTGCCATCAGATGACTCCCTAGTGTGCAAGTTCCTCTTTGAGTGTAGACCGCACTTCTTCCATGTCCAATGCCTCTATCGAATGAATGAGTGCTTCCAGGCTTGCCGCAGGAAGCGCTCCAGGTTGGCTAAAGACCAAAATGCCGTCTCTGAAGGCCATCAGGGTGGGAATTGATGAAATGCCAGCAGAGGCAGAGAGTTGCTGCTCGGCCTCAGTATCGACTTTCGCGAAAGTTATTTCTGGAAACTTCTCTGAAGCTCCTTCAAAAATGGGGCCGAACATTCGGCAAGGCCCGCACCATGCGGCCCAAAAATCCACCAGAACAATCCCGTCCTTCAAGACTTCCTGCTCGAAGGATTGCGCAGTTAATGAAATAGTTGTCATACCCCCTAGGGTATCACAGTCCTCGGATATTCGGAAAAAGAGCGCCCACGCGCTCCTGATACTGCCTGGCCTGCGGCCACTTTTCCAACAGGAGCCGATCCTCATACCGGTACTTGATCTTGAGGTCCACCATGAGAATACATGTGACCGCAGCCCCGATGAAGGAGAACTTGATAAGCGTCAATCCCATCCCAATCAAAATGACACCTAGGTACATGGGGTGGCGAATCCACTTATATATACCGTTGGTAATAAGTGGGGCACCGACTTTCGGCTCGGGCATAACCGTCAAGGCTGGTCTCAAGTTGAGCCCAGCAATAGCAAGAATAATTACCGCAATGAGTATAAATGCGCTACCTGTCACGTCGGTGATGAGAGTTCGCTTACGCGAATAGGGAATGAATAGAAGAACTGCAAGGCAAGCAAATTGAATTGTGACTAAGACTTTACCCTTAAGGACCACACTCCAAGGATAGCGACGGGTATGGCAGCAATTAAACAAAGCCAGCCGTATCCCATGGTTCCGATGATTAACCCTGCCAGCGCGCCTCCGCCTGCACCCATGAGATTCATGACCAAATCACTGGCACCCTGAGCCGACGGTCTCAATTCCTCCGCTACCGATTCCGAAAGGAGTGCAGAGCCGGCAATCAAAGTGCAGGACCATCCAAGACCCAAAAGAAAGAGTCCAAGACCCAACGTAGCTGCATCATTCGGGGCGGAAGTACCTGCAACGAAAACAGCGAACAAAAGTATGAGGACTCCTACTTGAATAACTCTTATCCGGCCAAATTTGTCGCTTAAGAATCCCACAACCGGGGAAAGTGCATACATGCCCGCAATGTGGATGCTGATCACTAGCCCAATAATCGTCAATGTTTCATCGAAATGCGCCATGTGAATGGGAGTCATCACCATGACCGAAACCATTGCGGCATGGCCAACGGCAATTGCAGCGATAGCAAAGAGGGCTTTTGGATTGCCTCTGATCAGACGCAGTGCTCTTCGGGCAGGAAGAAGCGGATGATGATCCTTAGACTCTTCCCTGATATGCATTGCAGTTAAGTAAGGATCCGGGCGAAGAAATAGTCTGATAACTACAGTGGCCAATGAGAGGGTCACGAGAGCAAGAAGGTACGGACCGACCAACCGAGGAAGCCCCAACAATTGCGCAAGATTTCCTGAGGGCTCCATCAAGTTGGGCCCTGCTACAGCACCAATGGTTGAGCCCCAGACCACAAAAGACAACTGCCGAGAGCGAGATTTCTCGCTCGCTAGATCCACAGCAGCAAATCGAGCTTGATAACCTGCGGCCGAAGCAGCCCCTAGCAAGAATGTCCCAAAAAGCATAAGAAATAAGATCCTCTGGGTGCCGCCAACTATGGCCACGAAGGCACCGACTACTCCGACGCCGTATCCCAAAGAGAGTCCGAGCCGACGTCCGCCTCTCTGAGTAAGTCTGGAAAGAGGTAGCGCCATTGCGGCGGCTCCTAATACACCGCTCGTCTGCGCCAATCCGGCTAACGACTCTGATTTAGAAATTGAGGAGACCAAGAGAGAGCCAGCGGCCCCCGTTCCGGCGCTTCCGACGCCGACGAGGATCTGAGCGGAAGTAAGGACTTTAAGCACTTTCTTCTGAATCTTTGCGGTCCCACTTGTGAGCATTTCTGGAGTGTAATGCCAAGGTAGTAACCTTCAATGATCAACTAATTTTTCTTTAGGAGAATGCCCACTATGCCTTCACTCTTTGATGAACTTCAGATTCGAAACTTGAATATTCCCAATCGCGTCTGGGTCAGCCCCATGTGTCAGTACTCAGCCCACGATGGACTGGTCGGAGATTGGCACCTAGTTCACCTAGGCGCTTTTGCGACCGGGGGTGCCGGGTTGATTTTGGTCGAAGCGACGGGCGTCGTTCCCGAAGGTCGAATCTCAATCGGGTGCCCGGGAATCTGGAGTCAGAAACATGCCGATGCCTTTCGACCAATTGTTGAGTTTGCGCACACGATGGGGCGAACTATTGGAATCCAGTTGGCTCATGCGGGGCGCAAAGCTTCAACAATGCGTCCGTGGGATGACCACCTAATCGCAGGTGCGGACGAAGGTGGCTGGCAGAGTGTTGCTCCCAGCCCAATTCCATTTCACAATATGCAGGTTCCTCACGAGTTAACTCTGCCCGAAATAGCCGAGTTGACCGAAAGTTTTGTATTGGCTGCGCAGCGGGCAATCGAAGTCGGCTTTGATGTCATTGAAATCCACGCAGCACACGGGTATCTCTTTCATCAATTCCTCTCTCCATTGACCAATGAGAGAAGCGATATTTATGGTGGGGACTTTGACGGCAGGACCCGCTTTCTCCGTGAAGTGGCCCAGAGAATTCGCCAGGCAATACCGGAAGGCACTCCCCTCTTTGTGCGAATATCAGCAACGGATTGGGTAGAAGGTGGCTGGGACCTACCTGATGTGATTTCTTTGGCTCGGGAGCTAAAGACGATTGGCGTAGATCTGATTGACGTTTCCAGCGGCGGACTTATTCACAATGCCAAGGTCCCAGCGGGGCCTGGCTATCAGGTACCTTTTTCAGAAGCCATTAAGAAAGAGACTGGGATCCTTACTTCGGCAGTCGGCCTGATTACGGATGCACATCAAGCCCAGGAAATCGTTGCCTCAGGTAAAGCGGATGCGGTGATGTTAGCTCGGGCGATGTTACGAAATCCTCGATGGGCCTTGGCTGCCGCAGAGGAACTCGGGGAGCACATTCCCTGGCCGCTGCAGTATGAACGAGCTAG
>DASVIG010000149.1:0-10558 GCA_036382195.1 Candidatus Nanopelagicaceae bacterium
CACGGTCACTGGCACATAAAGTGGACGGCGGCGGAAAGCAATAATGATGTTGAGAACAATGATGAGGGATGTCAAAACGCCGGAGACTACAAAGAGGGTGGCCTTCGTTGTGAGAACAGTTTTCCAGACGCTCGTGAAATCAACCGAACGGAACCAGAGCCAATCCGCGTAGAAGCCGCTCATGGAGACGAGGGCGACCAGGGCGACCACAACAATTGCTGCAGTAATGACAAGCGGACCGCGAGGATTGGGCAGTTTGGGCAGATTCGGCTGACGATTTGAGCTCATGCGCCAACGCTACCGATTTCGTTGCCAAGTGCAATGTGATATCGCAGTCTTAGGGTCCTTCAGTACTGAGACGGCCTCTCGCAAGGAGGAGACGGAATATACGACCAAGCCCTTGGGGATATGGTGGACATCGGCGCAATTCTCACTCGGCGCAATGAAAACCGTTGCTCCGGCTCGTCTGGCGGCGATGAATTTATCCTCGATTCCACCAATTGCTCCGACGTGGCCTGATCCGTTCATAGTGCCGGTGCCCGCAACCGTTCTCCCAGCAAGCAGATCCACCTTGCTCAACTTGGCGATAATCCCAAGAGCGAAAACTAGACCGCCGCTGGGGCCGCCGGTGTCTTTCAAAGTAATGGCAACCCTCACCGCCTTCTGCGTTCTCGGGTAACCCAGATAAGAGAGTGCTGCCGCGGTCGCCGCTTGTTGAGATCCCGTCATGTCCGCAGTATTTCTGGCATCAATTTGGCTGGAACTCACATTTGGCGGGTACAAGACTTCACGGGGCAGGACTATGAAATCACCTTTCATCCAGGCATAAAGGACATTAGCGCCGAAAATTGGAGATGAAGGACTGGTCGCCAGCACTGTGGTCAGAAGTAATTTGCCGCTAGTGGGATAGGTGCGTGCTCCCTGGATATCTATGACGTTGCCAAGAACGTCCTTACCCCCTCCGGGCTCCAAGACTGCATAAGGCAGAGGAGCGACCAGACTAAGTACGAGAAAAAGACCTACAAGGAAAAGTGCTGGGCGGGGCAGAAAATGCATCTCGCGCCGAGCGGACTACGCGTCCGGCTCGGAACTTTCTTCCGTCTTCGAAGCGGCTGCATCGGTCTCGGCTCGTTCTCGAAATGAGCTTTGGAAACGCTGGAACTGATTAACAGAGCGAGTGGTCTCGTTCTGAAACTTCTGTTGGAATTTTGTAATCCATAGAACGTACCCGAGGGCGCCGATGAGCGCAGCCAGCGGGATTAACCACCAAATGAGGGCTGAAAATGCACTGGACATGGGTCAAGCCTAGTCCACTCGGGAAGAAACTGTTGCTTCGCGTTGTTATTAGGCGTGAGGGTACAGTTCTTAAGTGAGAAGTAGTTGGGAGTTTCAATGACACCTTTTGGTTTCACACCGTCGGAGGATGCGGACGAAAACGCCCCTGACTTTGCTGCGCTCTTTGCGATGATTCAATCCCAGCTTCAATCTCAATTTGGTGATCAACTCCCAGAGGATGTACAGAAAAATATCGAGGCCGAATTCGCAAAGTTGGGAATAAACCCAGTTGGATTTCTCAATCCAATTCAAAGTTCAATGACCGGTCAAGCACTGCCCCAAGATGTAGCACGGGATATCGCGAAGCGATTTGTCAGCGCGCAAGGTTCACAACATGTTGGAACATCTGATGTCTCCTTGATGCATGAATCGATGGAGATTGCCGATCTCTGGATGAATGAGGCAACAGTTTTCCCATCGAACTCCAGCGAGAAGAATGTTTACAGCCGCGCCGACTGGGTTGATGCCACGATGAAAGGTTGGCAACTGACAGTCGAACCACTGGCAGCCGGATTAGCCGAAGCGATGTCGTCGGTAATTGATGAACAAGATTTACCAGAGGGAGCGCCTTCGATGGCGGCTGTCGCTGGATTGTTGCGGACATTTATTGGAACTCTGATTGCCACCCAACTTGGCCAATCTATTGGTGGGCTAGCAAATACTGTTACCGGCGCACATGATGTCGGGCTCCCGCTTCTTGAACCGGCCCGCCCTGCGCTGCTACCAGAGAATGTCGCACAATGGAGCGTAGATATTGGCGTGGATGATTCACAGGTACGCATCTTCCTTGCCCTTCGCGAGGAAGCAGTTGCACGACTCTTCGATAACAACCCATGGCTGGTTTCTTACATGCGCAACGCCATTGCCGATTATGGCAGAGGAATTCGGATCGACATTGAACAAATTCAGCGACAAGCAGAAGAGGCCATCGAATCCGGAGCAATTGATCCAAACAATCCCGAAACGTTTTCGATTGCACTCAACCAAGGGCTTTTCACTCCCGACGAAAGTCCAACTCAACAACAAGCAGTTGCAAAACTGGAGACTGCATTGGCACTGATCGATGGTTGGGTTGACGATGTCACAACTCTTGCGGCTGCAGGTCGGTTGCCGTCCCTTGATGCACTTCGGGAAACAGTGCGACGTCGTCGTGCAACGTCTTCGCCAGTGCAACAACTTTTTTCATCGCTCTTCGGTTTAGAAGTTTCCCCACGACTCTCGCGCGAAGCGAGCGCTTTCTGGCTGCAACTTCGCGAACTCAAAGACATTGCAACGCGCGATCAAATCTGGAGTGGAATTTTGCCAACCCACGAGGAGCTCACAGATGTATCCGGCTACCTCCAGAGCATAGAAGTGCCGGATGACCTCTCTGGATTGGGCGAGTAACTAGAGGCAGAAAAGGCGAAGTCCCCGGGCGCGGTTCTTTATCTGCCTTCCCCTTGCAGATATAGAACGGTTATCCGAGGACCTCGTAAGCGCAACGTACGTGAGAATTCACGGAGAATCAACTGATTACGCAGACTATTACGCTAACGTCGCTACGTGATCAAATCCGACATTCCAGACTTCCAGGGCCAGGTCGAGAGCATATTTCTCGACCAGCCCAGCCAGACCCAATTGCCCGGGGTAACCGAGGGCGAGATCATCGTGATCCGATCGGCCCGGCGTAAACGCAATATTGCCGCCTACCGCCAAGGTGGTCGGATAGTGGTCTCGATTCCCGCCAGGTTGAGCAAATCCGATGAGCGGGCCGTCGTCCCAGAGATGGTCGCTAAAATCCGCGCCCAAGAAGCACGCGCTTCCGACACCTCGTTCTTGGCCACCCGCATCGACTCGCTACTGACGACCCTGGTCCCAGAGATGGCCGAGCGGCCAGTCTCGGTCCATTGGCGGAGCATGCAGCAGCGGTGGGGCTCATGTACCAGCGTGGATGGAACAGTTCGGATCTCTGATCGCCTCCAGCACGCCCCCAAATATGTACAGGATTTCGTCCTTTTCCACGAAGCGATCCATCTTCGCTATGGCGACCACGGGCGCCAGTTCCAGGCCCTCCTGGCTCGCTTTCCCGAGCGTGAACGGGCTCAGGCCTACCTCGATGGCTACGAAGCCGCAGAGGACGCCTTGCTGCCCCCAAATTTGCCCAACTAAGGACCACACGCTCAAACACGCTCACAAAGATCTTTTCTCACGCTCACAAAAACTCTCGTTCCAGTTCCCGTTCCAGCGTGAGCAGGGGTATCGTGGCGCTCGCACGCTCGCGTACCTTGAAGGGAAGCTCTCCCGGAAGCCGCTGGCGTCGATTGGAGGAAAGATGACAGAGACATACAAGGGTGACGCTTACTGCGTTAAGTGCAAGGAGAAGCGTGACTTTGAGGGAACCGTAAAGGTCTCAGACTCTGGTCGTCGCATGGCACAGGGCATCTGCTCGGTCTGTGGCACCAAACTCAACCGCATTCTCGGCAAAGCACAGTAACTCGTAAGCCAACACCGGATTTAATAGTTTCACTTAAAACTGGCGCCCCATTGGGGCGCCAGTTTTTTTCGCCGATTAGTAACCAAGAAGTGACTCACCGCTCACGAGAGCGCATCCCATACACACATACCTGGGTATGTGTGTATACGCTCCAGCCCGAACCCTCACCCTTACGCCCATGACCATTACTTGCACGAGCGACCAGATTGCAAATATCAAGCCTCAACTCAAGCGGGGAACCCTAGTTCTGCCACAAGGTGAGCGGACTTTTGTGGGACGAGTTGATTCGGGAATTGAGGTAACCCTTCCCGCCGCACATCTTGTTCTGGCTGCAATGAACGGAAAGGCCAGTTGCCAAGAATTGAGCAACACCCTGGAACTCCCCCTTGAAGATCTCGCTCTTCTCCTACTCGAACTCGATGGCGCCCATCTGCTGGACTTGGAACAGACGAAAATCGCGGTGCACACCCGGTTCCATTCGCCAAACCCGAACCGATCCACCCATACGAGCGATGACAGTAGCGATGGCGCTTACCGACAACTTCAATCCAGAATCTCGCCAGAACTTTCCTTCACCACATGGTTGGCCAATGTGAAAGACGGAGGTGTTTCCCTCGTAAGCGCTCGCCGCACTTGTGAGATAAGCATCCTTGGAGACTCACGTATCTCGACACTCCTCTATGGCATTCTGCTCAGCAGCGGCGTCTCACAGAGTTCACTTATTGGCAGAAGGGAACCTTCGACAATTGGAGATCAGGATTTATGCGCTGGGTATTTACGGCCGAGCGATATTGGCCTCTCCCTGAAAACGCGAGCAGATGAACTCAAACGAGAATTATCCCTCTTCCCGATAGCCTCTTCGCAGATGTCACGTCCAGAAATTATCGCGCAGCACATACGAGTTGCCGTAGGTATGCCGCCAGCTGACCAACTTCAACAGTGGATGAGCGAAGGCATCCCTCATCTTCTCTTGGAAGATCCAGATTGTGCTTCAATAAATATCGGACCATTGGTGCTGCCCGGCAAAACCCCCTGTTGGAGGTGTATCTCCCTGACAAAAGAGGATCAAAATCCCATATGGCGTGAGATCCAACGGCAACGAGCGGATGCACATCCTGCCGAAGTACCAGTTGCCGTCGCCCATCATGTTGCCGGATTAGTTGCCCTGGAACTGCTCCGGTTCATCGATACGGGCGAATCTGCGTTGCTGGGCAGCAGCACGCGCATAAATTATCATTCGCCCTTCAATTGCGAACCTACGCTCTTCGCTCGTCATCCAGCATGCGGCTGCACCTGGTAGGTCGAAACCCTCTCAAGCAGCCGTTCGCGACTGCCCAAGGCGAGGACGCCCTACCATCCGCTTGCGAGCAATCACAGATCCGTCTTCAAAGAGCTCCCCGCCCCACACCCCACACGGTTCCTGCCGGGAAAGGGCCGCATCTAAACATTGCTGTTGAACTGGGCAAGCACCGCAGAGGGATTTAGCTATGGCAACCTCTTGCTCTTTTTCGGAGAAGAAGAGCTCAGGGTCGGCGTTGTGACAGGGAAGATTGAAGGCGATATCGGAACCGTACGTACCGGTGACATCACCCAGCCCGATCTTATTTCCATCGTCAGCCCAACCTGGAACCAATAACTCGCTGAAAAGAACAGTCATTGTCCTCACCTCCATCTACTGGTTTCCCAGTGCTCTACTTTCTCTTATCTATCTGTCTCGGTCTGCTTCACTTTTTTTACCACGGGAAAAGAAAAAGGGCCCGAATCCATTTGGATTCGTGGCCCTTGGGGTCCTAATTCGGTTTTAACCGATAGGGCTCCAAGTGGCCGCCGCACCAAATGCGGAATACCAAGCGGTGCGCTTTGATGCACGATTGGCTGTGGCCTTATATGAATGATTCGCCGGAGCAATCGGGCGTGAAGGCAACAAGGACATAGCGCCGACGGCACCATCCTCGGTAACAAAATGCGTTAACAACTGCATTTTTGCCTACCTGCCCTTCTCATTTGCGCAATCACTTGATTGCGGGTCCCTAGGATAAAGCACGAGCCCACATTCTTGCAAATGAATTAATTCTCTCGCAACCCAGCTTCACGTAGGAATCGGCTCGGGGTCTGGCGGTAACTCAGGATGAGATGGCGTTTTGCCCGAGTAATCCCCACATAAAAGAGTCGTCGCTCTTCATCGGCCACACTATCGTGCGTGGGCAATATGCCCTCACTCACGCCAATGAGAAATACGTGATCCCATTCCAAGCCTTTAGCGGCGTGCAGGGTTGCCAGAGTCGTTACCGGCATGACAGGTGGATTATTCTGCTCGGCCCTCTCCTCCAGTTCACGCAGGTAAGTGCGGAGGGTTTTGGGTGTAAAAGCCGAACTCCGATCAAGTTCGCGTGCCAGATGCAAAAGTGCGGTGATGCCGTCGGTCGTGGCCCCAGTGATAAACGGTTGAGCGATCGTGCCTAGTTCATCCAGCCAGGTAACGCCGACGGTGGGAATGACAGAAGCTTGGCGGACGCCCTTGAGGAAATCCCGGACATCGGTCCGCTCGAAAAAGCGCTCGTTGTTTCTCACTTGATATGGAATCTGCGCAGCGATGCACCCGCGTTCGAGGGCGCCTAATTGAGCATTTGTCCGAGCCAGAACCGCGATGTCCTGTGGGGCAACACCCATAGATGTCAATCTCCCGATTTCCGCAACAACCCCGGCAACTTCACTGACTTCATCTTTGTATTCCGTCAGGCGGGGATGATCGCCGTGAGCATTGAGTGCAACGATCTCATGTCCCATCAATCCGCTTCGAAGGACACTGTTTGCCGTGAAAATGATCTCAGGGGTGGAGCGATATCCAGCAGTAAGACGGATGACTTCTGCCTCAGGAAATCTCTTAGTAAAATTATTGAGAAAAACCGGGGTAGCTCCCGCAAAAGAATAAATAGTCTGTGCCGGATCACCGACAACACATATTTCCTCGCGATTGCCTAGCCAGGCATTAATTAGGCGTTGTTGCAAAGGAGAGACATCTTGGTATTCGTCGATCGTTAAGAAGCGATACTGATCGTGTACTCGCTCGCGGACTTCTCTCTCTTCCTCCAACATTGCCGCCGTAAGCAACAAGACATCTTCAAAATCAATGGTGCGCTCTTGTCGCTTGAGGCTTTCATACGCCTCGTACACTTGCGCAATCTGGCCTGAATTGATTCGACTCCGCTCCGAACGCTCTTTTGACTCATCCCTATAGTCTTCCGGAGTAATCTGCGAAACTTTCGCCCATTCAATCTCGGTAGCAATGTCGCGCAATAGTTCGCGCGATGTCGACGGCAGAGTTCCGGTCAATCCTGCGCGAGAAATTGCCTCTGTGATGAAACTGCTCTTCGTGGTAAGAAGATCAGGCGTTCTCCCGCCAAAAACGCCTGGCCAGAAAAAGATAAGTTGCTTCAGCGCAGCGGAGTGGATTGTTCGAGCGGCAACAGAGGGAACTCCCAAAGAACGCAGTCGTGCCCGCATCTCTCCAGCGGCCCGCGCTGTAAACGTCAGCGCCAATACCTTCTGCGGGTTCATCACGCCGATCGCTGCTGCGTAGGCAATTCGATGGGTAATTGCGCGTGTTTTTCCCGTTCCTGCGCCGGCAATTACACAGACCGGTCCGCGAGTTGCCAGTGCAACTTGGCGTTGCTCATCATCTAACGCGGCCAGGATTTCTTCGGCCCGAACTTCATCCCGCATGGAAAGAACCAACTTCAATGAGATCGGCAACTGCATCAGCTCCGTACCAGAATTCAATCATCTGCCGTGCAACGCTGATACGCGGCGGAAGCAGGAGACTTCCTGCCTGCACGGCTACTTTCATCTCTTCGCGTGAGAACCATTGAATCTCAGTGATCTCCTCCCCGTCTGGACGGGCAGTGGAAACATCAGAGGTGATTGCTTCAAAGGCGACCATGATCGACGCAGGAAATGGCCACGGCTGTGAGCCTAGGTAGTGAATAGAGTGAACAACGATGCCAGATTCCTCTTCAACTTCGCGCACGACGCATTGTTCGAAGGATTCACCTGGTTCCACAAAACCAGCCAGATTTGAAAATCTACCCGGTGGCCAGGTTGCTTGGTGTCCCAGCAAAATCCGATCATCTTTATCCTTTACGAGCACTATGACAGCCGGGTCGGTACGGGGATGGTGCTGACTAGCATCGACGTCGCAGACCCGAACGGCCCCGCCGAGATCGACTCTCGTAGAGGCGCCACATTTCGAACAACGCGGATGAGTCCGGTGCCAATGACCCAGAGCTATGGCATGCACTGCCAGTCCAGCTTCGAAATCCGAGAGGAATGCACCGACTTGGCGAAGAGTTCGAAGTTGATCTTCCCCAACTACTTCTTCGACCGTATGCCAAGAAAAATAACTCTGCCCATCGTCGGGATCCAACCCTAAGAAATATCTTTCACCGACAGAGTCGGGAATCTCCACGGATGAGCAGAAAATCAATTCCGTATCACTGGCGCAGATCCGGTCACCGACCATGATCAGGATTTTTGCCTGATGCCAGAGTTCCTCTAACTTGGCTCCATCCGGTCGTACATCGCTGGCGCGGTTGATCGTGCTGCGAGCAAGAACAAGATTGTTCAAATGCCCTTCCCGATCATTCCTGGCCACCGCGCTCATGAAAGGCGACACTACTAGCATGGCGCCATGCGCCTCACCTCGTGGAATATCCTGCACGGACAGGCCATTTCTCCGGACGCTCGCCTATATTCAGCCATTTCGGCCCTGAAGAGCGATTTCTTCGGCCTGCAGGAGGTGGATTACTTGCAAGAGCGATCTGGGCATGAGAATCAAATTGCATCGGTCGCGACTGCGTTGGGAACGCCCTATTGGGCATTTGCCCCATCCATCATCGGTTCCCCCGATGGACAGTGGCGAAGCCTGACAGGGACTGACACCTCGATAGTTACCCAGGAATCAGCCCTTGGTTCCCCCGCATACGGGATAGGCATCGTTTCGAAAATTCCAGTGCGATCCTGGCACCGGCTCGAGCTCCAAGCACCCCCCATAGGAAAATTCATGAAACTCTCGAGCAAATTACCTTGGAAGTACGTTCGAGACCATCCGCGTTGCGCATTAGCTGCAGTCCTTGAAAATGATTGGCTCATCATCAACACCCATCTTTCATTCGTCCCTATCTTCAACTATTTTCAATTACAGCAGGTCAAAAGATGGACCCGGGAATTGCCGATACAAGATAAAAAAAGAATTATCATTATGGGGGATTTCAATATTCCCGTCGTAATACAGGTCCAGGGTCTTAACTGGAATTCATTGGGTAAGCAACTCACTTTCCCAAGCGAACTCCCCAAAGTACAAGTTGACTTCATACTCTCGCAAAAAATATCCAGAGAGGATGTTCTCCTGGTACCCACTCCCGTTACAGGAGTCAGCGATCATTTGCCGCTGACTGTGGATTTAAACTGGTAACTATCGATAATTGCAATCAATCCATCTTCATCTAGTAAATCTGCACGACGATCGGTTATCCCCGTCGGGATGTAATGAAATGCCGCACTAACGTTGGAAAGTTCGATTCCTTGGAGTTTAGCCCACGCCAATCGGTATACAGCCAGTTGTACTGCGGCACCTGGTCCAAGTTTCTTGGAACCAGTCTTCCAATCTACAATTTCAAAACGATCCCCTTCTTTATACACCGCGTCGATCCTCCCGCGAACCAGAGTGTCAGCCAGCACTGTCTCAAAGGGAACCTCAACTGCGTACGGTTGGCGGTTGCCCCACTCACTCGCCAACCAACTGTTTTTAAGCGTCTCTAAAGTCTGATCGGATTCCAGTGGATCGATCGGATCTAAATCATCATCATCGAAGAGGGCTCCCTGCCCGAAATATTTCTCCACCCAGATATGAAAGACCGTACCCCGTCTGGAATACTCATCTTGAGGTCGTGGCATAGGACGACGGATCGAAAGAGCCAACTCTGCGGGATTCTCGCGGAGGGCCACCAGCGTTGAAACTGACAGGCGCGGTGGGAGAGAAACCTCTGCCTTCCCCTTACCATGCTGGAGTTCGTTGATAAGAGCGCGCGCGTCGCGAATCCACGTTCGCGAATCTTCATCGTCGACATCTCCAAGGGGATGGCTCTCACTGCTTCGCACTAGATTGATTGCAGTGTCAAAAGATTCCCGATGAATGCCCAAAGGATCACGAGGCCATCTGCCCGTAAGTGGATTCTCCAATTGCGGATTCTGCTCTCCATCATCTGGGAGAGGCGCCTCTGAAAGGATCGTGCCTGCGTGTGTAGCGGCAATCCATGCGACATGCTCGTAGAGACGACTTGGGGCTACAGCCTTGGCGCCATCACGCCAACGAGAAGTAGTGCAGAGCAGATGCGTTCGTGCACGCGTGACCGCAACATAACCGAGGCGGACTTCCTCCGTATTCTTCAGCGCATCGCAATTGTCCGAGAATTCCTCGAAAACTCTCTTGACCTGCGTATTTGTCGTGCAATGGCTTAATGAGAATGTTGGTAATTCAGATCTGTCACCACGGAGTTCGAATGGAATATGTCTCTCATTAGTCAGCCAATTCTCTTTTCCTCCACGGCTTACACCTGGAAAAGTCCCGGCAGCCAACCCGGGAATGGCGACTATGTCCCATTCGGCACCTTTGGCGGTATGAATAGTAAGTATTTGGACTACATCCCGACGGACTTCAGGAGCAGCAGATTTCAAACCCCCTTCTTCTGATGA
>DASVIG010000150.1:0-12338 GCA_036382195.1 Candidatus Nanopelagicaceae bacterium
TCTCCAAGTACGACTGCGGCCAGAAGAGTTGCTGTCGCTGGTTCTGCGAGAATGAGAGTCGTCGCGGTGCTGGCTTTAACCCCGTGAAGTCCATATGCATAGGCGATGTAAGCGAAAGCAGTAGGAATGAGGCCAAGCCAGAGGACCATCAACATTCCTTTTGTGCTTACCAATCCATGAGAATTGCCGATGAACAGGAATGGAGAGGCCAACACGGCCGCGAGTGCGAAGATCCGAGACATTGCTCGGGGAATTTCTACGCCGCTTGTCAGCACCCGCTTGCTTGTCACGGCAAAGAGTGAGTATGAAGCGCCGGCGCAGATCGCGAGTGCGAACCCAGTTGCGTTGAAGTGCGAGAACCCCTTGGCATTTGCCAAGACTGCGATTCCGCAGGTCGTGATGAGCGTGGCGTTGAACCACCGCCATGAAGGTTTCTCCCGTGTGATCAGGAACGCGACGATTCCCGTTAGTGCTGGTGCCGATCCAAGAGCAGTAACTGTTCCAATCGCAACCCCTGTGCTTCTCACCGCAGAGAAGAAGGTGAGTTGATAGAGGGCGATGCCGATTGCTGCGAGCCAGAGATCGCCTTTCGGTATTTTCGTCGAAGTCTTGGGAGAAAAATAAGTAAAAAGCCAGAGAAATAAAGCGCCACAAATGAGTCGAGCACTGCCGACTGTCATTCCGGAGATGGCCTTAGGGCCGAGTGCTTGGGCAGTTCCTGTCGTTCCAAAGAATATTCCGGCCAGAATCAAGGCGCCGTAATGATTGCGCCTATTCATTTCCCGATTATGGGGGCGAGAGTCTTCATTATCAAACTTGGTCTGCGAGTCATCTTCTCTTCCCAATCGGCCAGGCTGGATAGTTTTATCACTGCGTTTACAGCCAACCAACGCAATGGTTCGAATTCCCAGCGCGGATTCTTCCATTGAGCGAAGGGGAGCTCAGTCCGTGACGTAACGCGTTGCAATATGAGGTCTGACATTGTCGCGGCAGCAAGGTACGAGAGTGTCACGCCATCTCCGGCATAACCTCCCATTTCGCCGAAGGAGCCACGCCACCGTACGTAGGGGTTCCAGTCGCGGGTTATTCCCACGGCCCCACCCCATGAATGCGTAAATTCATACTTTTCCAAGATGGGGAACCACTCCTGTGCCATTTTGCGGAGATGGCGATGAATCGCTTCCGCATTTTCCAGGGCATCGTTCCGGCGCGAGCCCCATGTGTAGGGGGCGCCTCGCCCACCAATAGCCAAACGGTTGTCCGCAGTCCGCTGGGCATAGTTGACCAGGTGTGAACCATCGGCAAAAGTTTCGCGATTGTGCAGTCCGATCGCATTGAATACTTCCGCAGGTAATGGTTCTGTGGCGATCATAAGCGAGTAGATCGGTATCTGGTTCCGTGAATTGGCGTGATAAGCCTCTATGGCGCGAACTACTGATCGCGCTCGTATCTTGCGCCCTCCGACGTACACCTTTTTCGCTCTGGAAATTTCAGCATATGTATTTTCGAAGATGGATACCCCCCGCTTTTCGAGAGAGAGAGCTAAACCCACTACCAACGCTGCGGGATCAATCGCGGCGCAGTCGGGCGTATAAAGAGCACCCAGTGCATGCGTCATTCCAATTCGCTCGCGCGTCTCATCAGCACTTAACCATGTCGAGTCACCTTCAACCTCAGCCCGCAATCTCTTGAGTTGGCCTTGGTTGCGGGCAACCACCAGGGTGCCACCTTTGTG
This sequence comes from Candidatus Nanopelagicaceae bacterium, assembly GCA_036382195.1. GTDB lineage: Bacteria > Actinomycetota > Actinomycetes > Nanopelagicales > Nanopelagicaceae > QYPT01. The sequence continues at coordinate 1,736 of DASVIG010000150.1, forward strand.
AAAGCCACAGTCGATTTTCTCTTCGGTTACGAATGTTCCGATTTGATCAATCGCATTGCGCAAATGGGAATGGAGGCTGTCGATTTTTCTTTGCGAGAAATTCTCGAGCAGGCTCTTGTCGCCGGCCGGATACAAGGCAGAGACCCAGCCACCGTTGCGACCGCTCGCTCCAGAGCCAACCTGAGATTGCTCGAGTACGGCAATGGAGAGAGCGGGATTGGAAGTGATGAGATGGTGTGCACACCAGAGCCCGCTAAATCCACCGCCTACTATGACCACATCCCAATTCCGATCCAATTGCTCGGGAGAAAATTGCGGATGTTCAACCCGAGTCCACCACAGACTCATGATGAGATTCCTGCGATGTTCAACGTTTCACCGCTGTGGCCAGGTCTTGATGTACTCCGGCCCAGACTTGCGAATCTACATCTGATTCAGGATCATCTGGCTGTCCATTGGACACCTTCACACTGTACTCGGTGAGGGGGAAAGCCACGATTGCACGCGCCACGATGTCGCGAGCAACCTCGGGATCGGAGACCTGTTTGTGTGGTGCCCGATGAACCTGCGTGCGATCGCTCATTACAGAATGATAGATGCAGCCTCGGTAAGTACGGTTCGAAGGATTGATTCGATTTCATCGAAATGGCTCTGATCGCAAATGAGCGGCGGAGCAATCTGGATAACGGGGTCTCCCCGGTCATCGGCACGGCAGTACAAGCCACTCTCGAAAAGGGCCTTGGATAGGAATCCGCGCAGGAGTTTCTCGCTCTCTTCTGCAGAGAATGTTTCGCGCGTAGTTTTGTCCTTGACCATTTCGATGCCGTAGAAGTACCCAGCTCCGCGGATATCTCCGACAATTGGAATGTCGTAGAGTTTTTCCAGCGTCGACCTCAATGCGTCTTCATTTGAACGAACATTCTCGATGATGCCCTCGCGTGCGAAAATATCGAGGTTGGCAAGTGCGACAGCCGCTCCCGCAGGATGGCCGCCGAAAGTGAAACCGTGGAGAAAAGTATTCGTGCCTTTTCGGAACGGTTCGTAGAGACGCTCGTTGGCAATCATCGCCCCCATGGGGAAGTAACCAGAAGTCATTCCTTTGCCGCAAGTGATGATATCTGGTGTCACTCCATAGCGAGAGGATGCAAAGTAATCGCCAATTCGGCCAAACCCGGTAATGGTTTCATCAGCGACCATGATGACGTCGTATTGATCGCAGATTTCACGAACACGTTGTAGATAACCTGGGGGAGGCGGAAAGCAGCCCCCGGAGTTTTGTACGGGTTCGATAAAGACTGCCGCCACCGAATCTGCGCCTTCGAAGAGGATTACCTCTTCAATTCGATTTGCCGCCCAGAGACCGAATTCCTCGAGAGAGTCCCGTTGATTGAGAGGGGCTCGGTAGAAATTTGTGTTGGGCACTTTGTGATGGCCGGCGATGAGCGGCTCAAAGAATTGCTTAGCAGCAGGTATGCCCGTGATCGAAAGTGCACCTTGAGTTGTTCCGTGATAGGCCACATTTCGGCTGATGATTTTATGTTTCAAGGGCTTGCCTGTGAGTTTGAAATACTGCTTGATCAGTTTGGCGGCTGTTTCAACTGACTCACCGCCGGATGAACTGAAAAATACATGATTGAGATCGCCGGGAGTGAGGTCGGTCAAGCGTTCGGCCAATTCAATTGCCCTTGGGTGGGCATATGACCAGAGAGGAAAGTAGCCAATCTCTTTAATTTGTTTGGCGTACGCATCTGCCATTTCCTCGCGACCGTGACCGATCTGCGTGGCAAAAAGCGAAGAGATGCCGTCGAGGTAGCGCTTGCCACGATCATCGTAGATGTATGCGCCCTCGCCTTTGACAATGATGGGAATAGATCCGCCGGCTTCGTATGCGCCCATGCGAGAGAAGTGCATCCAGAGATGCTCCTTGGCTCGGTTAGACCAATTTGATTCCAGATCCGACTCGAAGAATTGAACATTGTCGAACGTGCTTGTTGTTGCCATTTTATGTTCCCCAGTTGTATAGCTGTTTGCGTAGCTTGAGATAGATGAAACTCTCGGTATTGCGAACCTGCGGAATCGCACGGATTCTTTGGATGAGCTCGAGAAGATGCTCATCGTCATTACAGATCACTTCGGCCATCACGTCGAAACCACCCGAGGTGATGAGAACGTAATCAACCTCTTTGTAGTGGGAGAGGTGATCTGCGACCGCAGTGAGATCACCATCGGCCTTGATTCCGACCATCGCCATTCGATAGGACCCCACTGTCAGCGGGTCTGTGACCGCCACCACTTGCATCACCCCTGACTCAATGAGTTTGGCAATGCGTTGGCGGACCGCGGCCTCGGAGAGCCCTATGGCCAGTCCGATTGCTGCGTAGGGCTTGCGGCCGTCGATCTGCAATTGCTCGATGATCGCCCTAGAGGTGTCATCGAGAACTTGGCGGATTTTGATGGTCATGGGGGTACTCTCTCGCACCTTGGAAGCAAAAGCAAAGGAATCCGTACTTTTTGGGCACTTTCACAACGAAATCCGCAGATTATGGGCGGAAATATGGGCAAATCCGTCGTGGGGGCTATCCAACGGCCTTGGCTCGGGGTAGCCTCGCCCTCAGCGTCAACTAGGGAGCGTACATATGGAGCAGTTGTCCAACTTCGTCAATGGCCAGGAAGTGGCCAGCACATCAGGGGAAACCACCGCGATCATCAATCCGTCGACCGGCGAGACCTACGCGCAGGCTCCCAAGTCGAACCGGGCCGATGTTGATAGCGCCATGAAAGCGGCCAGCGCCGCCTTTGAAGGGTGGCGCGACTCCACTCCGAGCGAGCGCCAGCGTGCATTGCTGAAGATCGCCGATGCCCTGGAGTCTCGCGCGCAGGAGATTGTTGCAATTGAAAGTCGCAACACCGGCAAACCACTGGCAATCACGATGTCAGAGGAAATTCCGCCCATGATTGACCAGATCAGATTCTTTGCCGGTGCTGCCCGCAATCTTGAGGGTAAATCAGCGGGTGAGTACATGCACGGAATGACTTCCTTTGTACGCCGAGAGCCTATTGGCGTGTGTGCGCAGATCACGCCATGGAATTACCCGATGATGATGGCTGTGTGGAAATGGGCACCAGCAATAGCCGCTGGAAACGCTGTGGTTCTCAAGCCAAGTCACACAACCCCAGCTTCGACGGTCTTTATGGCAAAAGTGATGTCGGAATTCTTGCCAGCTGGCGTGATGAATGTTGTGTGTGGCGAAAGAGAAGTAGGTCGTGCCCTTGTTGAACACGAAACACCGGCAATGGTCTCTATCACCGGATCTGTACGGGCAGGTATGGATGTCGCCACTAACGCAGCAAAGCAGGTTAAGCGAGTGCACCTCGAACTCGGAGGCAAAGCGCCGGTTGTCGTCTTTGATGATGCCAACCTTGAAGCGGCCGCGGAAGGAATTGCCCTGGCCGGGTACTTCAATGCAGGGCAAGACTGCACCGCTGCGACTCGAGTTCTTGTCCAGGCTGGTGTGTACGAAGAGATGGTGGCTCTGCTGGTAGATCAGGCGAAAAATAAAATTGCCATCGGCATGCCAGATGCAGATGTCCTGCTTGGGCCTGTCAATAGCAGTAATCAGTTAGCCAATGTCGTTGGATTTGTCGATCGTGCGCCAAGCCATGCCAGAGTTTTGGCAGGTGGCAAGACCCTCGCTCAACCTGGTTACTTCTTCCCGCCGACCATTGTCGCCGACCTCAAACAAGACGACGAAATGATCCAGAATGAAATCTTTGGGCCAGTTATTACCATTCAAAAATTCCACACAGAGGCAGAGGCAATTTCAATGGCCAACGGTGTTGAGTTTGGTCTGGCGTCAAGTGTCTGGACTCGTGATCACGGCCGTGCAATGCGCCTAGCAAAAGCGTTTGATTTTGGCTGCGTCTGGATCAATACTCACATCCCTCTCGTGGCCGAGATGCCCCATGGCGGATTCAAACGATCTGGTTATGGCAAAGATCTTTCTGGCTACGGCTTTGAGGATTACACGCGGATTAAGCACGTCATGACAAACCTGAACGCGTAGACTTCCGACAACATACCCACCTATTTGAACCGAAGAATGAAGGCCCGATAACTTCCACCAATGAAAACACCAAGAAAGAGGAGCTGCAATGCCTATCGATAAACCGCTATCGCCCGAAACTCGCAAACTCATACGCGCGCAATTGTCACGTCGTGGGTTTATTGCGGCCGCGGGTGGTGTAGGTGCTGTGGGACTTCTAGCAGCGTGCGGAGCAAAATCTCCTTCTGCGACTCCTACTGTAAGTGCTAGTACGACTACAGGATCGAATACCGTCCGTTGGGCGAACTGGACTCTCTATTTGGATTATGACTCCAAAACCAAGAAGTACCCCACTCTGGAAACCTTTATGAAGCAGTCCGGTCTCACCGTTGCATATAAGGAAGATATCAACGACAACAATGAGTTCTATGGCAAAGTGCAGGGTCAGCTCAAGCTAGGCCAAGATATTGGCTATGACATTGTCACCCTTACTGACTGGATGGCGACGCGTTGGATTCGCTTGGGCTATACCCAGAAACTCGATGCAACTAATCTGCCGAACAAGGTAAACATCCTCGACGCATTAGCAAATGTGGGATTTGATCCAGGGCGTAATAACTCACTCACCTGGCAATCAGGATTCGCGGGATTTGGTTGGAATAAGCAGAAGCTGCCTCAAGGGATTAAGACGCTTGATCAGCTTTTTGCTCCAGCGAATAAGGGCAAGATCGAGGTGCTTTCCGAGATGCGGGACACGATGGGCATCATTTTGCAGTACCAAAATGTTGACATTGAATCCAACTTCACTGAAGCGCAATTCATGAACGGCATCGATTTCTTGCAGAAGAAGATTGCAGATGGCTTCATTCGGAAAGTGGTTGGCAATAGTTACAAGGAAGACCTCATCAGTGGCGATGCCATTGCGGTTATTGGTTGGTCTGGCGATCTCTTCCAATTGAATGTCGATAACAAAGGCAAATTTGATTTCGCCCTCCCAGAGAGCGGCGGAACACTCTGGAGTGACAACATGATGATCCCGTCGACCTCCAATAACCGGGTCAACGCAGAGAAAGTAATGAATTACTACTACGAGCCAGCAGTGGCCGCGCAAGTGGCGGCTTACGTGAATTACATCTGTCCAGTGAAAGGCGCACAAACGGAGATGGAGAAGATTGATCCAGTTCTGGCCAAGAGCCCATACATCTTCCCGGATGCGACTGCTCTCTCTAAGGCGAAGGTATTCCGTGGGCTTACCCCAGCCGAAGAGACCAAATTCAATACGGCTTTCCAAAAAGCCACCGGAAACTAGTGTCCGACGCCTCTTCCTCATCGCACGGCGATCTTAAACTCACGCGACTCACTAAGACCTTTGGCGATTTCACTGCGGTCGATGATCTCACACTGACTATCCCCGAAGGATCTTTCTTCGCGCTCCTTGGTCCATCTGGTTGTGGCAAGACCACAACTCTGCGGATGATTGCCGGGTTGGAAGAACCAACCGCTGGCTCTATCTATATCGGGACCACTGACATCACAACGAAGAAACCGTATCAACGTCCCGTCAATACGGTTTTTCAGAACTACGCGCTCTTCCCGCATTTAAATGTCTATGAAAACGTGGCATTTGGATTGCGTCGTCGTGGTGTTAAAGATGTCAAAGTCGAGGTCGACAAAGTCCTGAAACTTGTTGAACTCCCACATTTAGCCGATCGCAAACCGATGCAATTATCTGGAGGCCAACAGCAACGTATCGCCCTAGCCCGAGCGATTGTCAACCGGCCTGCATTGCTGCTTCTGGACGAGCCTCTCGGTGCACTGGATTTGAAGTTGCGCAGGCAGATGCAGATTGAACTCAAGTGGATTCAAACCGAGGTGGGTCTGACTTTCGTACATGTAACGCATGACCAGGAAGAGGCCATGACTATGGCCGACACGATTGCGGTCATGAATGAAGGGCGGATCGAGCAGATGGGTTCGCCCGCTGAACTCTACGAATCTCCCCGTACTGCTTTCGTGGCCAACTTTCTAGGTCAGTCCAACCTCATCCGCGGTGCGGTGACCTCTTCGGACGGGGATCAGATCGTGGTTGAGGTGCAGGGGCAGAAGGTATCTCTACCCAAATCGCGCAATCGCGCGAAAGGCACATCGATCCTGGTGGGGATCCGTCCCGAGAAGATCAGAATCGGCCTAGCGGATGACTCCACGACTGGAAATGCGCTCAAAGGAGGCATCGTCTCTGACGTTTCTTTCGTTGGCGTGAGCACGCAGTACGTCGTGGAGATGCCATGGAAGCAGGATCTGATGGTCTTCGAGCAGAACGATGGCGGGTCTCCCACTCTCCGCGTCGGAGATCCAGTGTCCCTTTCGTGGAATGCGCCTTTCACTTTTGGACTTGATGGTTCCGAGGATCTCAATGCGGGTTCGGAGTTGGAAGGTGATCACTAGTGGCGTTTTTGCGGGCTGCCGCAACCCGAGCCAGTAACTTCACTGGGAAGAAAGGTCGCCTCCCTTATTTATTGTTACTTCCCGGAATGTTCTGGTTATTTACTTTCTTCATTCTGCCGATCATGAATTTGGCGGCGACGTCAACGCAGACTCAGGTTGTGGGAGGCGACACTGGCCAGTACGTGCAGACCTTCCGCCTGGCTAACTACATTGATGCTTTTAATGCGGCTAGACCGCAGTTCGCTCGATCATTTATTTATGCCACGTTGGCTACCTTGCTGGCATTGGCGATTTCTTACCCCCTTGCCTATGCAATCGCCTTCCGCGCAGGACGTTTTAAAAACGTTCTCTTGGTTCTAGTTGTTGCGCCCTTCTTTACCTCTTTTCTTCTGCGTACCGTGGCTTGGAAGCAAATTCTGGGTGAGTCGGGGTTTGTAGTTCCAACTTTGCGTGCTCTGCACATCATTGGACAGCAGACAACTTTGACCGCAAGCGCACTCGCCGTCGTTACGGGCATGACCTACAACTTCCTGCCGTTCATGACTCTTCCGCTCTATGCCTCTCTCGAGCGGATCGATCCTCGAACCCTGGAAGCATCAAGCGACCTTTATGCCAATGGCGTAACCACCTTCCGCAAAGTGACTTTCCCCCTTTCAATGCCAGGCGTCGTTGCCGGAACGCTCCTTACGTTCATCCCCGCCGCTGGTGATTACGTTAACGCGGCAATTTTGGGTAACCCGAATACCACGATGATCGGCAATGTCATCGATTCGCGCTTTTTCAATATTGTGGATTACCCAACGGCGGCAGCGCTTTCCTTTATGTTGATGGCCGCGATTTTGATCCTTGTAACGCTGTACATACGCAAATCAGGAACGGATGAATTGGTATGAGCCAGGTGCCAATTCCGACCCTGCCTTTGACTCGGCGTATCTCGCGCTGGTTCGGGCGTAACCTCATCCGGATCTACGCTGTCGTCGGATTCACCTATCTTTTTATTCCAGTGTTTTACACCATCGCTTTCTCCTTCAATAATGCCGACAAGAGCAATCTTGTCTGGCGTGGATTCACGTGGGGCAATTGGCAGAACCCTTGCGGTGCACCAGATGTCTGCAATGCTCTTGGGAACTCTCTCAAGATTGGATTTCTGGCAACAGCAGTGGCCACTGTCTTGGGTACTTTGATTGCTTTTGCGATTGGGCGCCACCGCTTTAGAGGACGGGCATCAACAAATCTCTTGATCTTCTTACCAATGGCAACACCAGAGGTGGTGATGGGGTCTTCCCTGTTGGCAATGTTTCTGGCGTTCCGTATCAACCCAGGTTTCTGGCCAACTGTTGCAGCTCACGTCATGTTCTGTATCTCTTTCGTCGTGGTGACCGTAAAAGCGCGCATTGCCAGCTTGGATCCTCGACTAGAGCAGGCGGCTATGGATCTCTATGCCAATGAGAGGGAGACTTTTAGGCGAATAACCCTGCCGCTTGTGATGCCAGGAATTGCTGGCGCAGCCCTCTTGTCTTTCAGTCTCTCCTTTGATGATTTCATCATCACCAACTTCAATTCTGGAACCATGAACACTTTTCCAAAGTTCATTTGGGTTTCTGCCGCTCGTGGAATCCCCGCGCAGGCCAACGTGATCGGCTCCTCCATGTTCTTGCTGGCGCTCTTCATTGTTGCTGCCGGTCAACTAGTTAATCGCAAGAAAGCGCGCTAAACTTCACGAGTTGCCAGAACGAACTACAGATTGCTAGAGAAAGATCTGCGTCCTGGGGTAGGACTCCGGAGGACCCGGGCCCGCTAAAACTTAAGTAAGGGGTGATTCCGGCGCTAGCCGGAAGAGCGATGGCCGCCATCGACCCCTTTGTCCTCTCACATCTAGCAGATCTTCAGCCCATGTTGTACTGGTTAGATGCCGACCCTCTTGAGCCCGAATCACATTCTTCCCTGATCGGTGAACACTCCACGGATCTCTGCATTGTAGGCGCCGGATATACCGGACTGTGGACCGCGCTCTTGGCAAAGGAGAGGGATCCTGATCGGGCGGTGATCATCATCGAGCAACGTGAAACAGGTGCAGGCGCATCTGGTCGCAATGGGGGATTCTGTAACTCCTCGTTGACGCATGGATTTGTGAATGGATATAGCCGCTTCCGGAAAGAGATGGCAACCATCGAAAGACTCGGTCGTGAAAACCTAGATGCAATCGAGGAAACAATTAGGAAGTACGGCATCGACTGCAATTGGGAGCGCACGGGTGAACTCCGCGTTGCCGTTGCCCCATGGCAACTCGATGGCATGCGAGAGGAAGCCGAACTCCGAAACAAGTATGGGGACAATGTCGAATTCCTCAATAAGGAACAGGTGCAGCAGCGGGTCAATTCACCCCTTTATGTAGGTGGGCTCTTTGACCATGACGGCACTGCATTGGTAGATCCTGCTCGTTTGGTTTGGGGGTTGGAGAAGGCCTGTCTTGCGTTGGGTGTTGAAATTTACGAAAATTCAAAAGTTGAGTCATTGGAGGATTTCGATGAAGGTGTTATCGTTCATAGCTCCTATGGAACGGTAAGAGCGAAGAAAGTTGCATTGGCTACAAATGTCTTCACATCGCTCATCCGAAGTGCGCGCAAATATGTCATTCCGGTCTACGACTATCTACTTGTTACGGAGCCGTTGACGACTGAGCAAAGGGAGAGTATTGGTTGGGTCAATCGCGAAGGAATTTCCGACGCCGGAAATCAATTCCATTATTACAGGTTGACCGATGATGGTTGCATTCTCTGGGGCGGCTATGACGCAATCTACAATTTCCGCGGAAAGGTGCGACAGGAGTATGAATTCAGCGCTGAATCTTACGCAACGCTAGCATCGCACTTTCTTAAAACCTTTCCCCAATTGCAAGGCATTGCTTTTACCCATGGTTGGGGTGGAGCCATTGATACCTGCACTCGTTTCTCTCCGTTCTGGGGTACTTCGCATAAAGACCGCGTGGCTTACGTCATGGGATATACCGGACTTGGAGTTGCTTCAACTCGGTTTGGTGCTGCCACGATGCTGGACCTATTAGACGGTGAAGAAACCGAGCGGACGGCACTGAAGATGGTACGAAAGAAGCCATTGCCGTTTCCCCCCGAGCCAATCCGATATCTCTTTATCCGCATTACCCAGTGGTCGATCAACAAAGCGGACGAGAATAACGGCCAGCGCAATTTGTGGTTGAAGATTCTGGATCGGTTGGGCTTGGGCTTCGATTCTTAATCAAGGATGCGTTACCCTCTTGGTGTGACCAACCTTGGCAATATGTACGGCCCTAATTTCACTTTCTTGGGAATTCCCAGGTGCGATATTGACGACCCTTCCAGTTATAAAGGCTCGGATGTGGTCATCGTTGGTGCGCCGATAGATAGCGGGACCTCGCACCGTTCGGGAGCGAAGTTCGGACCGCAGGCAATTCGTGGTGGAGATTATCTGCCGCATGATGGAGAGCGACCACATCTGACACTTCGGGTTGACGCCTTAAAGGAATTGAACGTCCGTGATGCTGGTGACCTCTTGATGCCGGGCGGAGACCTTGTGGCTTCGCTGGCTGTATTGGCAGAAGCGACAGAGACGCTCTCACGAGCAGGAGTCATTCCCGTGATCCTCGGGGGAGATCATTCCATTGCCTCAGCTGATGTCCTTGGCATTGCCCGCCATCGCGGCATGGGGAAGATATCGATGATTCACTTTGATGCGCACGCCGATACTGGTGAATCACAATTTGGTGCCTTGGTTGGCCACGGCACGCCGATGCGTCGTCTTATTGAATCCGGGGCCGTCCGCGGCGACCGGTTCCTGCAACTGGGCTTGCGCGGATACTGGCCCGAGCCCGCAACGCTGGATTGGATGCGCGATCAAGGGATGCGTTCTTATGAGATGACCGAGATGCATCACCGGGGGATGAAGGCAGTATTGGATGAGTCTTTTGCACGCTTGACCGCCGAATGTGATGGAGTATTTCTCTCCGTAGATATTGATGTCGTAGATCCAGGAATGGCTCCAGGTACGGGGACTCCAGAACCCGGTGGTATGACCAGCCGTGAATTATTGGAAGCGGTGCGACGGGTCTGTCTTGAGTT
>DASVIG010000151.1:0-3029 GCA_036382195.1 Candidatus Nanopelagicaceae bacterium
TCCCCGCCGGATGCAGCGACGCTTTAATCGCGTAACGGCGAAGATCGAACGCGATATGGATAGGCAGTCCCCGGAGAGTCTAGAACGAGGAATGTACTATCCGACGCAGCACTTTGATCACCACGACCGCCAACTCAGTGGCTAAATTTGGGCGGAAGTTTAATGGTGATTTTTAATGGATCTCATTCACGCCAGAAAGGAGGGCGGCAGAAGGATCAATCAGGCAGATCAGGATAGCCCTTGAACAAAAAGCAACGAATTTTCAAAGATGACGTCAGAGTCGTAATCCAACGTCGCAACGTGATAGCTATTGACCAACTCAATGCGTTGCTTCTTCTCCGAGCCAACTTCGGCCATCACGATTTCAGTGTTTGACAACGGCAAAACATGGTCTTCGGTGCTATGGAAGAGCATCAAAGGGTTCTTGACCAGCCCTAAAGTGGAACGTGAACTCTTGAGCAGTTTCGCCAACTGCACTACGCCCTTGGTTGGAAGTGCGTCATACGCGTACTCGGAAATATCGGGGCGCTTAATGTCGTTGCCGACCGAGGCCAGATGTGAACGGAAAAGGGCGAGTATCGGTGCGAATTTCACTGAAATGCCTGGAATGTGAATCATGGGGTTCACAAGAACAATTCCTGCAAGTTGATCTCCGTGATGAGCGGCAACATACAGAGAGGTGCCACCTCCCATAGAGAGACCAAAAATAAATACTTTCTCGCAGGATTTGCTCAGTTCGTTCAATTCTTCGATGGCGCGATTCGGCCATTCTTCCCAACCGACGCGATTGAGATCTTCCCAGCGTGTGGCATGACCGGGTAGCCGGGGAACCCGCACCGCGTACCCGCGCGCACTGAAAAACTCGGCCCATGGTCGCATGGAAGACGGCGAGCCAGTGAAACCATGGACAAAAAGAATCCCAATCTTTCCGTTCTCACCATTGCCGCGCACGGCAAAATCATCAAGATACCCTGCAGGAGCACCCTCTATAGCCATGCTGATGAGCCTAGACCAGGGCGGATGTCACATCAATGACATATCGTTTTCCTATGACGGCACCAGTGAAGAACGAACCTTGGCAAGCCTCCTTTGAAGATCTTGGCAGGGCCCTGTCTCATACAACTTTCGTGGTCATTGATTTAGAAACCTCTGGTGGGTCCCCCGGAGCGGGAGCTGGTATCACTGAAATTGGCGCAGTGAAAGTCCGAGGCGGCGAAGTGATCGGCGAATTTCACACCCTTATCAATCCCGGCACCGGCATTCCTCCCTTCATCACAGTATTGACGGGGATCACCGATGCCATGGTCATTGCTGCGCCGTCTATCGCCGAGACGTTCCCCACCCTGCTTGAGTTCATTGGATCCGAGAAAGAGACCGTGATGGTGGCTCACAATGCCCCTTTTGACATTGGCTTTCTCAAAGCCGCGGCAGCAGCACACAATTACGGCTGGCCCAAATACCCAGTCGTTGATACAGCACGTCTTGCTCGGCAGGTATTGACTAAAGAAGAAGTTCCCAACTGCAAGCTCCGAACGCTCTCACTTTTCTTCCGGGCGACTACTTCCCCGACCCACCGAGCGTTAGATGATGCCCGTGCCACTGTGGATGTACTCCACGGCATATTTGATCGCCTTGGTTCCTTTGGAGTGACCACCCTCGAAGAACTCACTTCATTTAGCACCCGCATTACTGCGGCGCAAAGAGGGAAGAAACATCTGGCAGCCAATATCCCCGCAGCTCCAGGTGTCTACATCTTTCGTGGTCCCAAGAATGAGATTCTTTACGTCGGAACTTCGCGCAATCTCAAATCTCGCGTCCGCACCTATTTCACAGCCGGTGAAACACGTAAACGGATTCACGAGATGGTTGCCCTCACCGATCACATCGATGTCATTGTTTGTGCGACGATCATTGAGGCGCAAGTGCGTGAATTGCGGATGATCAACGAACACAAACCTCATTACAACCAGAGATCGCGGTTCCAAGAGAAAGCCATATGGATCAAACGAGTACACAAACCAGTTATCAAATTCTCCCTGGTGCGAGGCAGCAGTTCACTTCATGACCATGACACATGGATCGGCCCGTTCGGGTCCCGTATTGAAGCGGAATTGGCTATTAATGCAATTGCTCACGCGCTCGCATCCCCAGAGGAGTACCAAGACAGCAACATTCATCTGATCGTCAGCCATCTCACTGGACGCATGCAAGACCTCTCTTTGACGGAGCAGTATGAGGAAGCCGCGCATGTGCGTAACCAACTCGCCTCACTACTGCGGGGACTTTCCAGGGGCCAGAAGATCCGCGGAATTTCACGGATACCTCAACTCGTGATTGCTTCGCCGACGTCAGACGGTTGGGAATTCATCTGCATCCGTTATGGACGGCTGGCCGGAAGTGCACTGTCAAGAAATGGAGTGGGTATTCATCAAACCATTGAATCGCTTACGCTCACGGCTGAAATCGTCATTGATGACGGTTCGATTCTTCCAGCCTCCAGCCACGAAGAGGTGGAGAAACTCCTTTCTTACCTGAATAACAGCGAGATTCGGATCGTCTCCATCGATGGCGAATGGTCATCGCCCATTTACAGTGCCACCGCTGCGCGCGAACGACTGGAGAAATTAATTGATCGCGATCATGAAGTTGCCAACTTCTGAGTCAGGGCCGCCCAACGGGTCGACAAGTTGGAGTTTCAGCGCCCAGTTGTACTTAAGCGTTCGGCCTTTGGTATCGGTTGCTTGAAACACCACTTAGGCTGGAAATAAGGCCAGTCAATATCTCTGTCAAAAATTCTGGCTGGTTTCAACCTGATCTGCTCGATTCCTCAATAGCAATTAGACTGACCCAAGATTTGAGGGATCCAAGATCTAGCGATTGGCGGAGAAATGGAACTAGAGAAGTCCACACGCCCATGGGGTCGCTATGAGGTTTTGCAGGAAACGCCCACTTTCAAAGTCAAATGCATCTGGGTCTCTCCTGGAAAGCGCCTTTCTTACCAGCGCCATGAAAAGCGCGCCGAGCACTGG
>DASVIG010000152.1:0-15008 GCA_036382195.1 Candidatus Nanopelagicaceae bacterium
ACTCGCATGAGAATCCATCCACTCCGGTCACGGGCTCAGCCTAGGTCGCTATCGAAGCGAATCAGTCTAGGCTCGCCAAAACTTCATCTGAGACATCGAAGTTGCCGTAGACGTTCTGCACATCATCAAGTTCTTCAATGGAATCAATCAAATGGAAGACCTTTGTAGCTGTCTCAGCATCCAGAGGAATCGACATAGAAGGCAGCAATGACGATTCGGCGGATTCATAATCAATTCCAGCGGTCTGTAGCGCACTCCGTACTGCCACTAATTCATTGGGTTCGCTGACAATTTCAAAGGAGTCACCCAGGTCATTGACCTCATCTGCACCAGCTTCGAGCACGGCATTCAGAATCCTCTCCTCCGTCACCGCAGCAGATTTGTTAACTAGCACAACTCCTTTGCGACTAAAAAGGTAGGACACCGAACCGGGATCGCCCATGCTCCCGCCATTGCGAGTTACCGCTACGCGGACTTCTGATGCCGCTCGATTTCGATTATCCGTTAAACATTCAATCAAAATAGCGACACCGCCAGGCCCATAGCCTTCGTACATAATCGTCTGCCAATCGGCGCCACCGGATTCTAGCCCCGCTCCACGTTTGATCGCTCGCTCGATGTTATCGGCGGGCATCGAATTCTTCTTCGCCTTTGTGACCGCATCAAAGAGCGTGGGATTGCCCACCAAGTCGGCGCCGCCAGTCCGAGCAGCCACTTCAATTGCTTTTATATATTTTGCGAAAGACTTTGCTCGGCGAGAATCAATAATCGCCTTCTTGTGCTTGGTCGTCGCCCATTTGGAATGGCCGGACATATACACCCCATCAAATTCACTTATATGACATTGAACCTTCTGGACGTGAACATTACTTGATTGAATTGCTCACCTTGCACACTTCTTCGATGAAGAAGGAGTGAATTCGGTTATCTCCGGTGAGTTCGGGGTGAAATGAGGTCGCGAGGAGCACGCCCTGTCGCACAGCCACTGCGTGAGCGCGCCCATCAGGGGCTACGACGCTGGCCAGGACCTCTACGCCTGGTCCGACCTCCTCCACCCAGGGTGCGCGGATAAATACCGCCCGCATCGCTGGTAAGGGCAGACCGAGTACGTCTATATCCCTTTCAAAGGAATCTACTTGGCGACCGAAGGCATTGCGTCGGACCGTGATGTCCAATCCCCCGAAAGTCCGCTGTCCTTCAATGGCATCCAAGATTCTCTCCGCCATGAGGATCATCCCCGCACAAGATCCGTAGACCGGCAAGCCAGATTGAATCCTTCGTGCAATGAGATCGAAGACTCCAAAACTCTGCGCCAAATGGGCGATGGTAGTTGACTCGCCCCCAGGGATGATCAGCGCGTCAACTGCTTCGATTTCGTGAGGACGACGCACTGCGACAGGATTTACGCCGCACGCTTCAAGTGCTCGGAAATGTTCGCGCACATCACCCTGTAACGCGAGTACGCCAACTTTCATCGTACGGTTCTATTTACCAGCCGCGCTCAGCAAGGCGATGAGGCGCAGGAATATCTGCGACATTGATCCCGACCATTGCGTCCCCTAGGCCACGAGAAGCATCGGCGATCACCTTTGGATCATCAAAGAAGGTAGTGGCCTTGACGCAAGCGACGGCGCGACTTGCAGGATCGCCCGACTTGAAGATTCCTGAACCGATAAAGACGCCTTCGGCGCCTAGTTGCATCATCAATGCGGCATCTGCAGGAGTTGCAATGCCTCCTGCTGAAAACATTACGACGGGAAGTTTTCCGCTGGCTGCAACCTCTTTCACCAATTCATATGGCGCCTGCATCTCCTTGGCGGCGACATAGAGTTCGTCCTCGCGCATGGAACTTAACCGGCGAATTTCAGCTCCAATCTTCCGCATGTGCGTCACGGCGTTGGAAACGTCTCCGGTTCCGGCCTCACCCTTGGAGCGGATCATTGCGGCGCCTTCATTTATCCGGCGGAGCGCTTCACCCAAATTTGTGGCTCCGCAGACAAAAGGAACAGTGAAACTCCATTTATCAATATGATTTTCATAATCAGCCGGAGTGAGTACTTCAGATTCGTCAATGTAGTCAACGCCCAAACTCTGCAGAATTTGAGCTTCTACAAAGTGACCAATTCGGGCTTTGGCCATGACCGGGATCGAGACCGCAGCTTTGATCTTCTCGATCATGTCCGGGTCTGACATACGAGCCACTCCACCTTGTGCGCGGATATCAGCGGGCACGCGCTCAAGAGCCATGACGGCTACGGCACCAGCATCCTCGGCAATTTTGGCCTGCTCGGCGTCGACGACATCCATGATGACGCCACCTTTGAGCATCTCTGCCATTCCCCGTTTAACCCTGCCAGTGCCAATGCTCTCGGACATGAAATCTCCTCGTTTCTTCTTGAGGGGATAATCCTACTTTGTCGGAGTTGGGCTCGCCGACGGCGCTGGATGCGTGAAAACAGGAGGGTTGTCCGTCAAGGCCACCCAGATCTGCCCTGGAGCAAAAGGAATTGGCGTGCCGTCAGTTGTCGTCCACGTCGTTCCGGAGGCAGCATCGGCTCGATTCCATACTCCTGCAAAGACCTTGCCGTCGCGAAGTATGTAGCCCGTGCCCTGTCCGATTGTCGCCGAGAAAGGCGTCACTCCACCAAACTTGTCGTGATAAATCGATGGAGTAATCGAGACCATCTGAATGACCAGGGTTGTTGGGCCCAATTGCTTCCCACTGTCTGCCAGATCGGCCGATCCGGCATGAAACATCAGCCATCGCGATTCACCAGGGGACCAGGTTGCAGTGTAAGCATTGGCCGGCCATTTCATGGCGACAGAAATAATCGGATCGCCCCCGACTGGCTCTGCGCCAAAAGTCCATCCGGGAGATTTTGCATGAGCAATAGTTACATTCTGTTCCGTCAATTTGGCCATCAGAAGATCAGCTTGTAAGACTAGATTTACCGGCGCGATGCGCAAAGGGTCACGGGGGTAGAGCGCTTCGGACTCGCGTTGAGCGCCGAGATTCTCTAGATTCGCAGCGTCAATCACCGGAAATAGTTTTGTCTGAGCTCCACTATATGCAAAGGCCACGTGCCCGTACTGAGCCAGTAGGTCAATATCGCTGATACGCGCGCTGCGAACCGGTCCAATTCGAGGAGGGATGACAGAGGAGAAGATCGTCGCCAGCCGAGTCAATCCGCCTTCGACTTGCTCGATGTAAACAACATCTGCCTGATCAATTCCAATTTGAGGGTGCGCCTGAGGAGTGTCATCAACTTTTACAGCCAGAATCGGTCCATTGGTTCCCACCCGGCCACTCAACAGATTATGTTCGACGGCAACAGAGTTTCTTGATGATGCGCCAGGTAAATGTTTTGTGATCGACTCACAGCCACTTAAGGCAACGATTGCCACGAGAACCAGAACAAGGCGAGCACTAGATCTTTTATAGAGCATCATTCTCAAATTCATAAGTCATAGGTAGAGGGGCGCTTCCTGCTAAGCGAAAAATCTTGAAAATAGTTTTCTTCCGCACGGTTCTGGTCCGGTTCACTGCATCAACATGGATGGCTATCGCCACCCGAATCTTCTTCGTCAACTCTGAGATTTCAGCCAACAGGGCCTGCTCTGGAGGCTTTACGTCCAGTTGCAGATCACTCTGCAACAATCCAAGAGCACCTGATAACCCGCTCTCTGCCTGAGATCTATCTTCAATGCTTGCTTCACGCGCTTCATATGCGGCGGCGGTGAGAAGGAGCGAGGACGCAGGGTCAGCCATATCGCTATACGCCAATTCGAGAGCGACTGCCGCCCGGCGTTGCAGGAGTCCATCCAAGTTGGCCCAACTTGTCTCGACTCGATGGTGTAATCGATCCAATCGAGTCGCCGAAAACGAGAGGTACCACAGGCAAGTTAAAACGGCGATGCCGACAAGCAGGCCGTTCTTCATCAATCTTCTCCCCTGCCCTTGAGTAATCTGCTCCAACTACGGGTATCGGAAGCTAAACCAACCCGACCACTGCCGACCATTGCCATCTCATAAACAGAGAAGATCTGTTCTGCAATATTATCCCAGTCAAAGATTTTTGCGTGTTCTTGACCCGCCAATGCCAGTTCATTTCGCTTTCCTTCGTTACCCAGGAGCTCAATTGCTATTTTGGATAACTCGGTTGCGTTCTCAGATTCAAAGAGGGCTCCGTACATTCCATCGCCCAACAATGCGGCAAAGGCCGGGATATCACTCGCGACCACCGCAGCACCGGCTGCCATTGCTTCGGCCAAGATGATTCCAAACGACTCACCTCCAGTATTCGGCGCCACGTAGAGTAGGACTGAACTGAGAAAATCCGCTTTCTCCTCATCGCTGAGTCGACCTAAGAAAGTAACGCGACTTCGCAATTGCGGATCCATCTCTTTGATGACGTCCTCACTCTCCCCAGGTCCGGCGATTAAGAGGCGTATATCCGGGAAGGCGCGGGCGATACTCGGCAGGGCATCCAGCAGAACCGACAAGCCTTTGCGCGGCTCCTCAAAACGACCCATGAAGCCAATGGTCTTCCCGCTCCACTGCGGCCGAGCAGAGCCATTCCGAAACTTCTCGGCAAATATCCCGTTGGGGATGACAATTGCATCCGTCTCCAAGTGCTCGGTGAGTGTCAAGCGGGCTGACTCGCTTACGGCAATGCGAACTGTGAGTTTCTCTATAACCGGCTCCAAGATCGGGCCTACCGCAAAGATGGCACGCTGCTTCTTTGAAGCCGCATGGAACGTCCCCACCATCGGGCCTTCCGCTGCCCAACATGCAAGAAGGGAGAGGGAGGGAATCGCTGGCTCGTGAAGATGCAGCAGGTCGAAATTACCTTGAGTTATCCATTGTCGCACCCGCGCAAAGGCAACTGGCCCAAAGAGCACCCGAGCAACAGCACCGTTATAAGGAATGGCGATTGGCTTTCCTGCACTCACCACAAATGGTGGCAGCGCATGCTCATCCACTGCAGGTGCGAGAACAGAAACGATATGGCCTTGAGTCAACAGGTACTCAGCGAGATCACGGATATGGTTCTGCACTCCACCAGGAGCGTCCCAACCATAAGGGCAGACAATCCCAATTCGCAGTTTCTTTAGTTTAGACATTTACGTGTTCCGCAAAATCGCCATCGACCCAGATCCGCTGCAACATATGCCAATCTTCCGGGTGCGCCGCGATTCCTGCTTGAAAATTGTCGGCGCACTGTTGCACTAGGTTGGCCACTTGCTCTTCCTTCGAACCCGTCAGAGGAATCTGCGTCTGTCGGAAATCAATGTGAATCCCTTTTGCGATGTACGAGACGTAAGCCGTCAGCAAGGGTGCACCGGTATTGAGGGCCAATGTGGCAGGCCCAGCCGGCATCCGCGCTTTGCCATCAAAGAAATCGACGGTAATTCCAGTTCGTGACAGGTCGCGATCAGCGACAAGTGCCACAAGCTGGCCTGCGCGTAAGCGTTTAGCCAATATGGCAATCACTCGACCGTCGAGTGGGAGAACTTCCATCCCCATAGCCTCGCGGTACGCCAGAAATTTTCGGTAAAGGGCCTCCGGTTTCAATCGCTCGGCGACGGTCACAAGCTTCACGCCTTTGCCACAGAAATACGCCCCTGCATGGTCCCAATTTCCGGCATGAGGTAAAGCGACGATGACACCAGTCCCCGCCGTTATTGCATCCATCAAGAGATGCTCATTGGTTACTTCCACCGTCGCGGCGATCTTTTCGCGCGACCAATCCGGAAATCTGAAAGTGTCACACCAATATCGTAGATATGAACGAAGGCTCACCTTAAGGAGTACATCAAGTTCACCTTCTGTCAAAGAAGGTTTGACTCGTTGGAGATTGGAGCGCAACCTGCAGACGCCCTTGCCATTTCTCTTGCCTAATTGATCCGCCAACATTGAGAAGACTCGATAAGCAACATTCTCCGGAAGCCACCGCACAATTCTCCATGCGGCGAAATATCCAGATGCAGTGAGTGAATCAAGCGACTTCCTGATCATCCGTGTGTGGCATTTCTTACGATCAGTATCCGCTGGGCGACCGTTACAACTCCAAGAATTGCTAAAACCCACATGCCTACCGCCAGAGCAAAGGGGAGATGCAATCCATGGAGGCCAATTGCCACGAGCGCGATAATCAAACGTTCTGTTCTTTCGGCGAAGCCTCCGCTGCATTCAATCCCCAGTGACTCAGCTTTGGCGCGAATATAAGGAACTAGAACCCCTGTCACAAGTGCCACCAGAACGACGGGCACAAGAGGATCTGAGAACTTGATCAGATAGAGCATGAGCGCGATCAACACTGATGAATCGGCAACTCGGTCAATGGTGGAATCTAGGAAACTTCCCCACGGACTTGAGCCCTGCTCGGAAATACGTGCCATGGTTCCGTCAAAGAGATCGCTCAACACGAAGACGGTGACCACCAGAGTTCCAATAAAGAAATGACCTGAGGGATAAAGCGCGAAGGCAGCGGCAACAACTCCGATTGCGCCGAAAATGGTCACGCTGTTTGGGGTCAACCCAATTCGCAACATTGCTCGGGCCGCTGGAGTGATGGCACGCGTCGCCACTGGCTTCAAAACACGACTAATCATCGACACCATCGTAGGCTGACCTCGTGCCAACACCTAGTTCGACCAGCGAGGCCAAGGTCGAGGACGGATTACGAATCCATGTTTTCGGCCACCAGAGCGCCTATCCTGAAGAGGTTGCTCATGAATTTGGCGGACTCACAGGCCAGGACCCGACTTCCGACTGTGACTTGGCAATATTCGCCGTCAATCCATCGCATGGCATCGATACCGAATCCATAGCTCAGTGGGAGGGTCTGAACGACTCAATGGTCCCTCGCCTGGTCGTAGTCACCGGTCTAGAAAATCCTGCAGCGGATTTTGATGATGCAGTACTCCTAGCCAACCGCGTCTTCGATCAGACCGTGACGCCATATCTGGTTCTGCATGATGATGTTGGTCTCCCCTGCGCCCTTATCTCCTTAGAAGACCTAACGATCCGGGATTACACGACTAATCCACCAACAGTCACCCCGAGCGACCCCGAGCATCAACTACTTGTCTCAGAGTTTCGAGGTGAATATTTAGAGGAGATGGAGTTGATGGGCGAAGACGCCTTTGCCGCGGGTCTGCTATTTCCAGCAATCCCTCTCTGGCTAGATCGCCAGATAGGGGTAGACATCGTGAAGGGTTACATCCAAAGACTGGTGCGCTAATCACCAAGCTGCAGCAAGATCTCTCCGCGTCCTGGATAACAATTCTGGCAACACTTTGGTATGCCCGATAATCGGCATGAAGTTGGCGTCGCCCGCCCATCGCGGTACCACATGCTGGTGAATATGATCTGCAATCCCTGCCCCTGACACCGCGCCTTGATTCATCCCCAGATTGAATCCACCGGGCTGGGCGACTTTGCGCAACGTCACCATCGCATGAGAAGTCAGTTCGGCAATTTCATTACGCTCTGGAGTTGTTAGGTCCGTTAGATCTCCCACATGACGATATGCGCAAACTAGGAGATGACCCGCGTTGTAAGGATAGAGATTCATGATTACGTATGCAGTATCCCCGCGTGCAACGATCAGTCCTTCTTCATCAGTTAAGGATTGGATCCGACAGAAGGGGCAGGCAATATCATTATCGACTAAGGGTCGATTTTCTCCCCGCAAGTATTCCAAACGATGTGGTGCCCAGAGCCGCTGCCATGCATCCGGCATACCCGCTCCATCCAGTGGTTGGACCATCGTTATACCTGACGACGTTCGTGAACACTCGTTTCAATTTCGGCAATAGCATCTGCGATCAAGATGCCATTGCGCTGTTCACCATTGCGATAGCGGAAAGAAACGGCTCCCGCCTTCTGGTCTTCTTCACCTGCAATCATCATGTACGGAATTTTCTGCAACTGCGCGTTTCGGACTTTCTTCTGCATCCGGTCATCGGACCCATCAAGTTCTGCCCGAATCCCGCGACGCTTGAGTTCTTTCACAACTTCTTGCAGATAGGGCGCGAATGCATCGGCAACGGGAATTGCTATAACCTGAACGGGAGCCAACCACGGTGGGAATGCACCTGCGTAGTGCTCTGTAAGGACTCCAAAGAAACGTTCAATCGATCCGAAAAGCGCACGGTGAATCATCACTGGACGTTGACGGGATCCATCGCTTGCCACATACTCCAAATTGAATCGTTGCGGCAACTGGAAATCCACTTGGATAGTCGACAGTTGCCAGGTACGACCAATGGCATCTTTGGCCTGGACCGAGATCTTCGGTCCGTAAAACGCCGCACCGCCTTCGTCGAGAACTAATTCGAGATTCTGTCGTTGCCCGGCAGTTCGCAGAGTCTCAGTGGCGGCTTCCCAATCAGCATCTTCTCCCACAAACTTCTCGGGATTCTTGGTAGAGAGTTCTAGATAGAAATCGGTCAGACCGTAATCGCGCAGAAGGTTGAGAACGAAAGTGAGCAAGCTGTCGAGCTCGTCCAACATCTGATCCGAGGTGCAGTAAATGTGTGCGTCATCTTGGGTAAAACCGCGGGCACGAGTGATGCCGTGCAGAACACCCGACTTCTCATAGCGATATACGGTTCCAAATTCAAACAGCCGCAAAGGAAGTTCGCGATACGAACGCTGTCGTGAAGCGAAGATCAAGTTGTGGAACGGGCAGTTCATTGGCTTCATGTAATAGTGCTGACCAGCCCGCTTAACTGTGCCGTCTGCGTGCAATTCCTCATCCAGGACCATCGGTGGATACATGCTCTCGGAGTACCAGTCCAGGTGTCCAGATTTCTCGAAGAGCGCCGCCTTTGTCAGATGTGGTGAATAAACGAATTCATAATCTTCTTCCACGTGTCGGCGGCGTGAGTAGTCCTCCATCGCTTGGCGGACTATGCCGCCTTTGGGGTGAAATACCGCGAGGCCTGAGCCAATCTCTTCCGGAAATGAGAAAAGATCAAGTTCTGCGCCAAGCCGGCGATGATCTCGTTTCTCTGCTTCGATCAAGAGATCCAAATATGAGTTGAGGGCGTCTTGTGATGGCCAAGCGGTGCCGTATATCCGTTGCAACATAGGGTTCTTCTCAGAGCCTCGCCAATAAGCCCCTGCACTTCTCATCAACTTGAATGCCGGTATCAACTTCGTGGAAGGCAGATGTGGTCCGCGACAGAGGTCACTCCAAACGGGTGCTCCATCGCGCCCCAAGTTGTCGTAGATCGTGAGTTCGGTTCCGCCGACTTCGACGTTGGATTCATCGTTCGGATTACCTTTGAGCCCGATGAGTTCGCATTTATATGGTTCGTTCGCAAGTTCTACCCGCGCGTCTGCCTCCGTAACAACCCTTCGACGAAAGCGTTGTCCATCTTTCACAATCTTCTTCATCGCGCTCTCCAACGCCACTAAATCCTCTGGCGTGAAAGGCTTTGCTGGATCAAAGTCGTAATAGAACCCATCTGTTATTGGCGGTCCAATTCCAAGGCGGGTATCGGAGAAGAGTTGTTGAACCGCTTGGGCCAGTACGTGTGCGGTCGAATGGCGAAGTACGACCAGGCCATCAGTTGATGAAATCGATACACCTTCTACAACATCCCCATCCTGCAATTCGCTCCAGAGATCCTTCAGAACCCCATTGATACGGCAGACCACAATCTCTTTCTCGGCTTGGAAAAGGTGAGTGGGGCGCTGATCGTCTTCTATGGAGGTTGGACTGCCATTGACGGTGATTGATATCTGCGACATGCCCACCAGCCTACCGAAGGGTGGGCCATGCAGGTGTCGAACCTGCCACCTCTCGCGTGTGAAGCGAGCGCTCTACCGCTGAGCTAATGGCCCCGTCATCGGGAATTCCTACATCACAGTATCTTCCATTCGGACTAAGGATCAATATCTTGAGCAATGCGAACTGCAATCTGCTCCATAAAGGACGAATCAATTTCCAACTCGCGGCCGTTGAGCGAAGACACCGGTTGGGCATCCTTCAAACTTGAGAGCAAGAAGATTGCATCGACCTTCGCGAGATCATCGACCGAGATTACCTTCTCACGCAGGCGGAACCATTCAATAATCAACCCTCGTGTAATCCCCGGCAGACACCCCGATGTCAGGTTTGGCGTGTACCACGTGCCTCCAATTCGAAGTAGGAGATTCGCCACCGCGCTCTCGCAGACCTGCCCTTTCTTATTGAGGCGGATCCCATCATCAAAACCCGCCGCCTGGGCTGACTCAAGGCAAGCAATGTTCTCTGTGTATGGCAGCGCCTTTATGCCTGCAAACTTCCCTGCCTCGTCGATCGGCGGTTCAATCAACGTCAGACGTGCGGGGAAGGTCCACCTTTTGTAATTCTCATGTAATGCTGCCACCTCTCCTGACATAGAAAAAGTCACCCGGAGGCGGCCCGTCTTCGTCGTAATGGCACTCTGGGATATTTCTGAAGAAATCGCCTGGCGAATGTTGCCTTCGGAGGGAATTGGGATGCCCAGTCTCTTTGCACTGGTCATCGCACGTGCAATGTGTCGGCTGAGTGCGTATGGGAGACCATCGGTCGTTTTGATCGTTTCGAAAATACCTTCCCCATACGGAAAAAGAAGAGTCATCGGATTGACCCTCCCGCAATTGCAGTCAAACGTTCGGCTTTCAATTGAGTCTCTTCCCACTCCTGCTCGGGGTTACTGTCCCACGTTATTCCTGCACCTGTCCCGAAACGTAAAAGACCATCACGTTGGGACCAGAAGATCCTTATCGCTACCGACAAGAGTGCATCACTGCCTTCAATCCACCCCAAGGCTCCACAGTAGGGACCGCGGGATTGGAGTTCAACCTTTTCAATTGTTTTGACTGCGGATGATTTGGGTGCACCGCTCACTGATCCTGGTGGCAGTATCGCTTCAGAAATCTTTGGCCAGGTCACTTCTGGCGCCAATCTGCCGCTGACATCCGACACGAGGTGAGTCAAACCCGGGTGGTCTTCGGCAATCAATAGTCGCGGCACTGTCACGGTGCCAGCCTGGCAGATTCGCCCGAGATCATTTCGAATAAGGTCGACGATCATGATGTTCTCGGCCTTGTCTTTATATCCGAACTCGCTCTCATGCAATTCGAGACCCTTGGTCCCTTTGATCGGACGGGATGTCACCTGATCTTTTTCTCTGTGAAAGAAAAGTTCGGGCGATGCTGATGCAATTTCCAATTCAGGCAATCGGAGGTAACTCGCGTATGGCGCCGGATTGTGGGCCAGGATCTCGTGCATCAATCCAAGGAGGGATGAGCTCGGATCCAATGGGGATATAAGTTCGCGACAGGCGCAAACTTGATAAACCCAACCTTCTGCAATCTGCCTCTGAATTTCTTCAACATATGCGATGTAAGAATTCTGCGAGAGAGAACTTTTCCACGGCTCTCTCAGTCTGCCCCACGAAGTGCCAGCAAGTGGCAGATGCGAATCCACAACACTGCCAAAACGTGCACAGGTCCACTCTCCCTCAAATGTAGATGACACAGCCCAGAATCCCGGGGTATCCAAGCGGGCGGGATCATCACTAATTTCCAGTAGGTCGAATGCCAAGCGCCCCCCCATCCAGAAGAGGGGCTCCCCGTTCTCAAATGTCGGCAAATCCACCCCGCAACCGTACGTCGCAGAGGGCGTTGTTGTCCCACTTTGGCGCAAGCCCCTGCCCTACGCTAGATTTCCCCCAGCACAAACGAGTTTTCGCGAGTGTGCGGACGTAGCGCAGTTGGTAGCGCACCACCTTGCCAAGGTGGATGTCGCGGGTTCGAGTCCCGTCGTCCGCTCTGATAGTCGGCGTTCATCAGTTATTTTTTTGACGCCGGCTTTTACCATGGTGGAGTGGCCGAGAGGCGAGGCTCAGGACTGCAAATCCTGCTACACGGGTTCAAATCCCGTCTCCACCTCCAAGATTTGGTTGCTACATATTTCAGATTTCGAGAGTTTCTTAATCTCTCGCCGAAATGTTGGGCGTCAATCATTTCAAGTCTTGCCATCAACCCACCAAAATTCTTCAAAAGCCTTCTTGGACTGTTAGCGCGATTAATACGGCACCTCCCAAATCGTGGCTCCATCATCAATCATGAAGCCATGATCAGTGCCGAAGTTCAATGGTCGTCGGGACTGACATCCGAATCCGTGACGACTCTCTTACTCGGTCCGGGTAAGCCAGTCGGTGACGACTTGCGTCCATTCGTTCGTAGCTTCCCAAAAGGTCATATGTGCGGCGTCAACAAGCGCGAAGGTCGCGTTGGGCAAAGCTTCGGTGAGGTGCTCTGAAAGGGAAGGGCGGGTCAGGATGTCGCGTCGTCCAGCGATCACCAAGCTTGGTTGGTTAATACCTGATACGCGGGAAAGAGCGTCATGGTTGCGACAGGCAGCTGCGGCAGCAGCAAAGCCGAGCATGTTTGGGGCCGGAGTAGCTCGAAAGTCTTTAATCGTCGTCGGATGCTCGAGTAAATACTGGGGTGACAGGCAGAAGAGCAGGAGACTGTCCATCACGGCGGAAGATTGACCACTCTTTGCGAGCGCAATCCAGTGTTCGAAAAGGACTTCAAGGTAGGGATCGCGTTCGGCCCATGTGTTGGTGAACACGATTCGGGTCAGATCGGAGGGGTACCGCAGCGCCCACTCCTGGCAAATTGCGCCCCCCATCGACGATCCGATCGCAACGACAGGCCCCAGTCTCAGCGCCTCCGTTAGGGCGTGGGCGTCGTCGGCTAGTTCGGAAATGGTGTACGGCCCAGGACTCATGGGGCTGCCACCGATCCCTCGGTTGTCGAAGGAGATGCATTGGTACGCGGAGACGAGGGAAGGCAGGATACCGTCCCAGGATCGGTGGTCATCGCCGAGGCCGGCAACCAGAACGATTAGTTCACCGGTTGCGGAGCCGGTGATTTCTACCGCGAAATCACCTCGTGCTGTCGCGACAAGATTCGCCACTGTGGCCTTCCTTCGATCGTGGTTCGTCGTCCTTCAACTTCGAAACGATACGCCCACACCTAACCTCTTAGTTTGAGGCGGCGGAACCTTTTTACTGCTGCGGCAAGATTCCAACGTCGTTTAAGGCTGTATTTGTTTTACTAGGCGTCACAACATATCCAATAATCGCCATGATTGGGCCGAGGATCCAGAGCAGGTTTACTAGGCGCGAGGTCGATCCGGTCAGAGCTGAGAAGTTGTGGATGGCAAGGTAGACGAAGATTGCCATGGCCAGCGCGGCAAGAATGGGTGCGATCGTGGTGACCCAGAGTCGCTTTTCCTGCGTATCTCGACGCAGAAAGCGACTCGCGGCTACCGACGCGACTGTGTAGAGGAGGAGGATAGCCACAGCACCGATGCCGACGAACCACGAGTAGAGCTTCGCGTAAGGGTCTGCCTTGGCGAGGGCAAAGACCGCGATGACCACGAGTGTAATTGCGGTCTGCACGAGGCTAGCAATGTGCGGTGAGTCCTGGGTTTTGTGTGTGCGAGCTAGCGCCTTCGGAAAAAGACCGTCACGTCCGAGCGCGAACATGTATCGAGTTAGCGCATTGTGGAATGACAAGACGCAGGCGAAGATACTGGTGATGACAAGCCACTCCATGACATCGGTGGACCATCGCCCTACATATCTCGTGTTGAGTGTGAAGATAAAGTTTCCCGGATCGACTTTCGCTATCCTTGCAGCCTCGGAATTTCCGTAACCGAGTTGAAAGACCCACATCACCAGCGTGTAAAAGATACCTACGAGTATGACTGCGATGTAAGTGGCCCGAGGAATGGTCCGGTGCCGATCACGCGCTTCCTCACCATACAGGGTTGTCGCCTCAAAACCCACGAAGCAGGCGAATGCCAGGAGGAAGACAATTCCCGGTGCGCCGCTGAACATAGCACTCGGAGAGAATCCGGAGACATTGATACCGGCGTTGCCGCCCTTGGCGATGGTTGCCCCATCAAGAACGAGGATGATGAGCATCTCTAATAAAAGGAAGACTCCTAGGACTTTCGCGCTTAAGTTGACTTCTCGGTACCCGAGAAAACCAATCACGGCAATCGCGATCAAGCAGTACACCCACCAGGCTAGGTGGAGTCCAAACTTGTCATTGAAGATGGACTTCGCGAGGTAGCCGAACAGTCCAAGATTTCCGATCGCGAAGGCGTTGTATCCGAGAAGTGCAACAAACGAGGCACCGTTTCCTGCGCGGATTCCGAATGCCCGTGCGATGTAGACGGCGAAACCACCTGGCCCGGAGACGTGCCGACTCATCGCCGCGAAACCGACGCTGAAGACAAGCAGAATCAATGTGCACAGCAGATAAGCACCCGGTGCGCCGGTACTACCCGCCCCTCCGAAAATAATCGGCGCGACTCCAATAATCGCGGCTAGCGGCGCAGCAGCTGCCAGAACGAAAAAAACGATGCTTACCGAACCGATCGCATTCTGCCGTAACTGACCCTCACTTGACTGGATTCCTGCATTAGACTCACCCACGAGGCACTCCCAACTTGTATCGCATGAGCATGACTGACGGCCAGCCCGGGGAAGCGCGCTTGGATAGTCGCACTAAAGACCTTTTAGTGTCAAGGGATCGACTAAATTTATCCAAGACATTTCTTCTATTACCTTTGTGCCCCATTTGGGAAATGCTCGCGAAGAACTTGAATCGAGTTTATAGTTAACGGTGGATTTGCGGGATAGGCCAGTTTTTGTCGGTGAGTACGCGTCAACAGATAACCAATTGATACGCTATCAATTATGGGAAGCAAACAATAAGGACTGCAAATCCTGCTACACGGGTTCGAATTCCCTCTCCAGCTCCAATTTCGTACAATGGACAGTGACGAATTGGAGACAGCATGGAACTAGAGAAGTCCACACGCCCATGGGGTCGCTATGAGGTTTTGCAGGAAACGCCCACTTTCAAAGTCAAATGCATCTGGGTCTCTCCTGGAAAGCGCCTTTCTTACCAGCGCCATGAAAAGCGCGCCGAGCACTGG
>DASVIG010000153.1:0-6329 GCA_036382195.1 Candidatus Nanopelagicaceae bacterium
GCGGTCACAGCCGAGGATTTTATCCCGTTATCAACCAGCCAGTGTTTGCTGGAGGCCGCCTCGGTTGTTCTGTCTCCAGGCGCGCCTGCCCCCACCGTAATGATGGACTTGGCTAATCCCAACAAATAAATTCTTTTTGCCTCGACCAAACGGGCTTTAAGAGCATCACTGGGGCGTCCGTTGAATTGCGCGGCCCCTAAAACAACTATTGCATCGGCTTTGCGAACCGTCGGGCTGTGCCCGGCCATCCATGTTTTACCAACAATAAAGATCGGAAAGACCAAGGCCAGTAAAATGACACCAGTAATCACTTTTCGAAGAATTCGGAATAGAAACATCTCACCCGCCCGAAAATGCGTCTTCGATATCAATTTCCGCCAATTCTTCTGGGTCGTTCAACCAGCCAGCTGGCAGTGTCACGGGACGACCATGGCTAGTTCGCCCGCGCGGACTCTCACCTACTTCGACTGGATACGGCTGATCCGTAAGTTGATCAAGCAATATCCGAAATTCTTTGAGCGTCGAGACCATGCCAAATTGTCGTCGCAATTCGCTGGGAACTTTGAAGCCCTTGAGGTACCAAGCCATGTGCTTGCGAAGGTCGCGGCAACCGCGTTCTTCGGACTCAAAGTAATCGACGATCAATTCACCATGTCGGTACATAATCTCCCGCACCTCAAAGAGTGTCGGTAGTCGTCGCGTTTCATCGCCTTTGAAAGCCGCCACAAGATCAGCGAACAACCATGGTCTTCCCAAGCATCCGCGTCCTACCACGATGCCCGCACACCCGGTTTCATCCATCATCCGCAGACCATCGGTACCACTCCAGATGTCACCATTTCCTAGAACAGGCACGCCGGTAGGTTTAAGATGATCGACCAGGCGCGAAATGGCATTCCAATCTGCTTTACCTTCGTACATCTGCTCCGCAGTACGAGCATGCAATGCCACCCAACTCACTCCCAATTGCGCCGCAGTGGTGGCCGCCTCCAAATAAGTTTCGTGATCGCTATCAATGCCAATTCTCATCTTGACTGTGACCGGAATTCCAAATGGCTTCGCACCTTCTACCGCAGCAGCGACAATAGAAGAAAAGAGACGACGTTTATATGGCAGGGCTGCTCCCCCGCCCTTTCGCGTCACCTTCGGCACCGGGCAACCGAAATTCATATCGATATGGTCGGCGAGATCCTCTTGGCCAATCATGGTTACGGCGGCTCTCATCACTTCAGGATCGACGCTATACAACTGGATTGAGCGAGGTGTTTCTGCGAAACCTGGAATAATCATTCTCAATGTTTCTGGACGGCGTTCAATCAGCGCTCTTGCGGTTACCATTTCAGAGACGAAAAGTCCGGCACCCTGTTCGCGACAGAGCATACGAAAGGGTGCGTTGGTGATGCCAGCCATCGGTGCAAGGACTACCGGTGGATCGACCTTGTACGAACCCCCAGCCAACGGGAGCGTTAAAGGGTTTACGAGCCTAGAAGTCGTGGCGCTAACCATGCCTCAACCTGATCGAGGGCGATGCGTTCCTGCGACATCGTGTCACGATCACGAATTGTCACTGCTTGATCTTCGAGCGTGTCGAAGTCAATGGTGATGCAGTAAGGGGTGCCGATTTCATCCTGGCGACGGTAGCGCCGACCGATCGCTCCAGCGTCGTCAAAATCAATATTCCAGTTCTTGCGAAGTTGAGCGGCCAAATCGCGCGCTTTAGGTGAGAGATCTGCATTACGCGAAAGGGGAAGGACTGCTGCTTTCACTGGCGCTAAACGCTGATCGAGTTTAAGTACGGTTCTCTTCTCCATCTCCCCTTTGGAATTGGGGGCCTCATCTTCGGTGTACGCATCCATCAAGAATGTCAATGTGCACCGGTCGACTCCTGCAGCAGGTTCAATAACATAAGGAGTCCATCGTTCGTTCTTCTCCTGATCAAACCAGGAGAGATCTTTCCCTGAAGCTGCAGAATGCGCCTTGAGATCGAAATCAGTGCGGTTGGCAATGCCTTCGAGCTCACCCCATTCAGTGCCGGCGAATTCGAATTTGTATTCAATATCTGCAGTGCGCTTGGAGTAATGCGATAACTTCTCTTTGGGATGCTCGAAAATGCGTAGTCGATCTGGATTGATGCCCAGATCCTTGTACCACGCCAGCCGTGTATCGATCCAATATTGATGCCACTCTTCGTCCGTGCCTGGCACAACAAAGAACTCCATCTCCATCTGCTCAAATTCACGGGTACGGAAAATAAAGTTTCCGGGGGTGATTTCGTTCCGGAATGACTTGCCAATCTGTCCGATACCAAAGGGCGGCTTCTTCCGCGACGTGGTCGCGACATTATCGAAGTTGATAAATATTCCTTGCGCGGTCTCTGGCCGTAGATACGCCAGCCCGGTTTCATCTTCGACTGGGCCAAGATACGTTTTGAGCAGGCCAGAGAACTGCTTTGGAACCGTGAACTGACCTTTGTTGCCGCAGGCTGGACAGTTCACTTCCGACAAGGACGCAGGCGGCCGCTTATTCTTCGCCTCGAAAGCTTCTTCCAGATGATCGGCCCGATAACGTTTGTGGCATGCGGTGCATTCGGTCAGGGGATCGGAGAAAGTTGACACATGCCCAGAGGCTTCCCAGACATCGCGGGCCAGAATCACGCACGAGTCCAGACCTACCACGTCCTCCCGGCCGGTCACCATGGACTTCCACCACTGACGTTTGACGTTGTTCTTCACTTCCACACCCAGCGGGCCGTAATCCCAGGCCGCACGGAGACCTCCATAGATGTCGCTGGACGGGTAAACAAAGCCGCGGCGCTTGGCCAGGCTGACGATAGTTTCTAAGCGATCAATGGCCATGAGGGTTGAATCCTAATTGATTACCTTGGATTCTCAGACCCACCCGTTGAAAGTGGAAATGACAATCATTTTCATATTCGATAAACTTTTACCATGAACTTAGCCATCGCCCTCGCTGCGGTCACTTCGTTATCCACCACATTCGGAGGATTGCTGGCACATCGCTCCCGCGACCGACTCCATCTGACATTGGGTCTAGCCGCCGGCCTTCTCTTCGGACTTGTGGCTTTTGATCTTCTGCCAGAGGTCTTTCGCATAAACAAAACCGTGATCGGACATGTCCCCACGGTCTCCATCGCGTTTGTTGCCGGTTTTTTTGCCCTCCACTTCGCCGAGCAGCTCTTCGCCTCTCACGAACCTTCCGAATCCGATTATGGACATGAACACAAACATGCCGTCAATATCGCCGGCACTCTGGGTGGGGTCGCAATGGGCGGCCATGTATTCCTGGACGGTGTTGCCCTGGGTATTTCTTTTCAGGTAAGTCGATCTCTTGGGCTGGCAGTGTTCATCGCAATTTTGGCGCATGCCTTCAGCGATGGGCTCAACACAGTCTCATTCTTGATCAAGAGCGGTCAATGGAAGAAACGTGCCCTCTGGCTCCTTGGACTAGATGCGGTGATGCGCATTGCCGGGGCCGCGCTTGGAACTCATATTGCTATAAGCCAACCCTTCCTTGGAATCTATCTGGCCATCTTCGCGGGGTTCGTCATCTACCTTGCAACCTCACATATCTTGCCAGAGGCCCATTCGCGTCATCCATCGCGTCTGACGATGGTGGCCACAGTTGTTGGTGTATTCGCGATGTGGGTGGTGGTCTCTCTTGGCGCGTAAGTCTGTCAGTCAAGTCTTGAGTGCGCTAGAACGTGTCGGAGGATTTGCGAGCGCACAAGAACTTTATCAATCGATGCAGCGAGGCGGTGGAAAGATCGGCCTGACCACGGTCTACCGATCCTTGCAGACTCTGGTGGAAGAGGAGACCGTAGATCTACTTCGGCGCGAAGACGGTGAAGCAATATACAGGCTCTGCGGAGAGGCCCACCATCATCATCTGATCTGTAAAAAATGCGGCCGGACGGTTGAAATCGAAGGTGGTGCAATCGAAAATTGGGCGAAGAGGATTGCCTCAGTACATGGCTTCCGCGACGTGGGGCACACGGCCGAAATATTTGGTACTTGCTCCCGTTGTTAAATGATCTTCTTGAGGTTTCCTTGCAGAAGCGCGGCCGCCAGCGCTTGGTCAGGTCGTGGATCATAAATTTCAACCTGAATATCTGCGTTCTTCAAACCGATGTATACATTTTTTGGATCTCGTGAATCGTAATAAACGGCATTGCCGTCGATGTTGACAAAGCCAACTCCGTTTGCCTGTTGGGCAGCTTTCTGAGTCAAGGCAAATGCATTTTGTGATACGAAGGTACCTACGTCGTAATATGGCTCGGCAGTGCCTGAACTGGCAGCAGGATAAATGCAACGCAACGAAATTCCATTGGCTTGTGAGGTGTTTATCAAGTACTTCATCCCAGGTTTGGATCCCAACCAATAGACATTGAGACCTCGAGCGACGACTAGAGAGCGAAGTTCCTTTTCGTCAATCGTCTGACCGCCGTGAAGAATAAGCGTGGCGTTATCAATGGAGATCTGCTTGGAGTGCAAGAAATACTCTGCTCCGAGTGTTAAACCTGAAAAAATTACCGCGGTAATAACATAAGGAATCAGGCGTTTGAAATTTCGCCTTCTTTTTTTTGGTTCCTGAAATCCCCAATTCGGTACATCGTTATGATCATCGGGAGTAACATCGACCACTTCGTCAACAGGTGGAATTACTATCTCTTCTTCAATTGGGTCGGTAGCGTTAATAACCGTGTCGCGAATGTTGGCGACAACCTCTGGCTTGGGAGTTACGCTCCGCATCACTCACACACCTGACACTCCAATTGCGTCGACAATACCTTCGCCTCCCAGGGTGGCACGGTGCCCTGCGGGGACCTGAGACGTGCGTCACAAGTAATGTATCAATTAAGAGCCGATATTACTACAAAGTAGGCCGCCAAGAGACCGATGTCTCATTTTACCGGAGACGATTACGCGTGAGGTCGAGAGCATGAGGGGCAATGCCTCACAACTTATGGGGCAGTAAAACTTCAGAACTAAGAAATCTTCCGGATGATGCTGGGGCCGCTGGCCACCACGAGTGCTGCGATCGAGTCTGGGTCATACACCTCAACTTCTACATTCAAATTCTTTAGCCCGATATAGAGATTGGTGGGCCGTAATTTATTGTAGAAAACCGCATCACCATCTTGATTGGTGAATCCCACAGAATTCAATTGCTTGCCTGAGGTCTGAACATTCGCGAATGCACCCTTCTCGTAATAGGTGCCGATCACGCGGTAGGCAGCGCGAGCATCCGCCAATCCTTTGCCGTCGGGGAGATAGCGAATATAGATCTCTCCGTCGGCCAGAGCTGTCAGCGCGTACCTGGCGCCTAACTGAGGTCCTGCCCAGTAGGCAATCAACCCCTCGGATACAACGAGATCCCTAAGTTGCTGGGCATTGAGGTCAACCCCGCCCTTGAGAGCAAGGAGCCGATTCACCGGGCTCAATGTCTTGTCTTTAATGAAATAATTTGCCGCGAAGAAAGAAGCGGTGCTAACGAGGACTGCGACGAGGAGAAAAGACAGAATGAGACGATTTCTCCGCTTTCGTCTTGCTATCGCTAAGAATTTGCCGGCGTCGTCATCGACCAGGAAGACATTGGCTTCTACTGGTTTTTCAATCTCCATCGATGCCCTCCGTCTCTCGTATTCTCCGAAGGTACGACGCCTGATCATCCCACCCCATCAGCGATTGTCAAAGGATAGCGCTACGCCGTACCAAAGCGCCGCTGGCGAAGTGAGTACTCCTCAACGGCTCTCCATAACACTCGACGATCTACGTCCGGCCATAAGACATCCATAAAGACCATCTCTGCATATACCGATTGCCAGGGGAGAAAGTTGCTTGTACGCATCTCCCCCGAGGTCCGAAGGAAGAGATCGACATTGCTCATTTTCGGTTGGTACAAGTATTGGTTGAAGATCTTCTCGGAAATACTCTCCAATTTTATTCTCCCCGCTTTTACATCTCGTGCCAGGGAGGCTGCGGCATCGACTATCTCAGCTCGCCCCCCATAATTGACGCACATATTCAATGTGAGAACTCTATTTTTCGCTGTCAGCTCTTCTGCTGCTTCCAGTTCCTTAATAACGCTAGTCCACAACTTCTTCGGGCGGCCCACCCAACGCACTTGCACGCCGAGTTCATTCATCTCATCTCGGCGACGGCGGATGACATCCCGGTTGAAACCCATCAGGAATTTCACTTCCTCCGGTGACCTGCGCCAGTTCTCAGTGGAGAAGGCATAGGCGCTCAATTCTTTGATTCCAATTTCAATTGCCCCTTCGACGACATCGAAGAGTGCGGACTCGCCGG
>DASVIG010000154.1:0-3907 GCA_036382195.1 Candidatus Nanopelagicaceae bacterium
AACCGATTTATTATTTCCGTGCAATTCGATCTTGGATGGTGAGAATCCTGCCGCTAGCGCGACTGCCAACTCCCCACCGGTGCAGACATCCAGGCCGATTCCGCATTCGGCCACCCATCGGGCGACTTCCACGCAAATAAAGGCCTTTGCGGCGTAGTACACAGTCCCTGCATTTTCGCCAAAGGAATCGCGAAGCGCGTTGCCCCATGCAGTTGCGCGGTCACGGAAATCTGCCTCATCGAGAAAAAATGTCGGAGTACCGAAATCACGTGCCAGCGTCATTGCAGGGATTCCGCTTAAGTGGAGTTCCCCTTTGGAGAAGGTGACGTTGGACGACCAGACATTTGCCATGGAGGTCACATTCTCTCTGGCGCGCCAACGCCAAGAAGTTGCAGACCATTTCCCAGTACTTGCTTGGTCGCCGCAGAGAGGTTGGCTCGGGCGGAGTGGATTGGTTTGATCGGTTCATCGCCCAATGGCAACACTCGACAATCGGCATAAAATCGGTGATACACACCGGCAAGTTCCTCGAGATACCGTGCGACCCGGTGCGGTTCTCGCAACTCCGCTGCGCCTTGGACGACGCGCGGAAATTCGGCGAGGGCTCCTAGTAATTCGTTCTCTCGATCATGGGCAAGTAGACCCGGCTCGAAATCCCCCAGCGCATGCGGCACATTCATATCCTGGGCATTGCGCAGAACACCGGCGATGCGGGCGTGCGCATACTGTACGTAGTAAACCGGATTGTCATTAGTCCGTTTTTTCAACACATCTACATCCAGGACCATAGGCGTATCGACCGGATAACGAATCAAGGTGTATCGGGCAGCGTCAACGCCAACCTTCTCTACCAAATCCTCCAAAGTAATAATTGTCCCGGCCCGCTTTGATAATTTGACCTCTTCGCCGCCTTCGATGATCTTCACGAGTTGGCCGATGAGGACGTGTATGTTGTATTCAGGATCGTCGCCCGCGCACGCTGCGATAGATTTCAGGCGGTTGACATAGCCGTGGTGATCGGCACCGAGCATGTAAATGCAGATCTCAAAGCCGCGTTCGCGTTTGTTGATGTAATAGGCAGTATCGGAGGCGAAATATGTGAGTTCGCCACCGCTTTTAACCAGGACGCGATCCTTATCGTCGCCAAAATCTGTCGTACGCAACCACGTGGCACCTTCTAACTCAAAGACATGCCCTTGCTTGCGCAATTTATCCAGTCCGTGGGTGACGGCTCCGCTGCTATGCAACGTGCGCTCAGAGAACCAGATATCGATTTTCGTGCCAAAGATTTCCAGCACTCTCTGCTGGTCCTTCAATTGCGCCAGGTATGCGCGCTCTCGAAACTCAATTAACTGTTCATCTATCCGAAGATTCAATATTTCCGGATCGTCAGCAACAATGACTTTGGCTAAATCCAAGATGTAAGCACCTTGATACCCATTTTCAGGAATTGGTTGACCATTAGCTGCTGCCTGTACTGACGCGCCGAATAGATCCATCTGATTTCCGCGATCATTGATATAAAACTCGCGTGTGACAGTTGCTCCAGCTGCGGAGAGAACCCGTCCCAGAGCATCGCCCACCGCAGCCCATCGGGTATGTCCAAGATGCAAAGGACCAGTCGGATTTGCACTGATGAACTCCAAATTTATATCCACACCAGAGAAAAATGCACTGTGACCGAACATCTCACCTTGCTCGCGAATCTGGCGGACGATGTCGGCCTGACTGGCACGATCTAGGGTGATATTGATGAAACCAGGCCCGGCTATTTCGACGGAGGCCACTTCCTGGAGAGATTCCAGATCCTCTTTGAGAAGGGCAGCAATCTCGCGAGGTGAACGACCAGATTCCTTAGCAATTTGCAGGGCAATCGACGAGGAGTAATCACCATGATCACGATTTTTCGGCCGTTCGAGCGTAATTATCTCTGGAATCGCACAAGTCAACTCGCCTTGATCGATGCGCGCCTGCAAGGCGGCGGTGATGCGCGCGGCTAGAAGATCACTATGGGAGGACACCTGGGCAAGGCTACCGTTGGTTAGAGCATCGATGAGTCGCTATAACCGATCCCTGCAGACTTCTTCGTTACCAAATCGTTAGACGTTTCAGACCTCTTTTAGTGAATTCGCTAGTGCAATCAGGCCCACATGGCATTAGCCTCAACGTGGGCCCTTCCTCTTCGTTTGACCAAAAACTCGTTTTGGCAGGGGTGCACGCCTAGTCTTTCGAAAGGTCTCTCGAGATGCCCAAGCGACATACTTCGATTGTGCTTGCTTTTGCCACCGCGGCTCTTCTGGTTACTGGTCTGGCAACCACCACAGCTTCTGCTGCAAGTGCTGGCTTTGTCGGAGTTATTCTTCCCGATGCGACTTCAACTGGCCGTTGGGAATCAGCAGACCGACCATTATTGACCGCCGCATTCAAGGCCGCCAACGTGGCCGTTGACATCGAGAACTCCGACGGCGACGTGGCCGCATTCCAAACCATCGCAGACCAAATGCTCTTGAGAGGTGCAAAAGTTCTCATCCTCGTCAATCTTGATTCCGCATCCGCAAAGGCAGTCCAGGACAAGGCAAAAAAAATGGGTGTCCCAACGATCGACTACGACCGCTTGACTCTCAAGGGTTCTCAGTCCTACTACGTGTCCTTCAACAATATTACGGTGGGCCGGTTGCAAGCACTAAGCATCAAATCATGCTTAAATCTGGCCCATAAGAAGACAGCACGGATCGTGTACCTCAACGGAGCGGCAGATGATAATAACGCCACCCTCATGAAGAAAGGCTATGACTCAATTCTCCGCCCGCTCATCAAATTAAAGGCCTATACCTTGGTTGCTGACAACGCGGTTCCTGGCTGGGATATCGAAAAGGCTGGAACTATTTTCGAACAGCAACTCTCCAAAGCAGGCGGCAAACTTGATGCTGTTGTGGCGGCAAATGAAGGTCTCGGGCTTGCAGCCATTGCTGTTCTCCAAAGGAGCAAACTCAACGGGAAAGTCTGTGTCTCAAGTCAAGTCGCGACGGTCGACGGTCTCCGCGCCATCTTGACCAGTGACTTGTTCAGCGGGGTTTACGGGTCCATCAAAGCGGAAGCAAACGCGGCGACAAACCTGGCGGTGGCCCTCATTCGGGGAACGCAAACAACTTCTGCAACAAGTCTCACCAATAATGGCTTGGTCAATATTCCATCCGTACTCCTGACTCCGATAATAATCACCAAAGCAAACCTCAAGGTCGTTCTTTCCGATGGTTTCCCGAAGCGCGCCGATGTCTGCAAGGGCTTGGAGGCAATCTGCAAGCGGTACCGCATCTAATCAATATTCGTCCATTTTGAAAGAGGGCGTACTTACCCTTACCCTTGCCCCTATTCCACCGATCTTACGGATCGAAGCTCTCGCGGGAGTGGTGAAATGGCAGACACGCAGGTCTTAGGAACCTGTGTCTTCGGACGTGCGGGTTCAAGTCCCGCCTCCCGCACCAGTGTTTGTTGAACGCCTAAAACGCGACTCCCTCTGTAGTACCAGTGGATGCAGATCGCCCAGGTAGTTTGTAATTTGAGAAAGCACGATTCATTTCATCAACAATCGCCGAAGCCAAGAGGATCCCTGAGTTGCCGGGTCCATCTGTGGTTGAGTGGGCATCGTCGACCAATGTCACGTCGTAACCTCGCTCAAGAGCTGCATTGGAGGTATGTCGAACGCCGTTGTCAGTTTCGGCTCCGCAAATATAGAGGTGCCTCACGCCTAATTGCGTGAGAATGTCGTCCAGCTCCGTCTCCTCAAAATGATCGAAGAGATCGCACGCCACAACGGACACTTGGATATATACCGTGAACTCCTAGATGGAGTTAATGACAGCGTTTAGTTCCCGTCCCAGTTGGCGATTTCCGCTTCAAAAGGATC
>DASVIG010000155.1:0-3004 GCA_036382195.1 Candidatus Nanopelagicaceae bacterium
AACCAAGAGGATGGCACCGAGGTAATCGATGGAGTGCTCGCGCTTCACTTTTGGAATGTGAAGTACGGCGGAAGTAATAACGAGGGCGAGAATTCCGAACGGAAGATTGATGTAGAAGATCCAGCGCCATCCGGTAATTCCGAGAATCGTGTGGTGGTCGGAGAAGAATCCGCCGAGTAGTGGTCCGGCAACTGATGACAAGCCCCAGACTGCACCGAAGTAACCTTGATATCTTCCGCGATCGCGGGGAGGAATGATGTCGCCGATGATGACGAAGGTGAGTGACATCAAGCCACCGGCACCGAGTCCTTGAAGAGCACGGGTAGCAATCAGTTCAACCATGTTCTGCGAGAGTCCGGCAAGCAATGAGCCAAGTAAGAATGTGACAATCGCGAACTGAAAGACAATGCGTCGCCCATATAGATCTGAAATTTTTCCATACAGAGGTGTTGATGCGGTGGAAGTCAGGAGATACGCAGTGACAACCCACGTATATTCCTTGAGTCCATGCAGATCGATGACGATGGTTTTTAGCGCCGTAGAAACAATGGTCTGATCAAGGGCGGCAAGGAGCAAGCCCGTCATCAGGCCGCTCAAGATAATCATGATTTCTCGATGAGTAAAAGCCTTTGATGGCGCACCGCCAGCTTGTACAGTCTCTTCGGACATTAACGACCTCTCACATCTTTAGATATAGAACTCAACTTCCAAGATCACGACTGTGATCTCACGTTTATTCGGAGCAATGTAGGAAACCGTTTCACCTATTTTTTTGCCGAGTACTGCAGCACCGAGTGGTGAATTCTCGCTATACACATCGAGGTCGCCACTTGCGATTTCTCTGGAGCCAAGAAGGAATTTCATCGTCTCACCGGAAATCTCAACAGTGATGACCATGCCTGCACCGACTGCGCCAGATTCGCCAGCGGGAGGCGCTCCAATGTGGGCGTGCTCGAGCATGTGCTTGAGTTGGCGGATGCGCGCTTCCATCTTGCCCTGCTCTTCGCGAGCCGCGTGGTATCCACCATTTTCCTTGAGGTCGCCCTCTGAGCGGGCAGTCTCAATTTTCTTGATGATTTCAACGCGCCCAGTCGTCTCGAGAAATTCGAGTTCTGTGCGTAAGCGATCGGCGGCCTCTTGTGTGAGCCAAGTTTGAGTACTCATAAGTGGCATAGATTACTGTGAACTGGCCCTACAACGCGAGATAGAGGCGCTGACGGCCGCAGAACGAGTATGGATGAGCGTGATTCTGTCTACATGTGCCGTCCCGGCCGGGATTGAGTCGTCAATTTGGCCGACCACGTTCTTATCAAAGTCGTGCGCTACTAGTGTGCAGATGACCGCCGAATTTGGGTCGCGGCGATCAATCGAATAGCGCATGCTTACGGTGCTTTCTGAGGGAATGGTGAAAGAGACCAACGTCGAGGTTAAATCTGGTCGCGAATGATGAAGTCCCGCCCACGTCAGCCAAGCGCCTCCGACCACGAGTAGCACGACCGCCAAGCCCTTCCATCGCATGGGCCGCTGGCCATATCGGTCGGAAAAGTCGAGTTCGGACATGGGATGATTGTTTCAGAGAAACGGAGTTCCCATGTCACAGAATGTTGAAATAGGCACGTCAGGTTCGATCACCGTGGGACTCCTAACAATCGCGGTGGCGTTCTTGCTCCGAAGTTTCTACAAGCGCTACACCCGCATGCAGAAGCGCGAGGAAGATGATTCGAAGTAGTCTGAAGCGAGCTTTCTCAGTTCTTGGGGTTCTTGTCATTGCAGCAAGTTTCGTAGGTCTTGGAATTTGGCAACTGAACCGGGCGAGAGAGAGTCAAGTTCCTGTTGTCGTAAACAGCACCGTTGTGCCACTTGCGTCCATCACTCAGCCACGAATTGCCCTCCCGCTCAAGGCCGCATTGCGTCACGTTCAAGTAAGCGGACATTACATCGCAGATTATCAAGCGCCATTTCAGGTGGATGGTCAAGGTCAAACGGGTACGTGGGAAGTTGGCCTCTTAGCAGCAGATTCGCATTCTGCGATATTGGTCGTAAGGGGATTGTGGTCTGACCGCAATAACTTAATCTTGAACTCATCAAACGTTGTCACTGTTACAGGCAAACTGATGCCGCATCAAAATGACGACGTCACGCAGTCTCATAAGACGGTGTTATCTCGATTAGATAGCGCCCTCGTCGTAAATCAGACTTCGCTTGATCTGTATGACGGATTCGTGATTGCCGATAGCGAGGCCCTTGCGGGAACAAATATCGTTCGAATGCGCATCACCCCTCCAACTCCA
This sequence comes from Candidatus Nanopelagicaceae bacterium, assembly GCA_036382195.1. GTDB lineage: Bacteria > Actinomycetota > Actinomycetes > Nanopelagicales > Nanopelagicaceae > QYPT01. The sequence goes on from DASVIG010000155.1 coordinate 2,292, forward strand.
AAGTCAGCCGTGCCAGGGTTCTACTGGCAGCACCTCTCATACGTAGTGATCTGGTGGTTTATGGCTGGAGTCGTGCTGTACCTGCCCTTTTACCAACGTAGAGTTACCCAACATGAGATCTAGGAACCAAAGGAGAACATATGGCCCGCACTAGTGACGGCACCGTTCAGCGCTATCGAATAATGGCAATTGCCACTGGCATCATGGCATTGCCATTGTGGTTCGTTGATGTACCAATCACGCTCTTTGCTCACAATCCGTCACTGCATGACAAAGTTTCGTGGATCGGCGCCGTCCACGGCACGTTCTTCATTCTTTACGTATTGACCACGATGCAATTGGCATTGAAAGCACGATGGAATGTGAAGAGGGCAGTCCTCTATATGCTCGCTGGCATGGTTCCGTTCGCCTCATTCATTGCTGAACGCCGCGTTGTTGCAATGTTCTTACCGAAGAAGAATTCGTAATCGAACAATGAAACGTTGGGGACTCCTCTTTCGGCGAGCGGTTAAGGCGGTGCTGTATCCGCTTTATGAGCGACGTTTAGTCCGATCATTGGATTTCACCCAGACGCCTCACCACGTCGGCGTAATTCTCGATGGAAATCGAAGGTGGGCAAAGGAGAATCCTGACCAGCAAGGTCGGACAACTGCGGCCCATGGTCATCGAGCAGGCGCACAGAAGATCATTGAATTCTTGGGTTGGTGCGAAGA
>DASVIG010000156.1:0-19663 GCA_036382195.1 Candidatus Nanopelagicaceae bacterium
AAACATGTGCTTTGTGTCAGTGTCGTTAACTGCCACCATAGGAAACTTGAGTGCGCCATCCTTGGCCATCTGACTCAGGCGAATAACGCCCGTTGTCGTTTCTTCGCATCCGCCGGTAATCCCCGACAACAACTCTGTCCGCGTTGTGTGAAGTGTGTTGACTAGATCGCAGCCATCGTCAAATACTTGATGCGGGGCGATATCAAGTGCCGCATTTATGTGCGAATAGTACCCGGCGCGATCGACCGCATTGCGTGCATAGACACTGATCCCATATTCAAACACAAGCGCAGCTGCCACGTCATCTTGAGTGGAAAGAGGATTGGACGCACAAAGTGCAATCTCGGCACCACCAATTTTGAGAGTGCGCATAAGGTTGGCTGTCTCGGTCGTCACGTGCATGCACGCAGCGATACGTACTCCGGCAAATGGTTGACTCTTGGCAAAACGATCGCGAATCTGGGCCAACACGGGCATATTCCGCTCGGCCCACTCAATCCTCTTACGGCCCCCTTCAACAAGATCTGCATTGGCGATGTCGTGTGGGACGGTCATGGTTACTGGTGAATTCACGAAAAGTCTCCTTTAGGGACTGGCGGTAAGGCTCATAGGTTACTGCCTTCGTCAGCATTGGACACATTATCAGCCTCGGATAATGGCGAGAACCTCACCTTTCAATCGCTCTAGCCGGGCTGGCGTTTTTGCCTCCACATTAAGGCGCAATAGTGCTTCTGTATTTGAAGAACGAACGTTAAACCACCAAGCTTCAGCATTTACCGTCAGGCCGTCCAGGTGGTCCACGGTCAAGCCTTCTTGATGGGCATAGGTCTCTTCCAATCGAGAAAGGACCTCTTCTGGCTTTGTGACGGTGGAATTAATCTCGCCCGTGGAAACATAACGCTGGTACGGCTTTAAAATTTTAGAGAGGGAATTCTTTTGCAAGCCAAGTGCCGCAATTGCGTAAAGCGCCGCGAGCATTCCAGAGTCCGCAAACCAAAAGTCGCGGAAATAGAAATGACCCGAGTGCTCTCCCCCAAATGCTGCATCTGTCTCTGCCATTAATTTCTTGATATACGAATGCCCTACCCGACTTCGAATTGCAGTGCCACCGTTCTCCTCCACGACTTCGACTACTGCGCGTGATGAAATCAAATTATAGATGATGCTGGCATGGGGATGCTTTGCCAACTCTCTCTCTGAAATAAGCGCAGTGAGGCAGGACGGATTCACAATCTCACCCGTCTCATCCACGAGAAAGCATCGATCCGCATCGCCATCAAATGCCAGGCCAATGTCAGCTTTATGTTTGCGGACGGCCTTCTGCAGGTCTTTCAAGTTTGCCGGATCTATTGGGTTTGCTTCGTGATTAGGAAATGTCCCGTCAAGGTCAAAATACATCTCAATAACTTCCGCATTTATCCGTTTAAAGACGGAGGGGGCCGTATATCCTGCCATCCCATTGCCAGCATCTATCACGATTTTTAGTCGGCGAATATTGGAAACATCCACCAGGGAGAGCAGGTGTGCCACGTATTCATCAACCATATTGCGGTGGCTCTCACTTCCCACCGCGCGCATCGAAATGGGATTGCCGTCGAATACATATCGCTCGATCAGTTGAAGGCCGGATTCTTTACCAACGGGGCGCGCACCGCTTTTACATAACTTGATCCCGTTGTAAGCGGCGGGGTTGTGACTGGCGGTGAACATCGCGCCCGGCAGATTGAGTTTGCCTGAAGCAAAATACAACATATCCGTTGATGCCAGACCAATCCTTATGACATCCATGCCATTAGAAATAACTCCGGCAGCGAAGGCCTCAGCCAATATTGGGGAAGACGGGCGCATATCTTCACCAATGACCATTGTTCCTGGCTCGCGTTCTTGTTCGAGAAAGCGAGCAAAGGCCAATCCCGCACGGAAAGAAAAGTCAGGTGTAATTTCATTCTCAACCAGACCTCGAATGTCGTAAGCCTTAAAGATGGAAGGAACTGACAAATCCGACATAACTATGACGGAACCGCGCGCAAGTGGCCGCGACGACCTAACTCTGGATTCTGAGCACTCTGGACTTTCCCTGACTCGACCGGACTCTTGGCAACCTCTCGAACTGCATCTGCAATCGCCATGAGATCGTCATCTGTTGGTCCGCTTTCGGAAGCATCCCGTTCTTGGCGGATGACATTCCACCCATTCGGAACAGTGAGCCGATTACCGTGAAATTCGCAGAGATCGTATGCATGTGGTTCGGCAAATGTCGCCAGCGGTCCGACAACGGCGACCGATTCCGCATAAACATAAGTGAGAGTCATGAGTGCTTTTCGCCGACAGCCACTGCGCGAACATCCACGACCCAGGCGCGATGAAGGAGACATGTCGCCCAGATTAGTGGGCAAATCCCTACTTTTAAGGGAATGACGGCATGAACTAACGATTAATAACAGAGATGTTGGAACTGGGTATTGCTGCGCGCGTAACAGTGCTGCCCGGGACCAGCGGAAAGAAACCAATTCCGCTGGTAGAAGTGACGACAGCAGCTCCGTAGACGCCGGATCGAACATTGAATATTGAGATCATTTGGGAATTATTGGGGGCTTTCCAGACCGCCATATCGCTCCCGGACACGGTGGAATTTATGAATTTGCCACTGTTAAGGCGAGTTTGAATCTTCAAACCGATCGCGTCGCCCGTAAAAATCAAAGTTGGCTGCAGTCCATTCACGGCGAGTTTCATTGGTACCAGCAATGAGGTCGCAGTATTCCAAACGTAGTCCCGATGGCCTGAAATGGTCAGTGGTGAGTAAACACTCGCCACGATCGGCTGGTCGGAGTGGATGTGCAATGCGAAGGTGCTCGAAGAGATTGTGGGATTGAGTGGAATATCTAGAACCGTTCCCTTGGGAATGTCCCGCCCATCCAAACCAACAGGGGTGAAAACTCCATCACTGGAAATGAGATCAACCTTGATGTTTGCATCTGCCGCTCCTGGAACCAATACCCGCAACACATGTGACCCAGCCTTGCCCTTAATAATTTGATGAGGGATACCAGCAATTACCAGGTCACTGCTGGGCGATCCAACCGGGTTGACTATGTCTCCACCCAGGCTCTGCAAACCCTTGACACGCACGTCGAACAAGAAGGCACTGACACGGCCGGACCGCGGGGTTACGTGAACCGTTAAACGACCCTGACCCGCTGCAATCGAATCCAGCCCCACCTGAACATATGAATTGGCCCGAACTGTAAGGACCTTGCCAAGCTGAGCTCCCTTCTCACTCCAGATCGCGACATCCACGATTGCCGCACTCAGACCGCTATTGATGACAATCAGACGACTCTTGCTCGTGACATCTCCGGCGCCACCGACAAACCACTGCTCTCCTTGGGGTGAGGTGCAGAGGGTGGCACCGGCCCAAATCCCAGCCAGACTCTGCCAGACGACCGAGGTCACGTTTCCAGCATCAAGAAGTATCGGGTCGCTAACAATTGCGAAACGGGAATTCTTTACAGGCGCTAAACCCAAGACCTTCCCGGTCAATTTCCGGTACGGGGTAGAAGTAGATCCCGTTGACACTTGAGAAGTGAGACCCGAACCCGTCGGCGGGCACGCCACCGCTGGAAAACTCTCTGAGTATTTCTTCGTGCCCGTCACCTTCGTGGCAAATTGGCCAAGAACCAGAGTGGCTGTCAACACGATTACGAGAACACCTGCACGGCGAAAGTTCATGTGAGTTCCTCTACTGAGATCTCACGCTTTCGTCGTCCAGCCGGGAGAGCCATAATCAACGTAATTAGCAGGAAGATCATTTCCAATGCCAGCCAGGCACGACGCGTCGTTCCATCATGGATCAATGAAAATGGACCCGCCACCGTGCTCGTAAATTGAGGTAGGCCGTATTGATTCCGAGAGCGTATTAACTTCTCTCCATTTTGAATTATCTGCCACGAAGAATCGTAATTCTCAGCAAGTGAGATCACCCCGGGACCTGATGTTGAAGTTCGCGCTTTGATGTCGCCTTCGAGGAGTCCGCGTGCATTTCCGGCTGTATCGGTAAAGACCAGGCGATCACTGACACCTGCAACTTGCCAGACGATTCCAGATTGCGTAGACGCAACTCGAACGAAACCACCAATGCCATCAATTGTTCGAACGATCTGGTTATCGACGGGATTCTTCATAAATAGGTACTTGATCCCATGCGCTCCAAAGACTTTGCTGCTCATAAGCCCGCTGCCGTCAATGAGTTCGGCAACTGCTCCTTCAAGGATCGGGGAAGGACGAGGCACGACATCGGGGTCACCGAGAAGAACATCAGATTCGCGGGCAACAAAGTACGTGATATTGGCCTTGTCGCCAGCATGCGCACTCTGCAAAACGAGAGTTTTCACACCAGGGGTCACCGTCAAGAAAGCCGGCAAGACGACGGCCTGGTTGGCGTGAACCGGCGAATCGGCTCCGACCGAGAGAACCCAGCTTGTCGCCGCAAGGCAGTAAATCAAGGTAGAAGCGACACCTAGGCCGGCGTAAAAATGACGACGGTGCACATGGGCAGTAATCAATTTCTCTCGTAAACCATCTAAAATGATTACCCCGGCCGCCACTGCCGCGACAGTGGCATATGTCAGCCAAGGACCCACCCATAAGCGAAAGCCCAAAGCATTGCCATGTGAGGGGAATGAAATAGCAGTTGCCAAACTCGCAATAACCAGAAACGCCAGTCCCGTTTCTGCGTATTTGCGCGCATGAGTGCTGGAGAAAACGGCCACTAGAAGAATCAACGTGACTGGACTGATGAACCACCAAGGGATTGAACCGACTCCCCCTGGGTTACCAAGAAGTGCCAGATTTGAGCTCCCACCCGCCATCGAAAGACCCGGCTCAAGAAGGAAACGGGAGGGATGGGTAAGCGCCTCCAGCGACCATGGCAGGCAGAGCAGGAAAGGAGTCGCAATCATTGTCAATCGACGGAGGAGTCGATTAGTGAACTTTCTGCGATCGCGCGACGCGAGAAAACTTCGAAAGTCATGTCCGATACCGAATAGATAGATCGCGACGATACCCAAAAATGCAGGAAGCGAAAAAGAAGTCAAAATGCCCATAAGAATGCTGAAGGCAAAGAGAAATTGCCATTCTTCATCCTCTATCTTCGTTAAGCGCGGAAGATAGCGTGCGATCTGCGGCGCAATGATAAGAACTGCCATAGTCCCCAAACGCCCTGAGTTGACGGTCGAAATTGCCACTGGCGAAAGCGCATAAGCCAGGCTGGCGCCAACGGCGAGCCACGAGTTTGTAGTCAGTTTGCGCAATAATAAATACATCGACCAGAAAAGAAGCAATGGAGTAGCCCAAAACAGAGTTGCCATAAAGAGAACAGTCTTTCCAAACATCACCGTTGAAGCGAGCGCCATGACAGCGATCCATGTTGGGGTGGCGGTAGAGCTGCCCATTCCAATGGCATGCCATGAATCCCCATATCGACGCCATAAATCAATGGCCCCACTCGGACTGGCTGGCAGGGCGCCACCGGCTAGAGCGCCAAAGCGATGTCGCGACCAGATCGAAGAGATAATAATGAGGATCAGAAATACTGAAATCTCGGGGCGACGAAAAGCAGATCGCCAGCGAATCAGTGGTACAGAGGTTAATAGATCATCGTCTTCGGTGGGGGCCTCCAAAGCGCTGCTGCCAAGTTGCGTCGTCGGCAGAATCTTCTGTCTTATCGCTTCGCCAACTCGCGCTGCTTCCAGGCGAATTTGCGACCATCTCGGGGGTATGTACGCTGCCACCACCCGCGGAGAGAGAAGTCGCCCAGATCGTCTAAGGCGGCGTGCATTGAGTACAAGGCCAGGACGGAAAACTAAGGAAGTCACCGCGAGAATCTCATCAGACGCGTACCCAGGCAACTTAGCTAAGAAGAATCCGGACGCCCGTACAAGAGCGCTGGCGAATAGTTGAAGAGAGAGCCAAGGCAGAAGCCAGAGGGAAGAGTTGGCAAGGAGCACATATGCAGCATTTCTGCGATCCAGCAACAAAGGGCGATTGTGGAATGCGCTCTTCACGTCGACATTTCGCCGTTCGGATGCAGAGGCTTCTGCATGTAGGGCAATTGCGTCAGTCACGGCAATAACGGAGTAACCGGCAACCCGTGCCCGCCACCCCAAATCAATGTCATCACGGAAGAGCAGGATGTTCGGATCAAAGCCACCTAATTCATCATAAACGGAGCGGCGCACCAACATTCCGGCAGTGCTTACCGCTAGGACGTCGCGGATTCCGTCGAGTTGCCCTTGGTCATATTCATGCGGTTCCAGCCCAGTCCAACGGGCCCCGTTGCCAGCGATTGTGACGCCGGCTTCCAGCAGATGAGTGCGGTCATACCATCCCCGGAGTTTCGGCCCAGCGATGGCCACTTGCGGCCGATCCTCTATGGCATCCAAGAGGGCCTGCAAAGATTCCGGTGCTGGAGCGCAATCATCGTGAATAAACCAGAGCCACTCGTCTTCTTCCGCAGAAGGAGGAATTCTTTCTACTGCTGCAGCAATCGCGGCTCCGAACCCGGTCTCGCGAGGTAGCGAGATGAAGGGCACGCGCGCATTTTTGAGAAGTTTTACGGATGCATCATTCGAATCAGTATCCACGGCCAAGGTGTAATCAATGGCCCGCGTCTGCGAAACGAGGGCGGCGACAACCTCCGGCAACCAGGTTGCACCGTCATGCACTACAAGAATGGCGGTTACACGGTGACCATCGCGATCTTTGGCTGATTCAGCCATCGCTGGAACCAGACCTAAAGTTAAGCAGGGCGGCGCTTAAGACGACGGCGTTCGCGCTCTGAGAGGCCACCCCAGATGCCAAAGCGCTCATCATGCGCCAGGGCGTATTCCAAACATTCAGAACGAACATCACATGACATGCATACTCGCTTTGCCTCGCGGGTTGAACCACCCTTTTCAGGGAAGAAAGCTTCAGGATCGGTTTGCGCACAGAGCGAGCGCTCTTGCCATGAGAGTTCTACATTCTCTCCGCTGAGAAGTTGGATGTTGGGGCCACTGGATCGAATATCTGACATTCCGATACTCCTTCAAAGCTGCGGGCCGCCCTTATGGCGGAAAACCAATAATCGAATTACACGCGTGTAATCCCTTTAAGTCAAGTCCAGGAGCAATTTTATTTTTAATCTTTTTTCTCTTGAGATCCGTTTCGAGTTTCCATAGCCCTTTACTACCATCTATTTTGCGGCTATAAGCGAGAAGATCCCGTCTGCCGCAACGTAACTGTCACGGATATCAGCGTCAGCAGAAATGCTGGTGTGGGCGGCAATAAATGAGTTTTGAATGCTGGCACCCATGAAGATTGTCACATCGTCGCAGATGATGGAACCATCAATTTGCGCACCAGCCAATACTCTGACATTGCGCCCGAGAGCCGAGCCGCCAGTAATATGCGCCCCCTCTTCGATCTTGGTCCCCGCCATTGCGAGAAAATCGGACGACCGATATGCAGTTTTCGCGGTCTGCAATGCGGAGCCGTTGGCCAAGCCAGTCACGATATCTCTGGATCCTTTTAGTAATGCTGCAGGGGTACCTAAATCCAGCCAGTAGGAATCATCGGTATATCCGTAGATTTTTCGATTTTCAAGAATGAGGGCTGGAAAAATTTCTCGCTCAATGCTGACTACCTGGCCTTCTGGGATTCGATCCATAACTCGCGGATTGAATACATAGCAGCCGGCATTGATGGTGTTTGTGATCGGATTCTCCATCTTCTCCAGAAAGGCGGTGACCCGCCCACTTTCGTCTATAGGCACGCAACCGAATGCCCGTGCGTCATCAACATGGGTCAAATGCAATGTCACATCCGCATTGGCAGACTCATGCATCCGAATTTGTGCGGTTAAATCATGGGAACTGAGAACATCTCCGTTGAAGATTACGATCGGCTCATCTGATTTCAAGAGTCTGGCTGCATTGCCGATCGCCCCACCAGTACCCAGAGGCTCAGTTTCGAAGGCATACTGCAACTGCATTCCCCATTGTGAACCATCGCCGAAATAAGGCAGAAATACCTCCGAAAGGTAAGACGTAGCAAGTACAAGGGATGTAATCCCGGCACGCTTGGCCATTGCCAATTGATGTTCAGTTACTGGAAGTCCTGCCACGGGCAGCATGGGTTTGGGAACCGTTCGCGTCAAGGGCAATAGTCGCGTTCCCATACCGCCGACTAAAAGAATTCCCTGGGCCATAAAAATTGATTCTAGTGCTGACTTAGTCGGGAGCACTCCCGGTCGCGATTGCTCGATCTGCCGCATGACTATATTGCGACCAAGAGCCAGGGAAGAGACGGCCCTGACCAAGACCTGCCAACTCCAATGCCAAGAGATTATGGCAGGCCGTCACACCAGAGCCGCAGTACGAGATCACCTCTTCCCCTGCGGTAACTCCCGCGCTTTGGAATCGACGACGGAGTTCATCGAGGGCCACGAAAGTGCCCTGGGATGTGAGATTCTCTCGGCAGGGCAGGTTGTAAGCCCCCGGGATGTGACCGGCCCGTGGATCAACGAGATCATGCTCACCTTGATATCGATCTCGGTTGCGAGCATCAAGAACTACATTTCTCTGATCGGCTGCCTCGTCAATAGTTGCGATTCGATTGAGTGGCCAAGGAATCGGCGTGAATTTCGCTGGCGGACGTGAATTTTGGCCGCTCTCGAGCGGTTGCTGGAAGATCCGAAGACCGCCATCAAGCAAGGCGGCGTTCTTCCCAATCGCTCGTAACATCCAGACCAGTCTGGCCGCGATCACTCCGCCGGCATCATCGTAGGCAACAACAGTGTCATCGTCCCCTATTCCAACCTGTGACATACCAGCGGCAAAGAGTGCGGGGTCAGGAAGAGGATGACGTCCTGCCGACGGGCTGGCTGCACCGGAGAGGCAGCGCTCTAAATCAACAAATACCGCCCCCGGGATGTGGCCACTTTCAAAAGCCTCTCGCCCGGATCGCCCGTCGAGGTACCAACGGACATCGGCAAGAACTACTTCAGCTCGATGTTCTTTCCACCAGATCAAATCTATTACCGGAGCAATCATAATCAGCGGCTAAGTGGATTCTTGAACGACTTCAAGGAAGTAAGACGTGATACCGCTTCATCTATCTGCGAGTCCGTAGCGGTCAATGCCAGACGGATGTGGCGAGCGCCTAACTCCCCATAGAAGTGACCTGGTGTGGCCAGGATCCCCAAATCAGCCAACCAGGCAACCGAATCCATATCCGCTTCATCCCGCGTGCACCAGATATACAGGCCCGCTTTGGACTCTTCGATTACAAACCCGACTTTCTCCAACGCAGGTGCCAATCGTTCGCGTCGCCGGTTGTATCGCTGCCGTTGCTGCGCCACATGCGCATCGTCTTTCAATGCGCGGACCATCGCCTTCTGTATCGGCAGCGGAACGATCATCCCAGCATGTTTGCGGATTTCACGGATACGGCTGATCAATTCTCTATCACCGATGATGAAAGCCGCTCGATATCCAGCCATCGACGAACGTTTGGAAAGTGAATGGACAGCAAGAATATTTTTGTTCTCGCCTTCCGTCAGACTAAGGATGGATACGGGAATCGCACTGTGCCCGAACTCCACATAGCATTCATCGGACACCACGACCCCACTGGTTTTTCGGGACCAATCAATCACTGCCCTCATCTCGCCTTCGCTATGAACGCGACCAGTTGGGTTAGAAGGCGAATTGAGCCACGCTAGATCTGCGTCGGGCCAGAGCGAGGCATCTATGGGAACTGGCGTGCCTTTCGACCCAGCCAAGACAGCACCGACGCTATAGGTCGGATAAGCGATCTCGGGGTAGAGGACACTCTCTGCCTCTAAGAATGTAGGCAGCCACGCAACTAGTTCTTTGGAACCGATTAGCGGCAGGACATCAAAATCCCCTGTGGCGCCCAACCGCGTCTGCGCCCATTCGTGCAGCACCTCGCGCAGTTCTGGCGTTCCCGCCGTGAAAGGGTATCCAGGGGCATTTGAACTCTCCCGCAGAGATGCCTGTATGAATTCCGGCGTTTCATCAACCGGAGAACCAACCGAGAGATCGATTATTCCGGCCGCGTGCGCCCGTGCCCGCTGGGCATAAGGAGCAAGTGCATCCCAAGGAAAATCAGGTAGTTTCAGTCGGAATCCTTCTCAAACCTGTGGTGGCAGTGCAACTACTTCTGGGGCATCAGTATTTGTAGGGCCGACCTTACTGGCACCACCAGGCGAACCAAGCTCGACGAAAAATTCGGTATTTACTTTGGTGTATTCGCTCCATTGAGCAGGCACATCGTCTTCATAGTAAATGGCTTCAACCGGACAGACTGGTTCGCAAGCACCGCAATCAACGCACTCGTCGGGTTGGATGTAGAGCATGCGGTTACCCTCGTATATGCAGTCAACGGGACACTCTTCAATGCAACCCTTATCTTTGACGTCGACACAAGGCAGAGCAATCACATAAGTCACGGGAACCTCCAACTGGATCAGTGGCTTCATTCTAATCATGAGGCCCAGCGGTTTTGGCGCTCCAATCTGCGCAGATTCCAATTATCGTTACTCCATGAAGGATCGACCAGGAGCCGATGAGATTGGCAAACGCCTCACTATCCGCCTGCATGAACCTCAGGGGGGATTCCGAGACGTGGTAGGGGTCTTGGAATCTGAGACAACGGTAAGAAAACGTGATGGATCACTCACCCACTTCCCTCCCGAAAAAATTGCCCTCTGGCGAGAAATCATCGCCCCACCGGATAGAGCCGGGCACGGCTCTCCACTGTCACTCCGCATTCGTGAAATTGAATTAGCAGCAAGTGAGACCTGGCCGGCAGCAGAGCAAATCCACATGGGCGATTGGTTATTACGGGCAACGGGAAAATTCACCGGGCGGGCCAATTCTGTGCTTCCTTTAGGCCTACCTCCCTATGGAAATCCTGAAAAGCCATTGCAAGAGGCAATAGATGAAGTTGTTGCGTTTTATCAGGAACGACAATTGACTCCGCTCATTCATATTCCATTACCAACATATGCTGAACTTGATGACGTGCTGGCCGAGAAAGGCTGGCAAATAACCGTTTCGGTCCTCGTAATGGTCACCGACATCAAGCCCCCATTTCAACTGGAGAAAACCAAAGGAATCTGGGAAATAACGGATACGCCGACTGACGAATGGCTAAGTGTTCAAAACGATCACGGAGTCCAGGACATTATGAAACGTGCTCCGGGCTTCTATGTTGGCTTGCGAATAGATGGAAATCTTGTCGCAATCGGCCGTGGGGCAAATTACAAGAATTGGACAACCTTAACTCGGCTCTTTGTACGTGAGGATTTTCGAGGCCGTGGTTTCGGAGGTCAATTGGTGAGAGTCATACTTCAAGAGGGATTTTCGCAAGGTGCGACGAAAGCGCTCTTGCAGGTGAGTGCCGAGAACGTGGTTGCAATAAAACTCTATAAAAGTTTAGGTTTTACGGAACACCATACCTACCACTATCGCGCCTATAAACCACAACTCATCACGAGCGAATCCTGCTAATGACTCTAGAGTTGTACGACACCATGAGTCGGAAAGTTCTGCCAATAATCGGCGATGTCATCAAGATGTACTGCTGTGGACCCACCGTCTATCGCGACGCACATGTGGGGAATCTTCGGACTTTTCTTCTCTCGGATTTGATCCGTCGAACTCTTGAACTCAATGGTGTGAAAGTCACTCTTATTCAGAATATTACTGATGTCGGGCACATGAGCGAAGACTTTGATGACGAAGATAAAATTCTCGCGGCTTCCCGTGCAGAGAAATTGGATCCTTTGGACATTGCCCGCAAATATGAAGCTGCTTTCCATGCAGATTTAACGCTGCTCAATATCCTTCCTGCCGAGAAATATCCGCGGGCCAGTGAGAGCATCTCGCTTATGCAAGAGATGATCTCCCGCCTGATGGTGCAGAAGAATGCTTATGTTGGAAGTGACGGCTGCGTTTATTTTGATGCCAAGTCCTTTACGGGTTATGGACAACTCAGTGGCAACCGTCTGGATGCACTCAAACCAGGGCATCGCTACGAATACGTTGATGAGGGCGGAAAACGATTCCACGCTGATTGGGCCTTATGGAAAACTGCCGGCGACCGCCACGAAATGATCTGGGATTCACCCTGGGGACTGGGTTTCCCAGGGTGGCATATTGAATGCTCGGCCATGTCCTTGCATTTTCTCGGCCATGTAAATGTCCATGTCGGTGGGATTGATCTGCGATTTCCACACCATGAAAATGAGCGAGCGCAATCCAACTCGATCACCGGGATCGAGAGCGTCGATCATTGGATACATGGAGAGCACCTCCTTTTTGAAGGCCGGAAGATGTCCAAGAGTTCAGGAAATGTCGTGCTTGTCAGCGATGTCATCGCGCAAGGATTCGATCCACTCGCCATAAGACTGGCATTTTTGGAGAATCGCTATCGCAGCCAGATGGATCTGACCTGGCCGGCAATCGCCGCGGCCCACTCCACCCTGCGCCGCTGGAGGCATCTCGTGAACGAATATCCAGAAACCCGCGCGCAGGGTCATGATGGGATCCTGCAGGGTTTCAACGCGGACCTAGATACTCCGCACGTCATTCAATTGCTACGTGCAATGGAAAAGAACTCTGCACTGAGCCAGCAGAGCAAAATAGGAGCGTTTCTCTTGGCTGATCAGGTGCTGGGATTGGATTTGTCCCGACAGGAGCCCGAGCGCGCGCTGCCACCGAAGATTGCCAAGATACTTGAAGAGCGCTCTTTGGCAAGAGCTCAGAAGAACTGGCAAGAGAGCGATCGCCTGCGAGATTTGCTCGAGGCGCAAGGGCTAATTATTAAAGATTCGGCAACCGAGCAAGAGTGGGAATGGCGCTAAGAGCGAGCGACAATCGCCAGAACTAATGTCACCAGACCGCCGATCATCAGGGCATTGCCCATCGAGTTCCCCTGTACGAGCAACTCGCCACCGATCCCCAAGCTGCCGGCCCGCAAGAACACCGCACACCATGCAACGGCTGCAAGAAATTTGTACCTCCTAAGGCCCCATGCACGCCCTACCAACCAAATCCCTACTCCAGTGCCAAAGAGCGCGAAGAGCAGACCCCAGGGTCGATAAGCATCATGCAGCAGGACTGCGGCAGACCCCAGAATTGTTCCGGCAAGAAGCGAGTAGATAGCTCTCATTAAGTGGTGAGACCGGCAAAAAGGTTGGTTTCCCTGCCGTCATCATCGAACGGCGCCGCAGACGTGCCTTTGACGAGGGAGTAATACTCTCTCCCCCAGATTTGTAGCCCCAAATTGTTGGAGAGCGCGAAGAAAGGGCCATCCAAAGCTATTTGAGTTTCGTGCGCTTTCATCGCCGCCATCTTCTGATCGACGTATTCAGTGGCGTCAATCGCGGCCGTCACAAGGGCATCATCCTTGGCAAAAGGAATGTCATCCACATTTTCTGCACCAAAGAAATTGGAGCCCGTCTTCTTCATCTCCTCAATTCCTTGGGCGATGAGTGATTTGGGAAATGCGTTCCAATAGATCTTTGGAATATCCCACTGGCTTGGCAATTCTGCTGCTCGCATTGCGACTCGATGCGCCTGAATATGATCTGGATGACCATAACCACCGATCTCGTCATATGTGATCATCACGTGCGGACGCACTTCATCAATTACTTTCACCAGAAACTTGGCTGCCGCATCCACATCAGTTTGCCAAAATACATCTGGCCGATTGTTCTGTTCCGTACCCATCATTCCGCTATCTCTAAATTTCACATCTGGGTCGCCGAGGAAACGGTGATCGGTGACTCCGAGTGCCTTCATTGCGACCACAAGTTCACTCACTCGGTGAGCCCCCAAGGCGTCAGTAACCGAGCTGGCAAGGTGCGAAAGCCCAGGGACCAGCACCTCCCCTTCTTCACCACGCGTGCAAGTCACCAAGGTAATTTGCGCGCCTAGAGCGGCATACATTGCCATTGTCGCGCCATTGCCAATAGTTTCGTCGTCTGGGTGGGCATGGACCAGAAGCATCCGAAAGCCTGAGAATTGCGATGAGGTCATATTCGTCATTCTGCCGTAATCAACGACTTACGACAATTGCCGTAGATGCCATTCCCCATTTCAAACCTTTCCCATTACGATGGGGTGGATGAGCACAGCAGACATTCGAACCGATAACAAAGCGCGTCTACCTCGAGATGAGCGTCGGGCTCAGCTTCTCTCAGCCGCGTTAGAAGTGTTTACTGCCGCTGGATACCACTCAGCGGCCATGGATGAAATTGCAGATCGCGCAGGTGTCAGTAAGCCGGTTCTCTACCAGCATTTCCAGTCAAAACTCGAGTTGTACTTAGCGGTGCTAGATATTCACATTGACTCTCTTGTCTTTCAAATTCAAAAGGCGATTGCTGCTACTCCTGACAACGCAAACAGAGTTCGCGCCACCGTGGAGGCATATTTCAATTTCATCGATACCGAAGGCGAGGCCTTTAGACTTCTTTTTGAAAGCGACATGAGTTTGGAACCGGCGGTACATGAACGGCTCAATCGCATGACGTACGATTGCGCCGCAGCCGTAAGCGCCGTTATCTCATTAGATACCGGCCTGCCTCAGGAAGCGGCAATGCTCTTAGGAGTCGGTCTCATCGGTAGTGCTCAAGTAACCGCTCGCCATTGGCTTGCAAGAGATAGCAAACTCACGCGCCAACAGGCCACGGATCTCGTGTCTAACCTGATTTGGCGTGGAATTTCCGGTTTCCCACTGACCTAAGCGCGTTATCCAATTCGGCAATCACGAGCAATCCTCGGTAGGATTTACGCATGAGCGCAAAGAAAGCCACAGGAAATCACAAAGCAGAGGTCCGCATCGCAATTATTAACGTTTCCGGTGAAGTCACCTTTGAATGCCCGCTCTCCACTGCTGAGATCCGGGAGGCCGTTTCGCTGGCTCTTTCTTCCAACTCAGCCCTCATTTTGAACGATATTCGCGGCCGCGAGATCATCGTCCCCGCAGACAAGATCGGATTTGTCGAAATCGGCGAACAAGCCGAACGTCGTGTCGGTTTCGGCACCCTATAAAGGTGACAATCACTTTCGCTGACCTTCCGCTTCGACCCACGACGATTGAGGCGCTCAACGCCCATGGGTTCACCGCCCCTTTTGCCATTCAAGAAATGGTTCTGCCAATCGCACTCAGCGATGGGGATGTCATAGGACAGGCGAAAACCGGAACTGGCAAGACCCTCGCTTTTGGAATCCCACTCGTAGAAAAAGTGATTGCTCCCCAGGACCCTGAATGGGCAGAGTTTCCGCACGCCGGACTGCCGCAGGCGCTAGTCGTCGTTCCAACCCGCGAATTGTGCGTCCAGGTCGCAAAAGATATTGAAGTACTCGCAGATAGTCGTGGAATTCGCGTCATCGCCGTATATGGTGGGCGCGCATTTGAACCCCAAATTGAGGCGCTCCAATCGGGAGTTGAGATTGTCGTTGGCACACCTGGGCGCCTCTTGGATTTATACCGTCAAGGCAAACTCAAACTGAACAAGGTTGCACGTTTGGTCCTGGATGAAGCCGACGAAATGCTCGACCTGGGTTTCTTACCAGATGTTGAAAAGATTTTCACCAGCACGCCCATTCGTCAGCAGACCATGCTCTTCTCTGCGACTATGCCCGGCGACATCATCGCCCTTGCCCGTCGATTTATGTCGCAACCGGTTCACATTCGCACCCAAGATAATGACGATGAAAGCGCCGTCGTATCTCGGGTTGAGCAGCACGTACTTCGAGCCCATGCGTTGGACAAGATCGAGATGCTGGCGCGGATACTGCAAGCCGATGGCCGTGGCCCGACGATGGTCTTCTGCCGGACCAAGCGAACTTGTCAAAAGACCGCGGATGACCTGATAGAGCGTGGCTTTAGAGCAACAGCTATTCACGGCGACTTGGGACAGAACGCGCGCGAGCGGGCGCTGGCGGATTTCAAGGCAGGGAAATCCGACGTCCTGGTTGCGACGGATGTAGCTGCTCGAGGAATTGATATCGATGGCATAACCCATGTGATCAACTATCAGTGCCCTGAGGATGGCAAAACCTACGTGCACCGCATTGGCCGTACTGCCCGGGCTGGAGCACACGGTATCGGCGTTACTTTCGTTGACTGGGACGATATGCCTCGGTGGAGCTTGATCAACCAGACGCTCAAATTGGGTCTTGCAGAACCGGTTGAGACTTACTCGTCGTCGGATCACCTCTTCACAACTATGCACATTCCGCTGGGATCAACGGGACGGATGAAACCTGCAAAACCAGTCAGCCCGCCCACGCGTGCGACTGCTACACATGGAAAGCCGAAAGTGAAAATGGAAGTCCCCCCGACGCGGCCCAAGACAGAACGGGTGAGGACACGGAACAAGAAATTTAGAGAGAAAGCTAGTGAAAGCAGCTAAATCAGCCAGTTGAAGTGAAAACTTTTATCGCGTCGACAATCATCTGTACTGCAATCGCGGCTAGAAGCAAGCCAGCAATTCGCGCGACCAACGTGACTCCAGCCTGACGTATTACGCGAAGGATCGTGGTAGAGGTAAGAAGTGCAACAGCGATCGCGACGTGAACGGCAATTACTGCGACAACCAACCCGATCGCATGCGAGGGATTATGTACCCGTTGGGCGAAAACCATGGTTGCAACGATTGCACCAGGGCCAGCGAGCAGAGGCGTTCCAAGTGGAACCAGAGCGATATTGCTATCTTTACTTTGAGCCGGATCAGTGCCGCGTCCGGTCAGAAGTTCCAGGGAAATCAACAGAAGTAGGAGGCCGCCGGCCGCCTGCAAAGCTGCCATCGAGATATTGAGGTAGTCGAGAATAAACCTGCCAAAGAGCGCAAATATCGAGATGACAAAGAAAGAAACTGCCGCAGCTTGAAGTGCCAGGCGTCTGCGGACCTTTGCGTCCTTGTCGGCAACCAGAACCAGAAAGATCGGAATCGCCCCTGGCGGATCCATGATCACGAATAGGGTGACAAATGCTTGCAAGGCAAAAGTCAAGGCACCCGCGGATGCCAACGTCATAGTTTCACCACTCTTCGTTCGTCGGCCATCGCTTCAAGCCGGGCCCATTCTCCTGGATCGGTGCTGTTCTCACCTAACCTATTGAGTTTGCCTCCTCCGTGATAATCACTAGACCCTGTCACGACTAGATCAAGATCATGCGCAATCGCACGTAACATCTGCCGTTCGGACGGATTTTGATCGCGATGATCGACTTCAATGCCGTTAAGGCCGGCCTCTTCCAGCGAGGTGAAATCCGCTGACGCCAAAGTCTTTCCACGGTGAGAGGCGAAAGGGTGAGCAATCACGGCAACTCCCCCGGCTGCCCGTATCTTCCTAATTGCCTCCTCGGGAGTTGGTGCCAGGTGCGCGACATAGAACTCAGATTCATTGTTGAGCAGCCCTTGGAACGCGGCATCCCTAGAAGTTATGTGCCCACGCGCCACCAACGCGTCAGCCAAATGCGGTCTTCCTACGGTTGCCCCTGGCTCCTTCACCGCATCAACATCGTGCATCGTGACTTCTATTCCCGCCGCATTGAGTAATTCGATCATCTTGACCATCCGCGGGATGCGATCATCGCGAGTCTGCTCCATCATGGAAAGAATGTCCGCATCATCACCATTGAAAAGTAAGCCGAGCATATGCACGCTAGTTCCCTCTTCTGTAAGACAAGATATTTCGGCTCCCAAAACAAGATTGAGGTCTCCCCTGAGTGCGCTCTTTGCCTCGTTCCAACCGGCAATCGAATCATGATCAGTAAGTGCAATTGTGTTCAAGCCTTGAATAATTGCCGCATTGATTAATTCCCTAGGGGTGTCGGTGCCATCGCTGCGGTTGGTATGAGTGTGCAAATCGATCATGAGACGATTTCCACCTTTGTGGGCCGAGTCCGCAAAACAACCAGCACGCAGCCCAGAAGAATGAGGATGATTCCAGGGAAGACGCCCAATGGCGGATGCTGATTAAGCCACCAGTACGCCAAAAGTGCACTGGTGGGGACTTCAAAGAAAATAATGAGAGAAACAATTTCGGGAGAGACGCGCTTCAACGTCGAGTTGAACATGGTGTGTCCCAAAATTTGTGCACCGAATATCAAACCAAGAACTATCCACCACTCTCGTGCATGAAAATGAAGAAACGCTCCTCCTGACGTAAAGAGCAGTGGCAGTGCGGTAATGGCGCAGACGAAATAACAGACTGTCGTGTAAGTCGTAGTTTCGATGGTCTGTCGAGCACGAGAGCCCGCCATCACATAGAGGGCCGCCAGTGCGGCAGAAATCAACGCAGCAACGTCACCTAAAAATGATCGGAAGGAAATGTGCAAATCTACTCCGGAGATCAGGAGCACGCCCATGAAACTCACGGCCATCCCAAACCAGGCACGTGAAGGTATGTGCCCGCCCGTTAATTTCACAAATAACGCAGCAAAAATCGGCTGAAGGGCAACTAGAGCGGTACCTGAAGCCACACTTGTAAAACGCATTGCATAAAAGAACCCGAAGAAATGAAGAGCCAGAAGAACGCCCGCGGATACGGACCATTTCATCCCGTCGCGGTTACTCCACTCACGATGTCGGAATGCAAAGGGCGCGGTTACGATTGCACCGCCTAAATTCCGCCAGAAGATCAACGTTGGTATCGGCATGACACTCATGGCGATCAGAGGTCCCGATGTGCCAATCCCAAGAATTCCCAGCCCTAGTCGGACCAAATCGGGACGAGCTGGAATCTCGGTGTGACTTGTTACCCCATTTGTTGTTGAATCCTGGGCCTCCATGGGTCAAAACTTAACACCTGCCTGCAAGCGAAAGTCATTTTCGGACCCCGCAGAGAACTTGCCACTCTGCTACATATTTATGCCAACCGGCCACTGCTCGGTTCAACTCATCTATAGACACATTTTCCTGGATTCCGTTCATCATTTGGCCAAGACTGTCAACTAGACTTTGAATTACAACCTTCGGCACCAATATGTTCGAGTTCTTAGAGTTCTTCAGTGCCAACAGAGAGATTGAACCCGAAGTCATCCTTTCAACTGTGCCCTTCATGGGCAGACTGTGACTCTTCCAAGACAGGTACGCCGCTTCGACCTCTGTGATGACTGAACGAGTTGAGGAACATCCAGACTGAATTGCCGTCGTGGGAGAGGTCAGCGCGCAAGAACTCAAGGCGAGCGCGGTCACCAAGGCCCCTAAGGCAAATGTCATCTTCACCTTCACGCGTCGACTACACATCGGCGTGGGCAGACCTTCTGTAGGGCTTCAAGAACCTCTAACTCTTTCTCGACTCGTCAGAATTTCACCTCACGTATTGGTCTAGAAAAGCGAAGAAGACGGTGTCAGACGAAGGAAAACTAGGTTCAGGGTCATAGATAGTTGAAAAATTCATTCCCGGTCGGGCCCGAGATATTTGGATCTGGCTATCGGCTGAAAGGAGTTATGTGGCAAGGCCCAACCGAACACCCAAGAGGGATTTCTTTCGGATGATTAACTGGTCAACTATGGCTGAAATGGCAATTGACGCGGGAGATTCTGGGTTGGCAAGTACGACAGGTTTTCCAGCATCTCCGC
>DASVIG010000157.1:0-3280 GCA_036382195.1 Candidatus Nanopelagicaceae bacterium
GATCACAGGATTCTGGCTGGCCAATTGCTTTGGACATAAGGAGCTCCTCCAGGACGTGATCGCCGAACTTTTCACCCTCGTTCTTGCCGGAAAGCTCCACCCCGTTACTGGGGCGAGTTATCCGCTCTCTGCCGCGGTCCAGGCCCACCTGGACATGCTGGCCAGAAAGACGACAGGCAAAGTCACGCTAGATCCTGCAAAATAACGCGTGGAAAGGTCGCTGATTTTTCGAATACAGGCGTGATTACTTTCAGATTTGGTTTACTGGACCCAAATCACGTTTAAATATTCGGATATTTTCCCGTTAACCATCCATCGATAATGCTTTAGCCCTGGTTTCAAAACCGTTAGTTTCTTCCAAGGTGCAGACCATCCGGTATTGCACTTCCACGTCAGTCGAGAACCCCACGGTTGATAGAAATGGGAACCGGTGCCTAAAGACATCCACTTACCGTTCTGGTTCTCCTGGAGGGTGACTGATGTGATCTTTGTCCAGCAATTAGTTAGAGCGCCAATTGTCTGCGACCCAGTAGGACAGAGGACATATTTGATTCCATCGGGTCTGGGCACGCGGGTGCCCAGCCAACAGTTCGCCTGAAGGCTTTGTCTGGCTGTATATCCTTTCCAAACTCGCAACTTCATGATGTCCTGGCCGTACTTATCGCTGGTGACGTAAAGGTTCCGCTTCGCATCAAGACTTGTCTTTTGGCCGGAGGCGCATACGGTTTTTGCTTGCATAAGGTCGCAGGCAGTGGGCACATGGCCCACCCCAAAATTATGGATGACTTCATGAATCCACGAGAGAGTTACGAAATCGGAAAATGTGTTGGTGCGCTGGGAGCATAGTTTTCCAGCAATGGCAACAATTGCCGCTATGCCGGGCATATTGCCAAATCCGCAGGCGTCTGAACCTACGGTCGAATTGCTTTTAAAGGAATCGACATCAATAAAAAAGACGTAATCTTTACGGTTTGCGCCTGGAGTATTCAGTACTTTAGATTCAATCAAGAGATCACTAGGCGAGATCTTCTGTTTAGTCAGAGCTGCAGTGCTTTTTTTGGATCGCATGAATTGAATGTCATAGCCAGTAGAGGTTCTATCTATTGGCAAAGTCTGACCGATTTGTTGTTTCAGGTAGACATTTCCAGCGTCTAGTAAACCTGCAATACGACCATCGATGTCAGAGGAGTGGTCGATTCCATCGGAGGGAACAACATATATTGGTTTGATCTGGAATCCGGTAACCGTGTCGGGAAGATCAATCGTCGCCCTGATTGACAGCACTATCGGCACAGGCGGTTTTTGAGCAGGTGCACAGGCAACGAGTGAAGCGGGGACGAGTAGGAGCGAGGAAACAAGGGCGAATCTTCGTACCCCACGTCTCATCAATCCTCCGATCGGACCCATTCAAGAGTAACCCTTGATCTGGTCTTGGTTGATGGGGGTCGACCCGTAACTGTCGCTTCGCGGGCGGGGGTGAGCCACTCTTGTCTGCGGGCGTGGATTCGCCAAGCCAAAATTGATCAAGGCAAACTCCGGCCACCACATCACCGTCTTATTCGAACGGCACGCAAATGCCTCCCTAGGCCTACCTGGGGTGCGCATATGCAAGGTTCCAAACTCTATCTGTACGCTTGAATGAGGGCTTAAATGACCGTGAGTTGAAAATTCATCGAGCGTGTTAAACTCGCCCGTTCTCACAAGATCGCCCCCCTAGCTCAGTTGGTAGAGCGTTTCCATGGTAAGGAAAAGGTCAACGGTTCGATTCCGTTGGGGGGCTCGGCGGGGTAGCTCAGCTTGGTAGAGCAAGCGGCTCATAATCGCTGTGTCGCCGGTTCAAATCCGGCCTCCGCTACTAGTTCGGCACGCGCAATTTCACGACAAGCATGGTCGTCAGGTACCCTAACGCCCTGGCATAAAGACATATAAAAAGGAGCAAGACCATGGCAAGCAAGAGCGCGGACGTACGTCCAAAGATCACCATGGCCTGCGTCGACTGCAAAGAGCGCAACTACATCACCAAGAAGAACCGCCGCAACGACCCAGACCGTCTTGAGCTCAAGAAGTTCTGCCCTCGTTGCAAGGCAGCCACACTTCACCGCGAAACTCGTTAATGCTCAATCCCGATTCCGTCGGGCGCACATTTCATAGTGCGAAGTCATTTCCTGTAACAGCCTCTGAGATAGCGGTCTTTGCTGCCGTCATCGGTGAAGACGACCTTACGGTCGCACCTCCAACATTTTCTATTCGAATCTCCCTTGAGCAATCGCAAGACGTTCTCTCTGATCCTGAAGTGGGCATTGACTGGTCTCGCCTCGTCCACGGGGATCAGAAGTTTGAAATCGTGCGTCCCATCGTTGCTGGAGATGTATTGACGTGCTCGTCAACTATTGAGAATTACAAAGTTCTGGCCGGAAATGAAATAGTCACCGTCCGCTCAGATCTTCGATCACATGAGGACCTAGTAGTTTCATCGTGGTCGACTTTGGTGGTGCGCGCATGATCAAAGTTGGCGATGAAATTACTCAACGAGTTTTCTGGATCGACCGCGAACTATTGAAGAAGTACGCCGACGCAAGCGGTGATCAGAACCCAATTCATCAAGATGAGGCTTTCGCCAAGTCGGTTGGTCTACCTGATGTGATTTCCCACGGAATGTTGACGATGGCACTTGTCGGAAAGTTTGTATCTGACTGGGCAGGTGGGCCTTCGGTGGTAAAGGAATTTTCGACTCGCTTTGTAAAGCCAGTGATTGTGCCGGCAGGAAAGAAAGTGGATCTCACTGTTTCTGCAACGGTGACAGAAGTTGAAGCTTCTAAAGTGCGCCTCAGCGTCACCGCTACTTCCGACGGGGTAAAGGTTCTAGGAATGACAAAGGCGCTGGTCGTAAAGTCATGACCGCGCCAGATGAGATCTGGAAGCTCGGGCAGGAACGGCAAGCAGCGAGGGCGGCGAAGAATTTTGCGCTCGCCGATCGATTGCGTGATGAGATTGCAGATGCTGGTTGGGATGTAATTGACGTTGCAGATACATTCGAATTGCATAAGCGAATTCGATACATCGTGGCACCGACTATTCGATCGATGAAACCAGTCCTCGATAACTGCGAGGTAGCCGTCGCGATGATCGTTTCTGGTTATCAAGAGGATGCGATTGCTTGTATCAATTCCATCCGGGCTTTTAGTGATGTTCCAATTGTCATTCTCTGTCTTGATGAGGTTGGCCCTCTTGAGGAGTACATCGACGAAAAGACCATAATCGTCAAGGTGGTTGAGGAATG
>DASVIG010000158.1:0-3581 GCA_036382195.1 Candidatus Nanopelagicaceae bacterium
TGGAACTCCGTCCATAGCAAATAGTCCAAAGAGCATCATCCGTGCAACCCAGAAGAAAAGAATGTCATAGCCGGTGACCAAGACACTTGTGGGATAAAACTTCTTCAAATCCTGGGTCGAGTCAGGCCAGCCCAAAGTAGAGACTGGCCAGAGGGCTGAGGAGAACCAGGTATCCAGGACATCGGGATCTTGGGTATATCCCGCCGGAGCTACTTCGTCTGGCCCAACGACGATGATTTCATCATTGGGTCCGTACCAAACAGGAATCCGATGACCCCACCAGAGCTGGCGCGAAATGCACCAGTCGTGCATGTTGTCGACCCACTCGAAATATCTTGGTGCGAGTTCGGCTGGCTCAATTCTCACACGACCATCACGAACTGCATCCCCAGCAGCTTTGGCTAACGGTGCAACTTTTACAAACCACTGTTTAGAAAGTCGCGGTTCGACAACTGTGTCGCAACGTTGACAATGTCCAACCGCATGCAGGTATGGGCGCTTTTCGGCAACAATTCGACCATCTAGGCGAAGTGCGTCAACAACTGCCTTTCGCGCTTCAAATCGATCCAGGCCATCAAAAGCGGTGCCAGTATTTGCAACTCTGCCCTCAGGATCCAAAATAACCGGGCTCTCTAACTTATGGCGTTGGCCAATCTCGAAGTCATTGGGATCGTGGGCAGGAGTAACTTTCACCGCGCCAGTGCCAAACTCTGGATCAACGTGTGAATCAGCGACAATAGGAATCTGGCGATTCGCCAGCGGCAAGGTCACGGTCTTGCCGATCAAGTGGGCGTAGCGCTTGTCATCCGGGTGTACGGCAACTGCGGTATCCCCCAACATGGTTTCAGCCCGAGTCGTCGCTACAACAATCGCATTGTCACCGTCGCCGTAACGAATCGAAACGAGTTCACCATCATCATCACTGTGATCCACTTCAATATCTGATAGAGCCGTCATACATCGTGGACACCAGTTAATGATTCGTTCCGCACGGTAAATAAGTCCGGCGTCATACAGACGCTTGAAGATTGTAATCACTGCGCGAGACATACCCGCGTCCATCGTAAAACGCTCGCGCGTCCAATCAACGCTGTCACCAAGGCGTCGCATCTGATCAAGAATGGCGCCGCCCGATTCTGCCTTCCATCGCCATACCTTCTTTACAAACTCTTCGCGACCAAGATCATGACGAGTCAATCCTTCTTCTGCGAGTTGTTTCTCCACGACATTTTGCGTGGCAATACCTGCATGGTCCATGCCCGGCACCCAGAGCGCAGCGAAACCCTTCATACGTTTCATGCGAATGAGAGTGTCTTGAAGCGTGTGATCTAACGCGTGCCCAATATGCAGAACACCAGTGACATTGGGTGGCGGGATAACGATGGTAAACGGCGGCTTCGTTGATGAGGCATCGACCGTGAAATAGCCGGCGGCGATCCACTTTTCATATAGCGGCGCCTCAATCTCGGCTGGTGTAAATACCGAGGGCAGTTCACGTTGACTCATGGGGTTGAGTCTAGATTATGCGCTCTTCTCCTCTGGACGCTTTGGAGAGCTAATAACCCGTTTTGGCAGATCATTTGTACGGTTGATGAAAATTGGCTCCGCCCCATCTTCAATGCATTCCTTTGTGATGATTACTTTCCCTATATCTGCACGGCTTGGAACGTCATACATAACAGAGAGAAGGACGCTCTCCATGATCGCCCGAAGACCGCGGGCTCCGGTGCCACGCTTGAGCGCAAGTTCTGCTATGGCATCAAGGGAATCTGGGTTGAATTCAAGTGCCACATCGTCCAGATGGAAAAGGCGTTCGTACTGTTTTACAAGGGCGTTCTTTGGCTCTGTCAGAATCTGCATCAACGCAGGTTTATCCAGTTTCTCCACATTGGTGACAACGGGTAAGCGTCCGATAAATTCTGGAATCATTCCGAATTTCAATAAATCTTCGGGCATGACATCGGCAAAAATATCCTGCTTATCTCGATCGGCCTCGGTCTGCAAGGTCGCATTAAAACCAACTCCCGCGGAACCTTTGCGGCCTTCGATGATTTTTTCCAGGCCAGAAAATGCCCCACCCACGATGAAGAGGACATTGGTCGTGTCGATTTGAAGAAATTCCTGATGAGGGTGCTTGCGACCACCTTGTGGTGGAACCGAGGCAATCGTTCCCTCAAGAATCTTAAGCAGAGCTTGCTGCACGCCTTCACCTGAAACGTCCCTGGTGATTGATGGATTCTCAGACTTGCGGGCGACTTTATCAATTTCATCGATATAGATAATTCCAGTTTCGGCTTTCTTCACATCGTAATCTGCCGCCTGAATGAGTTTAAGCAGAATGTTTTCTACATCCTCACCCACATAACCAGCTTCGGTTAACGCCGTGGCATCAGCAATGGCAAATGGAACATTGAGCATGCGGGCTAGTGTCTGCGCCAATAATGTCTTACCGCAACCTGTGGGTCCCAATAGGAGAATGTTGCTCTTTGCTAATTCAACTTGATCGTCATTCTTGCCGTCACCGCTCTGTATCCGCTTGTAATGGTTATATACGGCAACCGAGAGAGATTTCTTTGCCCTATCTTGTCCAATGACATACTGATTGAGGAATTCGTAAATTTCTTGTGGTTTGGGAAGCTCCTGCAAGCCAAGGGTGCTCGCATCGGAGAGTTCCTCAACGATGATTTCATTGCAGAGATCGATACATTCATCGCAGATATAGACGCCAGGACCAGCAATCAGTTTCTTTACTTGCTTCTGAGTCTTTCCGCAGAAAGAACACTTCAGCAGGTCGCTGGTCTCGCCAATGCGGGTCATGACACTCCTTTATGTGCCCCAAAGCATGAGGCATTACCTAAGGATAATTTGAAAGCCGCCGGGATGCGGGATCAATTACCCCTCTAATTGTTCGCCCTGAGAAGAATTGAATTTCGGCGGCGATCGAAGGTCAATCACACCGGGAACCAAGAGGACTAAGCCGCAGAAAATCAGATGGAAAACTACCGCCCAGAGTAAAAAACGTTGCTCCCCAAAGGCGTGGGTGATGGGACCCACCAGCGCCATTCCCAAAGGCATCAGCCCGACCGAGCCCATGTAATCGACACTAAAGACCCTCCCCTGCAACTCCTGTGGGATCTCCGTCTGAATCGCCAATGCCCAATATGCCTCCCATGGTCCAATTGAGATCCCCGCGATCAAGTAACCGCCGATAATCAATGCTTTCGATGATGGGAAAGCTAGTACCAGCGGAGCAATCGCGAAAAATCCCCAAATGATTACTGCAATGAGCCCGGGATGTCGGGCTCTGAACCGCATGGCAATTAAGGCAGATATTGCACCGCCCAAACTGAACATCGCGGCAGCCGTCGCGAACACAGTATCGGTGTGAAATTCGCGTCGAGAAATTATTGGCAGTAATACATTCTCGCTGGCCATAACGACCATCAATTGCAAAGTCGACATTCCAATAAGGGCAGCTACCCAAGGTGTGTGCCAAACCGTCTTCAATCCTTCGTGTAAGTCCGTGACAAAGGACGGTTGAAAGACGGTTGTTTCGCGTGGCTTCTCATTTATTTTCAATA
>DASVIG010000159.1:0-6765 GCA_036382195.1 Candidatus Nanopelagicaceae bacterium
GAATTGGCTGGGAATCTCAGCGGCGGCCAGAAACGGCTGTTGGAGTTTGCCAAGGTTGCATTTGCGGCTCCTACTCTCGTGTTGCTCGATGAGCCGCATGCGGGCGTCAACCCTGTCATGGGTACCGTGCTAGCAGAAGCGATCAAAGATCTTGTCGCCGACGGTATGACGATTCTGATGGTCGAACATAATCTAGGTTTTCTGGAAAAAATATGTCAACGTGCGATAGTCATGTCGCTGGGTGAAGTGATTGCCAGTGGGTCCATGGTCGAACTTCGTACAAATCGTGCTGTTACAGAGGCTTATCTTGGTGAGGAAGAGGTGTCACATGGGTGAAGCAATTCTGCAGGTAAATGGCGTTAGTGCTGGGTACGGCGGTCCGCCAATTATCATCGACGTCTCAATGCACGCAGAAAGTGGATGTATCACGGCATTAGTTGGCCCTAATGGCGCCGGTAAATCGACTCTTCTTAAGGCGCTGGCCGGTGTATTGGTTCCATCGCAAGGTTCAGTCAAACTCAACGGTGAAGAGGTATCCGGCTGTTCACCGGAAACTCTGGCACGTCGTGGTCTCAGTTACGTGCCGCAAGTTGCCAACGTCTTTCCCTATCTGAATATCGTCGAAAACCTTGAGATCGGTGGCTATGTCCGGCGTCGCCAAGGACTCAAAGAACGGATAGAGGAGATGTTCAATCTATTTCCTGATCTTCGACTGGCTGCAAAAAGGCCGGCACGAACTCTCAGTGGTGGACAGCGCAATATGCTGGCAATGGCTCGGGGCCTCATGAGTGATCCGAAAGTCATGTTCCTAGATGAACCTACTGCTGGTCTATCTCCAATCTATGTATCAACAGTGTGGGATCACGTCATGATGGTTCGGGATCTTGGTGTCGCGGTTGTAGTTGTGGAGCAGAACACGCGACGGACACTGCAACACGCCAATTATGCCTACGTTCTTACGCTCGGGAGAAATCGAATCGAAGGCACGGGAGCCGAACTCCTACATGATCCAGAGGTTGCACGGTTGTACATCGGCGGGGAACCACAACCCGTATGAACGCCATAAGCATGAAATACAACATGGTCTTCAGGACAGTGTGAAAACTGTTCTGAGGTTGGCGACGCCAACGAGCGTCGAATCAAAAGAAAAAAGAACGTACTACCAAGAAGAAGGAGAAAGATGAAACGCACTTCCAAGCAAGTGGCCGTTGTCATTGCGATAACTAGCCTCACGTTTAGTATGGTCACCGCTTCCATTTCGAATGCGGCACCGATAGCTCCGAAAGCCGCCGTCTCCAGCGGTGGTACGATCAAAATCGGGATTTTGCATCCATTTACTGGTAACTATGCCGGTGTCGGAGCTGCATCCATAGCTGGTGCAAAAGTTGCGGCTGCTCTGATTAACGCATCGGGTGGCATCCTCGGCAAGAAACTTGTGATTACGACAGCTGATACCCTCGGCGACCCGGCAGATGCTGTGCCAGCTCTCAACAAACTCCTCAACATAGATCACGTTGTGGCTGTTGTTGGCCCTGGTGGTCTTGAAGCCGGATCGACGATTCCAATCCTGGACCGGAACAAGATTCCTTACATGTTGCAGAGTGGTAATACCAAATTCGACAAGATGAAGGACCAATATGGTTTCCGCGTCAATCCTTCCGATGGACAACTATCCGTCGCAATGGCACTTTTCGCAATACAACAGGGCTACAGGAAAGCCGCGATGGTTTTCTCAACCATTGACTCTGCCCAGACATTGAAGCCAGCTGTAGTAAGTACATTTACAAAGCTAGGCGGAAAGATCGTGGTAGATGTGAATTTGACCCCGGCCCAAACGTCGTACAGCTCAGAAGCACTCAAAGTGAGCGGCGCTAACCCAGACGTAATTTTCACTCAGATGGAACCACCTACAGGTTCGGTCTTCTTTACTGCAATGGAACAGACCAACGGGCTGACAACTCCCTTTGTTGGTAGCGATATCACGGCGGGTAGCGACTTTGTCTCTGCTGTGACCGCAGCGCGAGCAACCAAGGTTCTCTACTCAATTGAAGGAGCTTCTGTAAGCGGCGCGGCGACCAACGCGTTCAACGCCGAGTACAAGAAGATTCTCAAGGGTGCTCCATTGGCCAGTGCTTCTTACGCATATGACGCAACCATCCTGCTCGCCCTCGCTATCACCCAGGCAAAAAGCACCAAGGGTCCACTAATTGCAGCTGCCATCATGAAGGTCTCTAACGCCCCAGGCGTTACAGTCCAGACTTATGCTGCAGGGCTTAAGGCACTCAAAGCAGGAAAGAAAATAAATTATGACGGTGCCAGCGGTCCTATGGACTTTGACAAATATCATAATGTTTTCGGACCTTTTGAGGCTGTCAAGTCGGATGCTTCAGGCAACTTCGTCACCTTTAAGACGATGACTGCCCTCGAGCTCATGAAGGCTTCATGAGCTAAGTAGACCAGCACATGTAAGTCAAAAGTCGAGCGCTGCCAGAGGGTGAATGTCCTCTGGCAGCGCTCGACTTTTGCTTCTGTGCAATTTACTAGTACAGCGGTATTTGGAACTCCTTATTTTTTCTCACCACAAAGACCGCACCGGTAATTGCGAAGCCGATCACTCCAACGGCAACGCTGGCAGATGTCAGCGATGAAAATGCAATGATTGCGGCGCAGAGTAAGGGCCCAATCGCGGTGCCAGTATCAGAGACCAATCGCCAAACGGCTAAGAATTCTGCGCGCCCGATTTCCGGAGCCCTATCTGCGCCGAGCGTCATAACGATGCCGCTTCCCATTCCATTTCCAATGCCAAGCAAAACTGCGACGGCAAGCATCTGATAAAAAGTGTGGGTCATTGGCAAGAACATGTGGCCCAACGCCAGAAGAAGAAGGCAAGGATAAGCGACTGCCCATCTTCCGAATCGATCAGAGATAATCCCAGAGGGATAAAACAGCGCCAGGTCAACTACCGCAGAAATGCCAAAGATCAGGCTTACATGTGCCGCACCAAATCCCAGATGCAGTGCCCAGAGTGGAAGCAAAAGTTGTCGGCTAGCCCGCAGAAGACAGATCAAAAATGCTGAAGTACCTGCGGTTGAAAACTCTTTTGCATTTTCTCGCAATACCTTAAATACATGCGAAGGTGATTGGGCGCGAGCAGGGGAGGTTTGGTGGACTCGCTCTCGAACATGGCGTAGGAGTGCGAAGCCAAGGCCCACGCAGACGAGATAGAGGAGGAATGCGGCCCGAACGATTGTGGAAGGCGCCAATCCGACGAGGACGAGAGGCCCGATGGCTGAACCTAACCTTACGGTCCCGCCTAACATTGACAGCGCTCTGCCCCTGATTTGGGGGATGACAACCCGTGATACGTGCGTCAAACGGACAAGAACCCATACAGACGCGCCGCAGGCGACGATAAATATAGACAGGGCCAGCCAGAAACCGGTCTTGCTGAACAATGCACCAGTGACTCCGAGTGCGACCAATACAGCAGCGAAGTACCCGGCCCACTCTTCGCCCAGTCGAGCCACAACCCAGCCTGCCGGGATATCGAATGCAACTGTGCCGAGGCCGCTGGCCGCAACAACAATCCCGGCGACCGCCGCAGATGCCCCAAGTTGGCGCGCATCAAGGGCCAGGATCGGCACGATTGCGCCTTGGCCGGTGGCGAATAGCAAGTTCGGTATATATACCGGGAGTATTAATGGGCCAATGGTTCCTATTTTTGCATCGGCCGACATGTTAATTTGCGCTGCGGGAACCGACCGCTCTTGCAAAGGTGGCCCCTAATACGGCGGGGTCAGCTAATAAGAGTGGGATATCGGCACTATTGCCAGGTTCAATTTTTGCAAAGACCATTCCAAAAGTTCCGGAAGCCCTCGTGGATGTGATGGCTTCTCGCAGACCCGCAAGATCATTGCACGTTTCTACTGGAATCCCGAGCCCGCGTGCCGCCGCAGCAAGGTCAATGCGGGCTGCTTGGGAAGGGACAAGATCTGCCGATGCGTGCTGCTCGTTGTCTAACACGATGACAGTGAGGTTGGCAGGCGCATAGATGGCCAGAGTAGGCAAGATGCTGAAACCCATTAATAGCGAGCCGTCGCCGTCGATTACGCCGACGGATCCTGGGTATCCCAACGCAACCCCAAGACCCACGGGGCTGGTCAAACCCATGGCATCGAGTAGAGGCAGGTGGGAGTCACGCCGCGAAAATGAGGCAAGTTCGCGGGCGGTTGCTCCGCAAGTAACGACTAAGAGATCTCCAGCGAATAGTTCGTCGATGACCGTGAGGGCTTCTATGCGCTTCATTCTGCCGGCTCGATTAATGGATGGAGGGCGTCAAAGAGCGTCACTATAGGGCGATGTTGCATAACCGAGATCTTTGCGGCGGCACTCGTGTTCGCACGCCAAACGTCGACCCGATCGCTTACCGTCAAGCGCTCGACTCTTACTCCAATGCTGTTGAGCATTTTGGGGGCGGCCTCTGAGATGGAGTGGATCATCGCGTTGTATTCACCGAGCCCTCCGCGACTATTAGCGAATATCGGAATCGGAATGTGATACTGCACGGCAAAAGTTGCTAATGCGGTCATGGCATTACCGAATCCATTGTCTTGCATGAGGATCGCAACTTTCCGACCTGCCAAGGCTAGACCGCCAGCGATACCGACTGCCTCCTCTTCCCTATTTGCCATTAAAGATGGCACGCCGCGTGCTTCCAGTCCCCTGATGACTGGGGCAGCATGCGACGAGGGGACGTAGACCAGGTTTTCTATTCCCCAATCCATGAGTCCATCAACTATCGCGTTAAGACGTGGACCGGCTTTCTTCATAGTATCTCCCACTCCAGAGTCCTGGTTGATTATTCGACGACAAATGGCGTCGCTGCGGGTGTAATGCCTAACTCCCGAAGCACTTCATCAAGTTCTTCTAGTAATGGCGCGCTAACACGAACTGGTCCCATGCGCGAGGTCGTATTTTTAATAACGCCGCGTCGCTTTAGCAACTCTTTACGAATTCCAAGGCCTACTACTGGTTGCGCTTCGAAGATGATGAGAGGTAAGTATTTTGTAAATATTGAAAAGGCCCGTTGGCGATTGCCGGCTTCAAGTGCGACTCGAACATCTCGCAAAATCTCTGGGAATGTAAAGCCCGTCATCGTGCCGACGGCTCCACGTACCATCTCATAGTAGGCAGCTGCGCCTCCAAGTCCGCCGAAAATCACGGTCTTCGGCGCGAGTTTTAGCAACGCGGTGATTTTATGTGCAGTTGGCGGATCTTCTAATTTGAGAACTGGAAAATCAGTCTCGTTGAGGCACGTAGCCCAGACGCTGGAAGGAACCAGCACTCCCGTCGCGGCCGGTTCATCTTGAAGAATCAACGGCAGATTTGTTCTTTCGCGTACTCTGGAATAGAAAGCCGGCAGAGTATCCACGTCCCGAATCAGTTGGGGTGCCGACACCATTGCATAATCTGCCCCAAGTTCTGCGGCTTGATTGCATAACGCTGCAACAGCATACGGAGCACTTGCCGAACAACCCACGGCAATCGGAACTCTTCCTTTCGCGGATTCCACTACAGCCTTAGTGACAGCTGCTCGCTCTTCGAAGGAGAGGGCGGTTGCCTCACCCATAACTCCCAGTATGGTGATTCCGTCGACTCCCCAATTGATAATGGCTTCTGTCATCGTCCGCTGGCTGGCTAGATCAAGTTCGCCTTTATCATCGAATGTGGTTGGCGAGATGTACCACGTGCCTCCGATAGAACTCATGTAAGACTCCCTAACATCGGGCTTCCATCGGATTTCAATGCTCCGAAGAGTGTTCCATCGATGGCCGCTATTTTTTCAATTCCTTGCAAGAGTTCGAGGGTTCGTTGAGCACCGGAATTCTTCGCATCACCTGCATTGTCTAACTTGTCGCCAACAGCCTTTAAGAATTTCGCGGATACATCATCCATGGTCAATGGATCCAGGGTGTCGCCGTGCGGAATCTTTCGGGCCTCTGAAAGTGTGCGACCATCCTTGAGTTCTATCTTCACCGAAGCGCCAGTGCCAGCGACAGATTCGTCGATCATCACAGTTACGTGTGAGCGAATAAAAGCATCGAGAGAGGCGTCTTTGATTCGGTGTGACGTGAATTGTTCGAGCCAACATTCCTTGTCGGCCAGTATTACTCCCGTGACATATGGGGCCGACAACAACGCATGGAATGGGTCATCCCACGGCAAAGTACCGTGCATGTCATAAACGACACGGCTGAGTCCTACGGTAACTTTCGCAATGTCGTTAATCGCAAATTTCTCACCTTCGGTCAGATGCAACAACGCGGTGGCAACTGACTGCAATGAACTAGCTAATGGCCATGGTCGCAGCGAAAGTTGTTCGAGTTCCCATTCCGTGCCTAGAAGATGGAGTGCGCGTTCTGGATTGCCACCATCAGAATAGGTGCCATATAGACCGCCGTCTTTCCCGGTGAGAATATCCTTTGAGGCTTCAAAACCCTGCGCAGCAAGTTGGGCAGCAAGATAACCAGAGAGTGCACCCCGGGATTGGTGGAACTTGATCGTCGGTGTTCCCCAATGGGCAAAGGTGCCAGCTGATTGGCTCCCGGCCAGGCCAAAAGCGGTCACTATTTGTTCAGCATTAAAGCCCATCAACTTGGAGGCTGCCGTGGCCCCACCAAAGGGACCCCACACGCCAGGGGAGTGCCAACCATTCGCACGGAAGGCTGCGTAATTGGAGCCGATACCGATGCGGGTTGTCATCTC
>DASVIG010000160.1:0-4674 GCA_036382195.1 Candidatus Nanopelagicaceae bacterium
AGAAACCCGTTACGCGTAAGAGCGCACGGGTTAATCGTGAGAACCTACGCGGGATGTCTAGGACACTTAAGCAGTTTCCAATTTCTTGGATTCTGCACCAGCGGTCTTTGGTGAGAAGCCGAGGGTAGGCGTTTGCGCCCACCCTCGTCAAACTCAGGCTTGCTTGAGATGGTCCATCGCGGCGTTGAGCTTCTCGGTTACCTCATCGGCGATCTGATGCATCTCGGGACTTCCGGTAATTTCGGCCATGAACTGGGGATTGATCATCTCTACAAGCGTGCCCTCATCAGTCACCCGAATGACCACGTTGCAAGGGAGAAGCAGACCGATTGATGGCTCGGCTTTCAGTGCACGATTGGCAAAAGTCGGACTACAGGCGCCAAGGATGAGTTGCTTCTCAATCTCGACTCCAATTTTGGTGCGAAGGGTTGCCTGCATGTCGATTTCGGAGACTACACCGAAACCCTCTTGGGCTAGGGCCTCGCGAACGTCTTTGACAACATCATCAAAAGGTCGGTCGAGGGTCAAGCTCATTGCGTATGTCATATATGTCTCCTTGGTGGATTGGAAGTGATTAGAAAACTAGGACCTTGTCGGATGCCAAAGTTGCGTCGGTGAGGGCCTCCATAGTCGAGCGAGCAGCACCCTCGACCAGCATCTCCTCGGTGATTCCGCGAGCGTCCAAGCAAGTTCCGCAACAGGCAATTACGCCGCCTTGGCGAGTGACGACCGAGAGCATACGGTCGAGTTTGTAGTAACCGTCTGGGGTTTTTTGATTGGCCATTGCAACGGTTACGCCGTCGCCCATGAGGAAGACCGTGACCTCGACACCTTCGCGTTTGGACATAGATGCCGCGAGTCGAACGGCGTTGTAAGTGGAGTCCAGACCATAGGCCGAACCGTTAATGATTATTAGGGCTTTCATCGTGCACTTCCAATTCCAGATAAAGCGAGATTAAAAACGAGAATACTAGAGCGGGCATGGAAGCGCAGAGTGCGAGCCCTAAATCCCACTGCGGTAAAAACATGTATTGGGAAAGGGCCGATTGCTACGAGTTAACATAAAAATTCCCCCGTACGTGGGTGAAGAGCGGGGATGTTGATGAACACATCCCCAACCCACCCGCGAAGGGGGAATTTAAATATGACTATTCGGCGGAACTAGATTCGCGAACCATATTGGGATCGACCTGAATACCAGGTCCCATCGTGGTAGAGATTGTGGCCTTCTTGATGAAGCGACCCTTGGAAGAGGATGGCTTAGCGCGGTGGACTTCATCCAGAGCCGCTGCGTAATTTTCTGCAAGTTGAGCTGCAGTGAAAGAAGTCTTGCCGATGATGAAATGAAGATTTGAATTCTTATCAACGCGGAACTCAATCTTTCCACCCTTGATATCAGTAACTGCTTTTGCAACATCGGTGGTGACTGTGCCGGTCTTAGGGTTTGGCATCAGACCGCGTGGTCCAAGTACCTTTCCAAGGCGGCCGACTTTGCCCATCAGGTCAGGTGTTGAAACGACTGCGTCGTAATCAAGGCGACCCTTGGCAACTTCTTCGATCAATTCGTCAGAACCGACAATGTCGGCGCCGGCAGCACGTGCTTCATCTGCGCGCGCTCCGCCTGCGAATACGAGAACGCGGACAGTCTTACCTGTGCCGTGTGGCAAGTTAACTGTGCTGCGGATTGCTTGGTCGGCTTTCTTAGGATCGACACCAAGGCAGAGAGCAACTTCGACAGTTGCGTCATATTTAGTAGTTGAGGTCTCGCGAGCTAACGTCACGGCCTCAAGCGGGGTGTAGAGATGGTCTTGCTTAACTTTCTCTGCCGCTGCGTTGTATTTCTTACTGCGCTTCATTTCACTCCTCTTTCAAGAACTGCACAAACAGTTCTCATTCGGTTGTGGTTGACGAACCAGCGTGGTTCTCCCACATCTGTAGCCCAACGGTTGGGCCACAGAAACTAATTAATCGGCGACGGTGATACCCATCGACCGAGCGGTACCTGCGATGATCAAACTGGCAGCCTCAATGTTATTGGCGTTGAGGTCTTCCATCTTGGTCTTTGCAATTTCTTGTACTTGCGCCTTAGTAATGGAAGCGACCTTGACCTTGTGAGGAATTGCAGACCCCTTATCAACGCCCGCTGCCTTCAAGATCAAACGAGATGCTGGTGGCGTCTTGGTGATGAAGGTGAAGGAACGATCTTCGTAAACCGTGATCTCAACGGGAACGATCTGTCCCTTCTGTGACTCTGTCGCCGCGTTATACGCCTTGACGAATTCCATAATGTTGACGCCATGTTGACCAAGGGCAGGACCAACTGGTGGCGCAGGTGTCGCAGCGCCAGCTTGGATCTGCAACTTGATGAGCGCAGTGATCTTCTTCTTCGGGGCCATGGTATTTTCCTTTTTCTGTTTTCTCTGACTCGGGGATTAAATTTTTTGTACTTGGTGGAATGAAAGTTCGACCGGGGTTTCGCGTCCAAAGATTGAAACCAATACTTTGAGTTTTGCCTGCTCTGGCATGATCTCGCTGATCGACGCTGGAAGCGTGGCAAACGGACCATCCATAACCGTGACGGATTCGCCCACTTCGAAATCAACAACGCGGATCTCGGGCTTGTCCGATTTCTTCACTGGACGAGGCGCGAGAATCTTCTCAACCTCATCAAAAGTCAACGGACTTGGATGGTGCGCGTTTCCGACAAAACCAGTCACACCAGGGGTGTTACGGACGGCAGACCATGATTCGTCGGTGAGGTCCATGCGAACCAGGACATATCCTGGGTAAATGTTCCGCTTGACCTGCTTGCGCTGGCCATTCTTAATCTCCATTACCTCTTCTTCAGGAACTTCAATCTGGAAGATGAAATCCTCCATGTTGAGTGAAGCGATGCGGTTGTGAAGATTTGCCTTAACTTTCTTCTCGTAACCTGCATAAGAGTGGACAACAAACCAATCTCCAGGAGCATTACGGAGCGCTTGACGAAATTCCGCGTTCGGATCCTCTTCTTCAGGCTCGTCGGAAGTCTCAACGGCTTCAACCAGCGGAACCGTCTCTATCTCTTCAACCAGGGCTGATGGCTCAACAATGGCCGCCGCAGCGAGCGCAGCCTCGAAGGCATCAGGTTTTTCGTCAGACATGTGGCTTCCTTATCCGAATACCAAGAAGACGATCTTGGTTAAAACCAGATCGAGCAGCGAAACAACGGCGATAATAAACGAGACGAAAACGAGAACGACGGCGGTATATGTCGTCAACTGTTTACGAGTTGGCCAAACTACTTTGCGCAGCTCAGATACAACCTGGCGGTAGAACAGGCCAACGCGTGCGAAGAGACCGAGTTTCTGCTCCTCGGACGATGCAACAGAATCCGCCATCGTCAGCCTTCCTTTCGTTAGTTCGATCTTTTTCAAGCGTGGCAGGGCAGGAGGGACTTGAACCCCCAACCGCCGGTTTTGGAGACCGGAACTCTGGCCAGTTGAGCTACTGCCCTTCAGACGGCATGGCAAAAGACCATAAACGTCAGGGCGCAGAGTGTAGAGCCAGAAGGAGGTCGCGGTCTAACTCACGCTTGGCAAGAGTCTAAATGACGGGACCGGCACTGCCACAATTACGGCAGACTGACCCACTATGACCGCCAAACGCATCTCCGAATCCATTGCCGCCATAACCGAATCTGCCACCTTGGCGGTGGATGCAAAGGCCAAGGCGCTGAAGGCTGCCGGCCGGCCCGTCATTGGTTTTGGTGCGGGCGAGCCCGATTTTCCCACCCCCGACTACATCGTCGCTGCTGCAGTCGCCGCAGCCGCTGTGCCGGCCAACCATCGCTACACCCCTACCTCTGGCCTGCCGGAATTACGCGATGCGATTGTGGCCAAGACCAAACGTGACTCCAATTATGAAATCACTGCCGACCAAGTTCTGGTAACTAACGGCGGCAAGCAAGCCGTGTACCAGGCGTTCGCAACGATTCTCAACCCGGGAGATGAAGTTCTGCTGCCCTCGCCCTATTGGACAACCTATCCAGAGTGCATCAAGTTGGCCGGCGGAATCCCCGTTGCCATTTTTGCCGACGATACGCAGAACTATCTCGTCTCAGTTGAGCAACTGGAATCCGCTCGCACACCCAAGACCAAAGTTCTCCTTTTCTGCTCCCCCAGTAACCCCACTGGATCGGTTTACTCGCCCGAACAAATCAAGGCCATCGGTGAATGGGCATTGAAGCACCAGATCTGGATCATCACGGATGAGATCTACGAGCATCTTCTGTACGACGGGGCAGTGGCACCCAGCCTTCCCGTTCTCGTTCCAGGATTAGCGGACCGCACCATCATCGTGAACGGCGTTGCAAAAACATATGCCATGACAGGCTGGCGTGTGGGTTGGATGATTGGTCCCAAAGATGTCATCAAAGCGGCAACAAATTTGCAGTCGCATCTGTCTAGCAACGTCTCCAACATTTCCCAACGCGCCGCAATTGCCGCACTTACTGGGGACCTCTCCGCAGTGCACGCGATGCGCGAAGCTTTCGATCGCCGACGCAAACTAATCGTCGGATTACTGAACGAAGTCCCTGGATTCACCTGTCCCATGCCACAAGGCGCGTTCTACGCGTATCCATCGGTAAAAGGAGTGCTGGGAAAAACTATCCGCGGCAAGACCCCGCAAACA
>DASVIG010000161.1:0-2427 GCA_036382195.1 Candidatus Nanopelagicaceae bacterium
CGCCCACAAACCTGACCGGACACATCATCGATGTTGCAGTTGGCGATATGGGGATGACTCGAATGATGGGTGGAGACGCCCCACGGGGAGGTCATATGCGATTGACGGCGATCCCATCTACTTTCGCCGCAGGAAAAGTGACTATCGTGGTAACAAATATGGGGTGGCGTACTCATGAATTGGTGGTCTTGCCGTTAGCTGTCGACCAATCTGCCGGGCAGCGAATTCCAGGATCTGACGGGAAAGTCGATGAAACCGGGAGCCTCGGTGAAGCATCGAATTCTTGTGGTGCGGGTACAGGCAATGGTATTACTGCGGGTTCTGTTGGGTGGACGACGTTGACCCTCGCGCCAGGACGATACGAGTTCGTATGCAATTTAAAGAATCATTACGCCAACGGTATGTATCAAGAGGTCGTAGTCAACTCTTAGCTTTCACTATTGGACTTCTGATGCTAATCGTCGTATTCGAAAGCGACGCGGGATGAAAAAGTAAGAAATAAAACCGAGCGCAACTGCTATGGCGTGTCCCCAGTTTGTAAAACTTGGTTCCAACGTTAGATCTATACCAGCAATCGCCAGTACCACAGTGATGTAAAGCCACCTCCTTGGCAACGAGATTCTAAATGCCAAAATGGCTGCCAACGCCGCAAATCCATAACTTGCACCGACATCTTGGGCATTCGTTATTGGTGACTTCACATAAGTGAAATTAAGGGAGGCCCATAACCAGAGGGCAACAATGACAGTTGCTCCAACATGGCCCAGAAAGAAAATGACGACAGTGCGCGCGGTGCCCAACCAGCGTTCGACTTGCGCAACAATGAGCGAGAATATGAGAATGGTGAAAAGCAGTTCTTCGCCACTAGAAACCCAAAAAGCACTTCCAAACAGGACCCGCAT
Organism: Candidatus Nanopelagicaceae bacterium; assembly: GCA_036382195.1. GTDB lineage: Bacteria > Actinomycetota > Actinomycetes > Nanopelagicales > Nanopelagicaceae > QYPT01. The sequence goes on from DASVIG010000161.1 coordinate 903, forward strand.
CGGGTCACCAAATAGATGATGCAGGTTGGTACTTCTCGCCAATAGTAATTCATTCGCAATCTTGCTACTGGAGGTCTGCAGCACCCATGTAGTAATTACGAGCACGAAGAGATAGGTGAAGGTACCTGGTGCAGAGCGCATATAAGCCTTGGCCTTAGGAGACCAGTGATTCCAGCGACGACGCACGCCATCCAGTTGCGGCCACCGTTCGGAGAGCATGACCCTCTCGGTGCCAATTACCAGGAGAAACAAAGCAAAAACTAGCATCTGCCGATATCGCCTCTAATGACATCCATAAATCGAACCTACCAAATTGAACGGATGATTAGTGGTTTTTTTGTGAATTTCGTGGGAATTGAGAGCTTCTCTCGCATTGAAGAATGCATGAATCGGCTGATGCAGTAAGTTCAAGTAATGAAATCGTCGACAGGCGAAAAAACTACGCAGGAAAATACTGGCTTTCGGGCCGATATTGAGGGCCTCCGAGGTATCGCGGTCTTGCTTGTCCTCTTTTTTCACGCATCCCTGGGGTTCTCCGGTGGCTACGTTGGAGTGGATGTTTTCTTTGTTATTTCAGGATTCCTTATTACCGGAATGCTCATCCGAGAGATTGAGGGCACCGGCAGGGTCTCACTGAGCCGATTCTATGCTCGTCGCGCCCGACGGCTTCTGCCCGCCGCAAGTCTCGTACTCGCTGCCACTTTGATCGCCTCCATTTTCGTATTGCCTCCCTTACTGATACCTGGGGTTGCAATCGATATTGGTTCGGCCGCTCTCTACGTGTCCAACATGGTCTTCGCCCATCATGCTATCGATTACTTTGCCATTGGATCTGCACCATCTCCCATACTGCATTTCTGGTCACTCTCGGTGGAAGAACAGTTCTATATGTTCTGGCCTGCTCTTCTTCTGTTAGTGACTCGAAAAACAAGGAAGCCGCGACGAAATGTCGGCCTTGCCGTGGTGCTCATCGCAGTTGCCTCTTTCACTTTTGCATTATGGCTACTACCGCGTTCTCAACCATGGGCTTTTTTCTCATTGCCTACCCGAGCGTGGGAACTTGCACTCGGCGCAATACTCGCTGTTGGGGGAAGGCAACTATCCAAAATTCCCAAATTCATCGCCACAATATTGGGGTGGTCGGGGCTCGGGGCCGTTGTTTATTCTGGAATCTTTTCGCGCAATGCGACGCAGTTTCCTGGAGTTCCCGCACTTTTGCCGACTTTGGGAGCCGCCCTGATCATTGTCAGCGGAATGAACTTTCTTCCGCTAGGTCCGATAAGAGTTCTGGGAAATCGAGTCGTGCTCTTCTTTGGACGCATCAGCTACTCCCTTTATTTATGGCACTGGCCATTGTTGGTACTTCCGTTGGCCGGAGGAGTGGGAAAGCTGTCGGTACCGATCAGAATCGCGCTTGTCGCCGCATCGATCCTTCTTGCCACGATTACTCATTACCTAGTGGAGAATCCATTCCGTCGAGGAAAATTCATTGGCACTCTCCCCCGCCGCAATCTCGCCCTTGCTG